>CAZXKZ010000009.1:0-10701 GCA_964641825.1 uncultured Bauldia sp.
TCCGACAAAAGCACCGATGTTCGCCGGATCGGCGGCAATCACCTTGTTGAAGTCGCCGAGCGCTTCCAGCCACTTGCCGAGGGCAAGCCGCATATGGCCGCGATTGAGCAGCGCTTCGGGAAACGCGGGCCGCAGGCTGACGGCCCTGGAAAACGCCTCATGCGCCGCCTCGGTGCGCCCGAGATCCTTGAGCGCGTTGCCGCGGTTGAAAAGTGCCGTCGGGTACTGGGGCCGGAATCGTATCGCTTTGTCCGCCGCGGCGAGCGCGTCTTCGAGGCGCCCGAGTTCATGGAGCGCCGCAGCACGGTTGCAGTGCGCCTCCGGCATCTGCGGCGCTATCTTGAGCGCCGCATCGAAGGCCTTGAGCGCCTCGCGCGGATTTCCCCGTTTGAGGTGGATGTCGCCCATGATGTTCTGGCCGACCGGCGTCTTCAGCGCGCCTGCATCCGACTGGAGCGCGCGCGCTGCCTGGTCGAGGTCGCCCGCCCCCATCGCAGCGATCGCCGACTGGAGCGCATGGCGGATTGCTGCCTCACGACCCGGCATGGATGGTTGCGAACCCGGAATGTCACGCCGCATCGAGCGCCAGTCCTGCGAGTGTCCCAACGGGATTGCCTATGGGAAACCGCGACTTATCCGACGCAGACCCGTAAGGAGGCAAGCCGATTCTTGTGCCGGCCGGCAGCCCGCATCACAGAATGACGAGATCGTTTGGCAGCTCGTCGCGATCGCCCGGCAGCCGTGGGAAATGCCGGGCAAGCTCGGCTCCCGTCGCCGAGACCGCGGCGATCAGCCCGTCGGCGAGCCGTCCGGCCCGCACCTCCGCGATCAGCGCGGCCATCGCGGCGTCCCAGGTATCCTGTGCCACGTGGCCGTCGATCCCCGTGTCGACGACGATTTCTGCGCGCTTCTCGGCAAGCGACACGAAGATGAGCACACCCGTCCGCGTCTCGGTGGTGTGCAGCCCGTGCGCCAGGAACATCTCGATGGCGAGCGCGCGCGTTCGGCCCTGCTTGACGCCTCCGGGCACGACCCACGCCTTGACCGCCGGGAGCGACAGCACCACGGCAAGGACGACGAAGACCGCGAGTTGGATGGCGTAGATCACCGAGGCCGGCAGGTTGGTGCCAAAGATCAGCGGCGCCGGCACGACGAGTGCGGCGAGTGTCGCCCACACGATCGGGATGATGCGGTAGTCGTCGCTCTGCCGCGCGACCACGACGAAGATCTCGCCCCGCGTCTTCTCCTCCGCGTCCCTGACGGCCGCGCGGACGCGGAGGCGGTCCTCCGGCGATATGATCTCGTCCGCTACCATCTGCCGGATGCGCCGCCGCCGCCGAACGAACCGCCACCGCCGGAGAAGCCTCCCGACGAGCCGCCCCACGAGCGTCCGGAGGACCATGTCGAGCTGCCCGCGCCAGCGCCTGCCGCATTGGCGAGCCACCGCCAGCGTCTGCCGCCATAGCGGCGCAGCAGATTGATGAGGATGATGATCGTGAAGAAGATGAGGAACGGGATCAGCGGCGCCCACCAGCCCTCGTCGGCTGGGCGCTGGCTCGCAAGTTCCTGCAGCTCGGCCGCGTCGCCGGAAAGCACCTGTATCGCATCGTCGACGCCGCGTTCGATCCCGCCCGCCATGTCGTCGGCGCGGAAGCGCGGCAGGATCGCGTTCTCGATGATGACGCGCGACAGCGCGTCGGTCATCGTCCCTTCGAGACCGTAGCCGACCTCGAAGCGCACCTCGCGCTCGTTCGGAGCCACGATCAGGAGCAGCCCGTTATCCTTGCCGGCCTGCCCAATCTGCCAATGGCGTCCCAGCCGATAGCCGTAGTCGGCGATCTCGTAGCCCTGCAGCGACTCGACCGTCACCACGACGAACTGGTCGGTGGTCTTGCCTTCGAGCGCCGCGAGCTTGCCGTCGATGCGCGCCTCGGCGTCCGCCGGGATGATGCCGGCCTGGTCGACGACGCGGCCAGTGAGCGCCGGAAACGTCTGCGCCAGGACTGGCTGTGCTGCGAGCAGGCTGGCGGCCAGCGCCAAGATCGTTGCCGCGCGCATCGTCGGACGGCTAGTTGAAGTCAACCTCTGGCGCCTGCATCTGCTCCTCGGCGATGGTGAAGGTCGCCATCGGCTGCTTGTCGGAATAGAGGACGGTCGCCCAGATGCGTCCCGGGAAGGTCGCGAGTTCCGTGTTGTAGAGGCGGACGGCTTCGATGTAGTCGCGACGCGCCACAGCGATCCGGTTTTCCGTCCCTTCGAGTTGCGATTGCAGCGCGAGGAAATTCTGGTTGGAGCGCAGCTCGGGATAGTTTTCGGTGATGGCGATGAGGCGGCCGAGCGCCGCGCCCAGTTGCCCCTGCGCCTCCTGGAAGCGCTCCAGCGCCGCCGGATCGGTCAGCACGTCAGGTGGTAGCGCGATCTGCGTCTGGGTCGCCTGCGCGCGCGCTTCGACCACCGCCGTCAGCACCTCGCGTTCCTGCGCGGCATAGCCTTTCACCGTCTCGACAAGATTCGGCACGAGATCGGCCCGGCGCTGGTACTGGTTGAGCACCTCGCTCCATCCCGCCTTGGCCTGCTCCTCGTAAGTCGGGATCGCGTTGATGCCGCATGCGGAGAGCGTGATCGTCGACAGGATGACGAAAGCGACGGCAAACGGACGGCGAAGTGCGGCGACCATAGGCAGCTCCTGAAGGCGCACCATTCCTGGCCGGAAGGTAGGCCTTTCCGGGGAGCTAAAAAAGGGCGGGCGGGATTCCGGCGGTTTTGACCTATTCGGCTGCAGCAACCGGCTCGGCGTTCGCGATACCGTCCGCGCCCATGTAGACCGCGAGCAGGCGCATCGGCACAGCGGAGGTATTAGTCCCGTTGTGCGGCCAATCGATCGCTTCGAGGACGCCGTTGCCGGGCGTGTAGACCTTCACGCCCTTCGTGCCGTAGTCGACGGAAAGCTCGCCGTCGAGGATGTACGCGAAAAGCGGGATCGTATGGGTGTGCCAGCCGGTTTCGCCGCCTGGCGGAATGGTGACAATGGCCGCGGTGATCTTCGGCGTGCCGTCCGGGTAGGCGATGGTCTGGTCGAGGATGGTCTGGTTGCCGGCGAGGATCGGCGTCAGCAGGTTGGCGTAGCTGTTGGCGGGCTGCTCCTCCGCCGTCAGCGTATGCCGCATGAAAAGGGCGAGGATGACGAGGGCGGCAAGGGTGACGATGCCTGCCGTACGCACTGGGTTCATGGTTACGCAACCTCGAACGAACTCGGTAAGGATCGTCTTTATCACGCGGCTTCCTGCGGATTCCCTAACGCCCGTCAAAGACCGAAGCTGGCCGCTTGACTCTGGTCGCGTTCTCCGGAATCAATGAGAACAAAACAGGAACATATTCTCATTCCGGAAACAGGCCATGCGCGCAAGCGTTCTCATGGCGGAGGCGGATATTGGCCGCCTGCGCCGCCGCATCGCCGAAATCGAACGGCGCGCCGCGGAAACGGTCGTCCTTCCGCCTGGCCCGTATTCGGCCGGGAGCAGCGACGGGAAAGAAGACCGCGGAGATCATCGTCCCGCTGTCGTCCCTTTCGCGATTCCGCGGATCGATCGCGCCCTCGGCGGCGGTCTCCGCCGTGCCGCGCTCCATGAGATCCGCAGCAGCGAAAGCCGCAATGTCGCCGCGGCCACCGGGTTTGCCACCGCGCTTCTCGC
The DNA here is from genome assembly GCA_964641825.1 of uncultured Bauldia sp. Lineage (GTDB taxonomy): Bacteria > Pseudomonadota > Alphaproteobacteria > Rhizobiales > Kaistiaceae > DASZQY01. The sequence continues at coordinate 3,693 of CAZXKZ010000009.1, forward strand.
GCGCCTGCGCCATCACGATGCCCGCCCGGTCCTCTGGATCGTGGAGTCCGCCGCGCACGACGCGGGTATGCCCTATGCCGCCGGCCTCCGGCGCTTCGGCCTTTCGGCGGCCGGCCTCATCCTCGTCCGGGTGGCCAGCCCTGTCGATGCGCTCTGGGTCTTCGAAGAAGGGCTCCGCTGCCGCGGCCTCTCCGCCGTGCTGGCCGAGATCGCCGGCAATCCGCGCCAGCTCGATCTCACCGCCAGCCGCCGCCTGACGCTTCGCGCTCGCGAGCATGGGGTCATGGGCCTCCTGCTGCACCAGACCGACCGTATCGAACCGGGCGCCGCCGCGACCCGCTGGCTGGTGGCCCCGCGCCCTGCCGTCGTCACCGACAACTATCCCTCCGGCATCGGCGATCCGGCCTGGCGGCTGACGCTGGAAAGAAACCGTTTCGGAACCACCGGAGTTTTTGACGTGGAGTGGAATCATGAACGAGGAACGTTCGCCGCAGCGCCGGCGCATTCTGTCCCTGTCGCTCCCCTATCTTTCGACAGACCGCTTGCACCGCCGGACATTGGGGAAGTCGTGGCGCTCCGCCGCGCCTCGTGATCCGTCCCCCGCAGCCAAACACCGGCCGCCCCTCGCCGTCGTCGCGAAGATCAAGAACGCGCTCCGCATCGTCGCGCTCGACGAAAACGCTGAGAAGCTCGGGCTGTCGCGCGGGATGGCGCTGGCTGATGCCCGCGCCATGATCCCCACCCTCGCCGTCTCCGATGAAGGCCCTGCCGCCGACGCGACCCTCCTCGGCGAGATCGCGAACTGGGCCGAACGTTACACCCCGCTCGTGGCGCTCGACGGGCACGGCCTGATGCTCGACATCACCGGCGCAGCCCATCTCTTTGGCGGTGAGGCGGCGATGGTGGATGATCTTGCATCGCGTCTGCGCGAGCAGGGGTTTTTCGCCCGCGCTGCGATCGCCGATACGCCGGGCGCCGCTTCGGCCGCGGCACGTTTCACCGCAACTGCCGTCGTGCCCGAAAGCGGTGCGACCGGGATGCTGCGCCCGCTCCCGGTAGCGGCCCTCCGCCTCGACCATGAGACGGTTTCCGCGCTCGACCGCGTCGGCCTGAAACGGATCGGGCAAATGATGGATGGGCCGCGCGCGCCGCTCGCCGCACGCTTCGGCCGGAAACTCGTCCAGCGCCTCGACCAGGCCCTGGGCAGCGACGAGGAGGCGATCGACCCGCGCCGCCCGCCGCCGGTATTCATTGCCGAGCGTCGCTTCGCCGAGCCGATCTCGCGCGAGGAGGATATCGCCGGTACGCTATCTTCCCTGGCCGTCACGCTCGCCCGGACCCTCGAGACCCACGGCGAGGGCGCGCGCGAACTCGAGTTCACGCTCTTCCGCGTCGACGGGGCCGTGTCCCGTGTCGCCGTCGGCGCGGGACGTCCCGTCCGCGCTCCAAAACTCATCCTCGACCTGTTTCGCGAGAAGTTCGCCGCCTTCGGCGACGACGAGATCGAGGCTGGTTTCGGCTTCGACATGGCGCGGCTTGCCGTGACCGTATCGGCGCCTGCAGGCCCCGCTCAGATCGACCTTGCCGGCGATGCGATGGCCGAAGCCGATCTCGACGGCCTCGTCGACCGCATCGGCGCCAGGCTCGGCCACGAAAGCGTCGGCACGATCCTTCCGCACGCCAGCCACATCCCCGAGCGGAACCAGGTTTTCGGAAGCCACCGCAACGGGACGGCATCGCTGCCGGTTGCACGCCCGGCGCAGGAGTCGCCCCTGCGCCTCTTCGCCCACCCTGAGCCGGTCGAAACCATGGCGGAGGTGCCGGAGGGCCCGCCCGTCAACTTCCGCTGGCGGCGGGTACTATACCGGGTCATCCGGGTGGAAGGGCCGGAGCGCATCGCCCCCGAGTGGTGGCAGGATGAGGACGGCCTCACCCGCGATTATTTCCGCGTAGAGGATTCCTCAGGCCACCGCTTCTGGCTTTACCGCGAAGGACTCTACGGCCGCGAGACGGAGGGTCCGCGCTGGTTCATGCACGGGGTGTTCGCGTGAACGGCCCGTCAAACCTGCGACAGGACGAGATCGTGAGTGGTGACCTCACCGCCGCCGGGCGCCACGAATTCGTTGAGCCTGATGCGGAGCTGGCCGCTACCTGCATTCTCGATGACCAGCCGCGCCTTCATCTGCCCGTTGACCGGCGCCGGCCAATCGACGGTGAGCTGCACGGTGTCACCGGAGCGCTTACCCGTGACCTGCGCGGGGCCGACGCGGGCGCCGACATAGGTTCCCGAATAGCGGCCGGTGGAGGGATCGAAGGTGACGTCGGCCGCGATCCGGATGGATGCGATGGAGACGCTGCACGATCCATCGATGGCGATCTGGTTTGCGGCCGGCTGGCCGGTGGCGCGGCAGCTCACGTCATAGGCGACGTTGTCGCGCACGACGGTACCGGAGCCCGACCATGTACCGCCGAAGCGGCCGATGAAATCATCCTCCGGCGCCGCGGCGACAGCGGCGAGCGAGACCAGACCGAATGCGGTGGGAAACAGGGCGACAGGACGCAGTTTCATAGCGATGGCTCCACCCTTCCGGCGAGGAAGGGACAAACGGGTGAAAGACGGGGGTTGGCCGAAACCTTCAACCCGCCACCGGGGCAAAAATATGACCGGCACGGCAGGCCCCGTCTCTGTTCACCCGCCATTAACGTGAATCCGCCGCCGGGGTTCCCCGCTCGGGGAGCTGCGGACATGACACAGCCGGAGGAGCCTGCCGCCGAACCCCCGCCCGCGAGGCCGCAGTTCGCCGAGCTCGCCGTCACCACCAATTTCTCGTTCCTGCGCGGCGGATCGCATCCGGAGGAGCTGGTCGCCGAAGCAGCACGCGTCGGACTTGTCGGCATGGCGGTGGCCGACCGCAACACGCTCGCCGGCGTCGTGCGCGGCTATGTGATGCTCAAGGAAATCCGGAAGGAGTTTCCTGATTTCCGCTACGCCGTCGGCTGCCGCCTCGCCTTCCGCGACGGGACGCCCGACATCTTCGCCTGGCCGACGGATCGCGCGGCATGGGGGCGCCTGTGCCGCCTGCTCACCACGGGCAACCTCCGCGCCGTCAAAGGCGAATGCCATCTCGATTTCGCCGATCTTCTCGCTTGGGGCGAGGGCATGATCCTGGGCGTCATGCCCGGCATCCGGCCGGATGAACGGCTGAAGGCAACGGTCCGCGCCCTCCGCGATAAGTTTCCGTCTTCCGTCTGCCTGATGGCGAACTTCACGTATGGCGGCGACGACCAGCGCCGCCTCACGTTTCTCGCGCGCGCCGCACGCCGGCTCCGCGTACCGCTCATGGCCACTAACGATGTGCACTACCATGTGCCGGAGCGGCGGCCACTGCAGGACGTGCTCACCTGCATCCGCGAGAAGACGACGATTGCCGCCGCCGGCTACCGGCTCGCTGCCAACGCCGAGCGCTACATGAAGTCGCCGGAGGAGATGGCGCGCCTGTTCCGCGATTATCCCGAAGCCGTCACCGAGACGGTGCGTGTCCTGGAGCGCCTGACCTTCAGCCTTGATGAGCTAAGCCGTCACCAATACCCCGACGAGACCTTCGGCGACGCCGCAAGCCCGCAGGAGGCACTGGAGCGTCTGGCCGAGGCTGGGGCGGCCTGGCGCTATCCCGGCGGGGTACCGGAAAAGATCCGCGAGAACCTCGAGAATGAACTGAAGCTCATCGCCAAACTTCAGTACGCTCCATACTTCCTCACCGTCCGCCACATCATGGAATACGCCCGTTCAAAAGACATCCTCTGTCAGGGCCGCGGCTCGGCCGCCAATTCCACCGTCTGCTATTGCCTGCGCATCACCGAGGTCGACCCCAGCGGTGAAAGCGGTGGCCTTTTCGAACGTTTCGTCTCGGCCGAGCGCGGCGAGCCGCCCGACATCGACGTCGATTTCGAGCACGAGCGCCGCGAGGAGGTGATGCAGTACGTCTACGAAAAATACACGCGCGAGCATGCCGGCATCGCCGCCACCGTCATCACCTACCGCACGCGCTCGGCGGTGCGCGACATTGGCAAGGTCTTCGGCCTGTCGGAGGATACGGTCTCCGCTCTGGCATCGACCACGTGGGGCTGGTCGTCCGAAGGCGTGCCCGACGAGGACGTGCGCCGCGCCGGCCTCGATCCTTCCGACCGCACCATGCAGCATGTCCTCCGCCTCTGCCGCGAGCTGATCGGCTTCCCGCGCCATCTCTCCCAGCACGTCGGCGGCTTTGTCATCACCCGCGACCGGCTTGACGAGATCGTGCCGGTGATGAAAGGCGCCATGAAAGACCGCACCCACGTCGAATGGGCCAAGGACGATCTCGACGCCCTCAGGATCCTCAAGGTCGATGTGCTCGCACTTGGCATGCTCACCTGCATCCAGAAAGCATTCAAACTTCTTCACGCCCGTTACGGCGAAGATCAATCCATAGCGAAACTGATGCCATCTGAGGAAAAGTCGGTCTATCGCATGCTCTGCCGGGCCGATTCCCTCGGCGTCTTCCAGGTCGAGAGCCGCGCCCAGATGTCGATGCTGCCGCGCCTCAGGCCGGAGAAGTTCTACGACCTCGTCATCGAGGTGGCGATCGTGCGCCCGGGGCCGATCCAGGGCGGCATGGTGCATCCGTACCTGCGTCGAAAGCAGGAGTTGGAGAGAGTCACCTACCCCACCCCTGTCCTTGAAGACATTCTAGGGAAAACATTGGGCGTGCCGCTCTTCCAGGAGCAGGCGATGCGCATCGCCATCGAATGCGCCGGTTTCGCTCCCGGCGAGGCCGACGAGATCCGCCGCGCCATGGCGACCTTCCGCCGGGTCGGCACGATCCACCAGTTGCGGGAGAGATTCGTCACCGGGATGAAGGAAAGAAAATACGACAAGGATTTCGCCGAGCGCTGCTTCAGCCAGATCGAGGGCTTCGGCGACTACGGCTTTCCTGAGAGCCACGCTGCGAGCTTCGCCATCCTTGTCTATGTCTCCGCTTGGCTGAAGTGCCACTATCCTGATGTCTTCTGCGCCGCGCTGCTCAATTCCCAGCCGATGGGATTCTATGCGCCGGCGCAACTCGTCCGCGATGCGGAGAGGCACGGCGTCCTCGTACTGCCGCCCGACGTCAACTATTCGGATTGGTATACGACGCTGGAAGAAACGCCCGATGCCGCCGCCTGCAGCGCGCGCCTTCACCCCACCCATGCAGAGATGTCCGGCGATATCCGCACCCGCTATGCGGTCCGCCTCGGACTCCACCGGATCAAGGGCATGCGCAAGGAAGATGCGGAGTCGTTGATGCAGGCCCGTGGCCGCGGTTACGATTCGGTCCGCGACCTGTGGCTGCGCACCGGCATCGACCGCGCTGGGGTCGAGCGCCTTGCCGATGGCGATGCCTTCCGCTCCATCGGCCTCGACCGGCGTGATGCGCTGTGGGCGGCGCGCGGCGAGAGCGCCGTGAAGACGAAGGACCGCCTGCCCCTGTTCGATGTCCCCAAGCATGCCGATATCCGCAGGGAGCCGGATTTCGCCCTGCCGCCGATGCCGATCGGCGAGCATATCGTCAACGATTACCGCTACCTGTCGCTGTCGCTGAAGGCGCACCCGCTTTCATTCCTGCGCCGGCATCTTGCGGCACGCGGCATCGTCCCCAACAGCGCCCTACGTGCGACGTCGAATGGCGCCCGGCTCACCATCGCCGGGCTTGTCATCATCCGTCAGCGGCCAGGCACCGCCAAGGGCGTTATTTTCATGACGCTGGAGGATGAGAGCGACATCGCCAACGCCATCGTCTGGCCGAAGACCTTCGAGCGTTTCCGGCCCGTGGTGCTCGGCGCTCGCCTCGTCGCCGTCACCGGCAGGGTACAGAGCGCCAACGAGGTCATTCATGTCGTCGCCGAGAGGATCGACGATCTCACGCCGATGCTCGCCGTATTGTCGGAGGATGCCGACGACCTGGCGTCGCTCGCCCACGGCGATGAGGTCGCCCGCCCAACCGGCGACGATTCCCGCCAGCGCCATCCGCGCAATGTCCGTTTCTTCCAGAAGCCGCCCGAGCGCACCGCTGAGCTCGCCGCCATCGAGGCCCATCGGGTCATGCCCAAGGGCCGCAACTTCCACTGAGGTTGGCGGTCAGCGGATCGGCGGCGCGTACTGAATGCCGCCGAGGTTCCAGAGCTGGTTCATGCCCCGCGGGATGCCGAGCGGCGACCCTGTGCCGAGATTGCGGTCGTAGATCTCGCCGTAGTTGCCGACCGCCTTCACCATCCCCGCCGCCCAGTCGTTCTTGAGGCCGAGGTCTTCGCCGAAGCTCCCTTCGAGACCGACGAACCGGCGGACATCCGGCTTCTCGGATTTCAGCGCCGTGCTCATATTGTAGGACGCGATGCCGAGCTCTTCCGCGTTGAGTAGCGCGAAGTGCACCCATTTCACCACCGTCGCCCATTGCGCGTCGTCCTGGCGCACCGCCGGCCCGAGCGGCTCCTTCGAGATCGCCTCGGCGAGGATGACGTGCTCCGCCGCGTCGGGCAGCGTCACGCGCCCGGCATAGAGCTGCGACATGTCACTGGTCACCACGTTGCAGGTGCCGGCCTTGTACTTCGCCAGCGACTCCGCCGATGAGGCCGTCACCACCGCCTCGTAGGCCATGTTGTTGACGCCGAAGTAATCGGCGAGGTTCGCCTCGGTCGTCGTGCCTGCCTGCACGCAGATTTTCGTTCCGTCGAGTTCCAGCGCCGAGAGGATGCCGGCCGAGCGCGGCAGCATGAAGCCCTGGCCGTCGTAGTAGGTGACGCCGGCAAAGGTCAGCCCGAGTCCCGCCTCCCTCTCCATTGTCCATGTCGTGTTACGTGAGAGCAGGTCGATGGTGCCGTCCTGCAGCGCCTTGAACCGGTCGGCCGCGGAGAGCGGCACGAACTCCACCTTCGCCGCATCGCCGAGCACGGCCGCCGCCACCGCGCGGCAGAAGTCGGCGGCGAACCCCACCCA
>CAZXKZ010000009.1:10711-17066 GCA_964641825.1 uncultured Bauldia sp.
TGAGGCCCTCGTTCACGCCACAGATGAGGTTGCCGCGCACCTTGACGTCGTCGAGCGTTCCCGCGTCGGCGGCACTGACCGAGGCGAGCCCGATCAACGTTGCGATTGCACCTGCCCTGAAACCGTCCATACGCTTTGTCCTCTCGGCCTCAGAGCTGCGCCGCTTGCCGCACGATCACTTTGGTCCCGACGGGTATCCGGTCGTAAAGGTCGATCACGTCGCGGTTGACCAGCCTGAAGCATCCGGACGAGACCGCATGGCCGATCGTCTGCGGCTGGTTCGTACCGTGGATGCGATAGACCGTGTCGCCGAGGTAGAGAGCGCGCGCTCCAAGGGGGTTGCCCGGCCCGCCCGCCATGAACCGTGGCAGGTAGGGCTGGCGCTCGATCATCTCCGCCGGCGGCCGCCAGTCCGGCCACTCCGACTTGCGGGAAACCTTCAGCAGCCCCTGCCACTGGAAGCCGTCGCGGCCGACGCCGATGCCGTAGCGGATCGCCTGTCCATTGCCCTGCACCACGTAGAGGAAGCGCTCGTCGGTGTGGATGATGATCGTCCCGGCCGGCTCGTTGGAGCGGAAGTAGACCGGTTGCGGACGATATTCCGCCGGCAGCAGTTCTTCCTCTGGCGTCGGCACGTAGCCCGGCTGTTCCAGCACCTGCAGTTCCTGGGGCTGCGCACCGAAGGCCGGCGCCGCCGCAACAGCGGCCAGTCCCGCGACAACAAGCAATCCTCGCAACAGTTTCATGCAGACCTTCCGTTTCCCGTTCCGTTCCGTTACGCCACGCCGCATCGCACGAAGATCATCGTGCCGTACCGTTCCTTGACGCCAGGGTCCAGCCAGTCCGTCACCAGCACGTTGTTCTCGAAGGACAGCACGACGCGATCCTGCGCCAGTCCGGGCGGACCCTGTGGCCCTATGAACACCTGCCCGCCGCCGGTCGTCTTGATGAAGACTTCGGAGAGCTGCGGCTGGTCGGCGAGATACATCATCACACCACCGTTCGCGCCCGCGCCGACCTTGTACGGGTTGTTGCACGCCGACCGCGCTTCCGCTTCGGTGCGCGGCCGGTCGGCTTCGTTCCGGTAGGACGCCAACCCCCAATCGCCCACGAGATCGGCCGCCACGATGGTGACCTGCGGGGCTACCGGTGCGGATGGCAGCGCCGCGGTCGCCGGGCCGGTGTTCTGCGAGGTCGTACAGCCGGCAACCGCCATGGCAATGCCTGCGGCGGCGGCCGCTGCGCACCATTTTCGCTTGTTTTCGGCTGAAATCAGCCAGCCAGAACCACCGGGCATGTGTGCGCCCGCCATTCTCATGTTCGCCTCCCCCGTTCCGCCGCCTCCACTCTTGCGCAACTCCGCTTCCCGGTAAACCCTTGTCGGCCCGAGCGGGCAGGCCCCGTGTGGCGCCGCCGTGCGCCGGCTGCTAGTTTTGGCGGAGCACCATCTGAAGGAGGCGGAACATGGGTTGGTGGATCCTGCTCGGCGTGATCGTCGTGGTCGCGCTGTTTCTTGTCGTCATCTACAACCGGCTCGTCGCACTCCGGCAGATCGTCAGCCAAGCCTGGTCGGACATCACGGTCCAGTTGAAGCAGCGTCACGACCTCATCCCCAATCTGGTCGAGACGGTGAAAGGCTACGCCGCTCACGAGCGCGGGACGCTCGAGGCCGTGGTGCAGGCAAGAAACGCCGCCGTCGCCGCGAGCGGTCCGCAAGCACAGGCCGCCGCTGAGAACATGCTGACCGGGGCGCTCCGCCAGTTGTTCGCCCTCGCCGAATCCTATCCCGACCTCAAGGCGAGCGTGAATTTCCAGCAGTTGCAGACGGACCTCTCCGACATCGAGAACAAGATCGCCGCCGCGCGCCGCTTCTTCAACAACGCGGTCCAGGAATACAACACTGCGATCCAGCAGTTCCCGGCCGTCCTCATCGCCGGCTCGTTCGGATTCACCGAGCGCGAGTTCTTCGAACTCGAGGAAGGCGAGCGCACCGCCGTCAATACGCCGCCGCAGGTCAAGTTCTAAAAGGCGCCTGCGCACCTGCCACTGACGGGGAAGGGAGTAGCCGTTGTTCCAGGCTTACGGCCTTCGCAGTCATATCTGGAGCAACCGGCTGAAGTCGGTGCTTCTGCTGGCCGGCTTCCCCTTCCTGCTGCTCCTGATCTGCTTTGCGTTCGCGCTCATCATCGTCGCGTTCAGCGATCCGGATATCGGCCAGGGCATCGCGGACGCAGTGGCCCTGACGCCGGCGCTGATTCCGGTCGCTCTCGCCGGGTCGCTGTTGTGGTTCGTCATCGCCTGGTTCGCCAACCAGGCGATCGTCGACGCGGCAACCGGCGCACGCACCCTCGACCGTCGCGTCGAGCCGCGCGTTTACAATCTCCTCGAAAACCTCTGCATCAGCCGCGGCATCACCATGCCGCGCCTGCACATCATCGACTCGCCCATCATGAATGCCTACGCGAGCGGCGTGCGCAAGAAGCAGTACACCATCACGGTAACACGCGGTCTCGTCGACGGGCTCGATGATGCCGAGCTGGAGTCGGTGCTCGGCCATGAGCTGACCCACATCCGCAACCGCGACGTCCAGCTTCTCGTCATCGCCGCGGTGTTCGTCGGCATCATCTCGCTGGTCGGCGATCTTCTCGTCCGCAGCCCGCGCATCCTCATGTCGGGCCGCGGCTCCGGCTCGTCCTCCGGCGGCGGCTGGTCGAGTTCGTCGTCCAGCAGCCGCGGGAAAGGTGGCGGCGGCTTCGCCATCCTCATCCTGATCGCGATCGCCATTTTCATCTTCGCCCGCATCCTCGCCATCGCTCTCCGCATGGCGATGTCGCGGAAGCGCGAGTTCATGGCCGACGCCGGATCGGTGGAGCTCACCAAGAACCCGGACGCGATGATCAGCGCGCTGCGCAAGATTTCCGGCCACTCCGCCCTTCCGGCGCCGGTTCAGATACGCGCCATGTTCATCGATTTTCCCGCGCGCCAGGGTTTCCTCGGTCTTTTCGAGACCCATCCGCCCATCGAGAAGCGGATCGCGGCCCTCGTCCGGTTTGCCGGCGGCAGGGAACCGGAGCCAGCCGCGATTCCAGCGTCGGGGCCGGCCGACGCTTCCGAGGCTCCGGAGTTCGGCAGGCGCGCCGTACCGCCTGGAGAGCCCTCCGGGACGATTCCAAGGCCCTGGGGGAACACGCCGGTTTGACCGTCCGGGCCACCCGCGCCTGTTGCGCGGGCAGCAATCCCGCTAGAATCGCGAATGCCCGAACGAACGAGCGGCGGGCATGGGGGAGGAACGCTTGCGGATCGGCAAACCGGGATCGTTAGCAACCGCGATCGCGACGGCAGACGCCGGCAGCGTCACCGTCCGCGGATACGACCTCGTCGGCGACCTGATGGGGCGCCTGACGTTCACCGAATACTTCCATCTTCTGGTGACGGGCCGCGAACCTTCGCCGGAACAGCGCTACTTCCTCGACCTCCTTCTCGTCGCTATTGCGGAGCACGGCCTCGTCCCGACCGCGATCGCGGCGCGCATGACCTATGACGCCGCGCCGGATTCGCTCCAGGGCGCTGTTGCCGCGGGCATCCTCGGTGCTGGAACGGTCGTCCTTGGCACGGCCGAACTCTGCGGACGCGCCCTCCGCGATGCGGCGGCCCACGTCGATGCCGGCGCATCGCCCGACGCGGCAGCGGACGCCGTCGCCGCGGCGATACACGAGCGCGGCGAGAAGATGCCCGGCTTCGGCCACCCGCTGCACAAGCCCGTCGATCCGCGTGCCGAGCGCATTCTCGAGCTGGCGGACGCTCGCGGGATTGCGGCGCGGCATGTCGGCATGGCGCGCCGGTTCGTGCCCGCCGTCGAGAAGGCGTGGGGTCGCGCGCTGCCGATGAATGTTTCGATGTCCATCGCCGCGGTCCTCCTCGACCTCGACTTTCCGCCGGCGCTGATCAAGGCCGTGCCATTGCTCGCCCGAACCGCCGGACTGCTGGCGCACATTGCCGAGGAGCAGGAACGTCCGATCGGCTTCGCGATGGCCGCCGCCGCCGAGGACGCCGTCGCCTACGACGGGAAGAAGGCGCGCTGATGCTGTTCGAGCCGGACGTCGAGACGCGGGCATGGGCGGATCGCCACCGCCTCGACGACGGCGCCTATCGCAGCCAGATCGCCTATCTCCTCGAGCACTCGCGCTTCTACCGGAAGAAGCTCGGCGAATCCGGCATCCGGACTGCAGACGATGCCGGCGGCCTTTCCAACATCGACCGCCTGCCTTTCACTGAGAAAGACGAGTTACGCGCCAGCCGCTCCGCCGCCGAACCCGTGGGCACCCATCTGGCGGTCGCGATCGGGGAGCTTGCCCGCATCTATTCCACAAGCGGCACCACCGGCGCGCCGAGCTATGTCCCGCTGACGTCGGAGGATCTCGCCGACTGGATCCGCATATCGTGCCGCTCCTACTCGGCGTCTGGTGTCCGCCCCGGCGACCGCATCGTCACCACGTACGGCGCCGGGCCGTTCGTGGCCGGCGTCACGCTCGATGCGTTCAACGCCATCGGCCTTGCCCACATTCCCGTCGGCGCCGGCAACACCGACCGGCTGCTCACCGCCATCCAGTTGCTGCAAGCCGACACGATCGCGCTGACTCCTTCCTACGCGCTCCACCTCATCGAGAAGGCCACGGAGCGTCACATCGACCTGGCCGCATCGAGCGTCCGGCGCCTGCTGGTGGCGGGCGAGCCAGGTGGTGGCGAACCGACGCTGCGCGCGCGGCTGGAGCAGGGATGGGGCGCCGTCGTCACCGAGGCGATGGGCATCGGCGATATCGCCGTATCCCTGTGGGGCGAATGCCCCGAGCGGAACGGGATGCACTTCTCCGGGCAGGGCTTCGTGCATGTCGAGTTGATCGACCCCGATACGGGCGCGCCCCGCGAGATGAGCGAAGGCGTCGAAGGCGAGCTCGTCTACACCCACCTCCGTCAGCGCGCCGCACCGCTGCTCCGCTTCCGCAGCCGCGATCACGTCATCGTCCAGACCGGACGTTGCGTCTGCGGGCGGACGGCGCCGCGGGTCCGCTGCATCGGCCGCACCGACGACATGCTGATTGTCCGCGGCGTCAACGTCTTCCCGAGCGCCCTCCGCGAGATCGTCAACCAGTTTCAGCCGACGGTCAGCGGGATGATTTCGGTCCGCCCCGGCAGGAAAGGACCGCGCCAGGATCCGCCGTTGAAGATACTGGTCGAGCTCGGGGAAGGCGGCGACGACATCCCCGACCTTGCCGGCCGCATCCGCGCGCGCATCCGTGAGACGCTGATCGCCGCCACCGAGATCGCGCTCGTCCCCCACGGCACGCTGCCGCGATCTAGCTACAAGTCCCATCTCGTTGATTGGATCGAGGCCAGCGGCTGACGGGCTGCCGAAGAAAAAGGGCGCCCGTAGAGAGCGCCCCTTGGTGCTTGCGGGAACCGTCAGTCCTCAGACGTTGACGAACTCCTGCTCCTTCACGTAGTCGCGGAAACCGGCGAGCGCCGCGTTGATGTCCTTCCAGCTCGGCAGCTTCTCCACTTCCTTTATCCAGCGGTCGATGTTCGGGTACGCCTTAAACTCGTCCCGCGTCACCATTCCGGCGGTGAGCAGCGAGTAGCCGAAGAGATCGGCGATCGTGAGTTGGTTGCCGCACAGGAACTTGTTGCCCTTGCCGAGCCAGTGGTCGTTGAGCACCTTCAGCCACTTCTGCGTCTGGCCCTTGCCCCAGTCGATCGTGCCCTTCTGCGTGACGTCGTCGGGCCGTTTGTGGTGCGGATAGATTTGCGGATAGACGACGTTGTATGCGTAATCGCGATAGAAGCCGGTGTTGAACCAGTCCATCAGCTCATTGACCTTCGCCCGTTCCCGGAGCCCCTTGGGATAGAGCGGCAGGTCGAACTTGTCGGCGAGATACTTCATGATCGCGGAGCTTTCCGTGAGGATGAAGCCGTCGTCGTCGAGCGTCGGCACCAGGCCGTTCGGATTGAGGTCCGTGTAGGGCGCGCTGGCATGCTCGCCCTTGTAGAAATCGAGCGACACGATCTCGATCGGCAGCTTGTTCTCCGCGATCAGCGCGCGCACCGGCCGGCTCGTGTTGGACACGTCGAGTATGTAGAGCTTCATTGGTTGTTTCCCTCCTTGCTGCGGCCGCTCCCCGCGGCCTTGTCGCGTTTTCGCAGGAAGCCCTCAGTATGGATTCTTTGGTGAGCGGTCTTCCGAAAGGCTGCCGCGGCGCTGCCTGATGATGTTTTCGATTGCGTCGGCGAGGTGGACTTCCTGAATATTGTAGTCGCCGCGCGCCACGCGCAGCTTGTGCGCCTCCAGCATCACTTCGCC
>CAZXKZ010000009.1:17076-18843 GCA_964641825.1 uncultured Bauldia sp.
GCCGTAGGACACACCCTCCGGCGGGAAAAAGCGATAGGCGGCGAGTTCGATCAGGAGGCCGAGCGGATCCTGGAAGTAGATCGAATCCATGAAGCCGCGGTCCTTGACGCCGGAATGCTTGATGCCGCGCTCGTCCAGCCGCTGCACTGCCTGCGAGAACGTGGCCTTCGAAACCCAGAACGCGATGTGATGGACCGATCCCTGGTCAGTTGACGTGCGCGCCGGATCGGGCTTGCGGCTCTCGTTGGTGAAGACGGTGATCAGCCGCCCGTCGCCCGGATCGAAATAGAGGTGGCTTTCCTCCGGCACGTCGAGGTTCGGCTGCTCGAAAACGAAAGGCATGCCGAGCACGCCCTCCCAGAAATCGATCGAGGTCTGCCGGTCGGCACCGACCAGCGTGATGTGATGAACGCCCTGGGTCTGGAGTTTCTGCATTGCCGGTTTCCTTCCTTTCCCTGCGCGTTCGCCGCCATGTCCTACCATTACAACCGCAGCATGCAAGGCGGCGCCGCATGCCCAAGCCGATCCATCAGCCGTCGGGTCTGCGTCCCTCCCACGCCGCCTGCAGCAGCGCGCGGATCGCATCCCGTTCGACCGGCCTCGGGTTCCAGTAGGGATCGGCTACCGCGAGATCGGCCGCACGATCGAGCCCCTTCTCCACCATGCCGATGTCGCGGAGCGCCGTCGGCGCGCCAGCCGCCTTGGCCATGTCGTAGAGTCCCGGCGCCGCCGCACCCACGCGAAGAGCGCGCGCCACCCGCCCGATCGCCTCGGGCACGGCCGGCGCGTTGTAGGCGACCGCGTGCGGCAGGATGATCGCGTGCGTCTCGGCGTGCGGCAGGTCGAACGCGCCGCCGAGCACATGGCAGAGCTTGTGGTGGATCGCCACCGACGACGAGCCGAGCACGATGCCGCAGAGCCACGCACCGTAGAGAGCGTCGCTGCGCGCGGCGCGGTCGCGAGAATCGTCCGCGATCCTCGGCAGCGCCGTGCCGAGCGCCCGCACCGCCTCCTCCGCCATCAGCGACAGCACGGGGTTGCCGTCCTTCGCGTAGAGCCCCTCCACCGCGTGCGCCATCGCGTTAAAGCCGGATGCGATCGAGATGTCCCTGGGCAGTCCGAGCGTCAGGTCGACGTCGTAGATCACCGTCTCCGGACGAATCCGCGGGTCGCGCAACGTCTTTTTCTCCCCGCCCGCCGTTTCACCCAGCAGGTTGGTCATCTCCGATCCGGCGTAGGTCGTCGGGATCACGATCTGGGGAAGATCGGTGCGAAGCGCAATCGCCTTGCCGAGACCGGTGGTCGAGCCACCGCCGATGGCCACCGTCCCGTCGATGCCGCGTTCCCTGACGATCGCCATCGCCTCGTCGGTGACCTCGACCGGCGTGTGCATGCGCGCGCCCGCGAAGACTGCGGCGGCACGGGGGCCAAGAAGCGCCGCCACGCGTTCGCCGTCGCTCCCGCGTCCCGGCGTCGTGATGACGAGAGCCCGGCGGATACCGAGGCGCTCAGCCTCGTTCCTGACCTCCGCGAGCCGCCCCGCACCGAAGACCACGCGGCCCGGCGTTCCCTCGTAGATGAATGCGCGCTCGGTCATGGCTCTGCTCTAGCATGGACGCCGCGAAACCCCGCGCCTGAGTCCAGCATGGGTCAGCGCTGCCGCGTCTCCCATTCCGGCGCGACATAGACCGGCGCATTGGAGGCAGGGAGTGGCGGGCGGGCCAGGGGCCTGTCGGCGGGCTTCCTCCCCGACATTACTGTTCGCGC
>CAZXKZ010000009.1:18853-28985 GCA_964641825.1 uncultured Bauldia sp.
GCGCATTGAGATTCCCGTTGGTGATCGACGGCATGATCGAGGCGTCGACCACGCGGAGACCTTCGACGCCGATGACCCGCGCCTCGGGATCGACGACGGCGCGCGGATCGCTGCGCCGCCCCATGCGGCACGTGCAGGAAGGGTGGTAGGCGCTCTCGGCCCGCTCGCGCACGAAGGCGTCGATGGCTGCGTCGTCGGTCACCTGCGCGCCGGGCTGGATCTCACGGCCGCGATAGTCGTCGAAGGCGCGCTGGGCGAAGATCTCGCGCGTCAGCCGGACGCACGCCCGCATCTCCACCCAGTCATCCGCATGGCTCATGTAGTCGAAGCGGATCGCCGGCTTGTCGCGCGCATCGCGCGAGCGCAGCGTGACGCTGCCACGGCTCTTCGAGCGCATCGGCCCGACGTGGGCCTGGAATGAATGCTCGCTGGCGAGCTTCTGCCCGTCGTAGGTCACCGCCAGCGGCAGGAAATGGAACTGGATGTCGGGATAGGGAATGCTGGCGCGACTCCTGATGAAGCCGCCGGTCTCGAAGTGGTTGCTCGCCCCGAGCCCGCCACCGCTGAGCAGCCACCGCGCCCCGATCATCCCACGCGCCAGGTAACCCATCGACGAATAGAGCGTCACCGGCTTGCGGCTCGCTACCTGGAAGTAGAATTCCAGATGGTCCTGCAGGTTAGCGCCGACCCCCGGCCGGTCTGCGACGACCGGAATGCCGTGCGCGGCAAGCTCCGCACCCGGACCGATCCCCGACAGCTTGAGGAGCTGCGGCGAGTTGATCGCACCGCCCGCGATGATCACCTCGCGCCGCGCCAGCACCGCGCGCTCGGTATCGGCTTCGAGATAGACAACACCCTTAGCCCTGCCATCCTCGAACAGGATGCGCGAGACGAGCGCGTGCGTGCGCACCTCCACGTTGGAGCGCCGCATCGCCGGCTTGAGGTAGGCGTCCGCCGCGCTCCATCGCCGCCCGCGGTAGACGGTCATATCGGTGCGCCCGAACCCCTCCTGCTGGTAGCCGTTGATGTCGTCGGTTTCCGGGTAGCCCGCCTGTTTCCCCGCCTCGATGAAGGTTCGGTAGAGTGGATTGGCTAGGCGTCCGTAGCTCGTGTGGAGCGGACCGCTGTCGCCACGGTAGGCATTGCCGCCCTCGGCCCGTGTTTCCGCCCGGCGGAAATAGGGAAGCACATTGCTGTACGACCAACCAGCGGCGCCCTCCTCCTGCCAACGGTCGAAATCCGCCGCGTTGCCGCGCACATAAACGAGCCCGTTGATGGCTGACGAGCCGCCGATCACCTTGCCGCGCGGCGTATTGATCCTGCGGTTGTTGAGGTGAGGCTCCGGCTCGCTCTCATAGCCCCAGTTGTAGCGCTTGCGGTTGAGCGGAATGTTGAGCGCGCTCGGCATGCGGATGAAGATCGACGCATCCGAACCGCCGTACTCGAGGACGAGCACGCTGTTCGCGCCGTCCTCCGACAGCCGGTCGGCAAGGACGCACCCCGCCGACCCTGCTCCCACGACGATGAAATCGAATGTATCGGCCATGGAGACTCAGTAAGGCGCCTGCACCGGCGCCATGGCCACGTAGACGCTCTTGAGCTGCGTGTAGTGTTCGATCGCCGCCTTGCCGTTTTCTCGGCCGAGTCCCGAGCGCTTGGCCCCGCCGAAGGGAAGCTCGATCGGCGTGACGTTGTAGTGGTTGAGCCAGCAGGTGCCGGCTTCCAGCCGCGCGATAACGCGATGGCCGCGCTGCAGGTCGCGCGTGAAAACTCCCGCCGCGAGCCCGTACTCCGTGTCGTTGGCGCGCGCGATCACCTCGTCCTCGTCGTCGAACGCCAGCACCGTCATCACCGGTCCGAAGATTTCCTCGCGCACGATCGCCATGTCGTCGGAGCAGCCGTCGAAGATGGTCGGCGCCACGAAGAAGCCCTTGCCGAGACCGCCGCTGGTGACGCGCTTTCCCCCCGCGAGCACCTTCGCGCCTTCGCGCTTGCCCCGATCGATGTAGCCGAGCACCTTGGCCATGTGCTCCGCGGAGATGAGCGCGCCGACCTGCGTGGCGGGATCGAGCGGATCGCCCACCGTCATCTTGCGGGTGCGCGCTACGAGCCTCTCCAGGAACGGTTTGCGCACCGACTTCTGCACGAAGACCCGCGTCCCGTTCGAGCAGACCTCGCCGGCGGAATAGAAGTTCGCGAGCAGCGCGCCCGCAACCGCATCGTCGAGATCGGCGTCTTCGAACACGATGAGCGGCGACTTGCCGCCGAGCTCCAGCGTGACGTGCTTCAGCGTCGGGGCGGCGTCCGCCATCACCGCCTTGCCGGTGCCCACCTCCCCGGTGAGCGACACCTTGGCAATGGCCGGATGGCGCGTCAGCAGCCGGCCGGTGTCCGCAAAGCCCTGCACGACGTTGAACACGCCCGTAGGCACCCCGGCCTCAGCCATGATCTCGGCGAGCTTGGCGGCGGTTAGCGGCGTGAGTTCCGCCGGCTTGAAGATCATGGCGTTGCCGCAGGCGAGCGCCGGCGCCGCCTTCCAGCAGGCGATCTGCAGCGGGTAGTTCCACGCGCCAATGCCGGCAACGATGCCGAGCGGCTCGCGGCGGGTGTAGCCGAAGGCCGGTGCACCGAGATCGATATGCTCACCGGACAGGCCCGCCGCCAGTCCCGCGAAATACTCGATGCACTCCGCGCCCGAGAGAACGTCGACCACCGAGGTCTCCTGGATCGGCTTGCCGGTGTCGAGGGTTTCCAGGCGCGACAGTTCCTCGTTGCGCGAGCGCAGGAGGTCGGCGACACGCCGCAGGATCCGCCCGCGCTCCGCTCCCGACATCGCCGCCCATCGCGGCTGCGCCGCTCTCGCCGCGGCGACCGCGCGCTCCACTTCCGCCTCGCCGGCGATCTCCACCTCCGCCAGCGTCTCTCCGGTCGCAGGATTGATGGTGGCGAACGCCTTGCCCGAGGCGTTTGCGACATAGGCGCCGCCGATGTGGCTGAGGATGCGGGCCTGGTCCTGCCGACGCGCGCGCTCTGATGCCTTCGCCGCCGTGCACCGCGCCAGCTCCGCATCGACGAAGTTCGACGCCATCCCGCGCGCCATCCGGCTATCCGTTTCGTGAGGCGAGGACAGGGTGGCGCGCAGCCAGAGGCCGTCGATCATGGCGGCGAGCCCGATGGCGATCCGCTGCGCGTCCTCGTCGCCGACCATCTTGCGCAGCGCATGGCGAAGGTTCGACAGCATGCGCCGCTGGTAGACCCGCTGCACGCGGCGCAGCCGCTGCGAATGCGTCACCTGCCCCCAGAACGCCAGCCAGACGCTGCACGTGCGCGGCTCAAACTCCTCCGGCGCCAGCGTTGCCTCGATGACCGCCTGCACACGCTCGCGCGGCGTGCGCGCATCGCGCAGCCGCTGCGAGACACTGCGACTGAGCCGGCCCGCGAGGTTGCGCAGCGTCGCTTCGAGGAGGCCGTCCTTGTCGGAGAAATAGTGCGCGATCAGGCCCGGCGAAACGCGCGCCCGGCTACCGATCTCGGCAAGCGTGGTCGCCACGAAACCCTCTTCCGCGAGGGTCTCGATGGTCGCCTCGATGAGTTGCTTCCTGCGGCTGTCTTCGGCGGCGGCCCGCGGCATGCTCTTCTACGTCCTTGATTGAACGGCCAATCAAACAACGGGATGGGTTAAAATGCCAGTATTTTTGCGGCCCTGGAGATGGCGAAGAAACGTGACAAACTCAAGTTTTTGACGTTGAATGAACAGTCAAGGAGGCGTTTTGCGCCCGTCGGCTGCTTGCGGAGAGGCCGGCGAAGCGGTTTTTCTCGACCAGGAGGGGCTGGACAGGCCCGTCAGATCCGAACAGAGACGCGAACCTTGAGGGAGATAGATATGCCGAAACTCAGCCATGCCGGCCTCGCGCTGGCGGCGATACTGGCGGGAACCGTAGCCGCCCAGGCGGCCGACGCCGATGCCTGCAGGAACGTGCGGTTTGCCGATGTAGGATGGACCGACATCACCTCCACCACCGCGCTGACATCGGTCGTGCTCGAAGGCCTCGGCTACAACCCGACAAATCAGGTGCTGTCGGTGCCGGTCACCTATGCCTCGCTCAAGAACAAGGACATCGACGTCTTCCTCGGCAACTGGATGCCGACCATGGAGGCCGACCTCAGGCCCTTTGCTGACGACGGCTCGGTTGTGGTGGTCGAGACGCCCAATCTCGAAGGCGCCAAGTACACGCTGGCGGTGCCCACCTACACCTTCGAAGCTGGCCTGAAGTCGTTCCAGGACATCGCCACCTTCAAGGACAAGCTCGCCGGCAAGATCTACGGCATCGAGCCCGGCAACGACGGCAACCGCCTGATCCTCGACATGATCGCCGCCGATCAGTTCGGCCTCGGCGGCTTCGAGCTGGTCGAGTCGAGCGAGCAAGGCATGCTGGCGCAGGTCGCCCGCGCCACCAGCCGCAACGAGGATATCGTCTTCCTCGGTTGGGAGCCGCACCCGATGAACGCCAATTTCCCGATGAGCTATCTCGCCGGCGGCGATGACGTGTTCGGCCCCGACTACGGCGGCGCCACCGTCTTCACCAACGTCCGTGCCGGCTGGCTCGAGGAATGCCCGAACGCCGGCGCGCTGGTGAAGAACCTGCGCTTCACGCTGGCTATGGAGAACGAGGTGATGGCCGCGATCCTCGACGACGGCAAGGAGCCCGAGGCCGCTGCGACCGAGTGGCTGAAGGCCAACCCAGACGCCTGGACCGCCTGGCTCGACGGCGTCACCACGTTCGACGGCCAGCCCGGCCTCGACGCGGTGAAAGCGAGCCTCGGGCTCTAGGAGCTAACTTCGGGCGGCGTCCGCAAAGGCGCCGCCCGAGATCACTGCCCGCGCGGAGGGAGGGGCGATGAGCGATCCGATAGCTGTCCGGGAGGGCATAACCGACGAGCCGGCGCGGCGGGGTGCGGACTTCCTCCGCGGGTACAGGCTCCGCCCAATCGACATCGTCGCCCTTGTCGTCGGCGCTGTCCTCGCCACCGTCCTCATCGGGCGGGACAAGATTCCGCTGGGCGCCTGGCTGAAATCCGTGGTCGACTTCCTCAATCTCCATGCTCAAGGTCTGTTCGACGCCATCAGCCTCGTGCTCGGAACGGTGATCGACGTCCTCCTCCAGTTCCTCGAGCTGTTCCCGCCGCTCGTGTTGATCGGCGTTCTCGCCGTCGGCGCATGGCTGCTGCAGCGTTCGGTGGCGCTCGCCGTGGCGGTCGCCGTCGGCCTCCTGCTGGTGATGAACCTTGGCTACTGGCAGGCGACGCTGGAGACGCTGGCGCTGGTGCTCTGCGCCACGCTGGTCTGCGTCGTCATCGGCGTGCCGATCGGCGTTGCCGCTGCCCACCGGCCGTGGCTCTACACTGCGATCCGGCCCGTGCTCGACCTGATGCAAACCATCCCGACGTTCGTCTATCTCATCCCGACCCTCGTGCTGTTCGGCCTCGGCATGGTGCCCGGCCTCATCTCCACCGTGATTTTCGCCATCGCCGCGCCGATCCGGCTCACCCATCTCGGCGTGTCCTCGGTGCCGAAGCAGCTCTACGAGGCGGGCGAGGCCTTCGGCTCCACCAAGCGCCAGCTCCTGTGGAAGGTCGAGCTCCCCTATGCGCTGCCCACGATCATGGCCGGCATCACCCAGTGCATCATGCTGTCGCTGTCGATGGTGGTGATTGCCGCGCTCGTCGGCGCCGACGGCCTCGGCAAGCCGGTCGTGCGCGCGCTCAACACGGTCAACGTTTCCATGGGCTTCGAGGCCGGCCTCGCCATCGTCGTTCTCGCCATCCTGCTCGACCGCGTCTGCCGCCTGCCGCAGCGCTCCGGCCGCGGCGCGAAGTAGGGAGGCCGGATGGCGGCGGTCGAATTCCGGAACGTCGACATCGTCTTCGGCGACAACCGCAAGGCCGCGCTCGCCATGCTGAGCGCAGGCGCCACCCGCGACGAGGTGATCGCTAAAACCCACTGCGTGCCCGGCGCCATCGACATCAGCTTCGCGGTGGAGCGCGGCGGCATCTATGTGCTGATGGGTCTGTCCGGATCCGGCAAGTCGACGGTGCTGCGCGCGGTCAACCGGCTGAACCGGATCGCCCGCGGCGCGGTTCTGGTCGAGCACGAGGGTAAGCCGGTCGACGTCAGCGCCTGCGACGACGCCACGTTGCGCGAAGTCCGCATGCACACGGTCGCGATGGTCTTTCAGCAGTTTGCGCTGCTCCCCTGGCGGACCGTGCGCGAGAACGTCGGCTTTGGGCTCGAGCTCCGCGGCGTCCCTGTCGCGGAACGCAACAAGGTCGTCGACGAGAAGCTGGCACTGGTCGGCCTGTCGAAATGGGCCGACAAGTATTCGCACGAGCTCTCCGGCGGCATGCAGCAGCGCGTCGGGCTGGCGCGCGCCTTCGCCACCGACGCCGAAATCCTGCTCATGGACGAGCCGTTTTCGGCGCTCGACCCGCTCATCCGCGAGAAGCTCCAGGACGAACTCCTCGACCTGCAGAAGACGCTGAAGAAGACGATCATCTTCGTCAGCCATGACCTCGATGAGGCGCTCAAGCTCGGCAACGCCATCGCCATACTCGAAAGCGGCCGCATCGTTCAGGCCGGCACCGCCGAGGACATCCTCCTCCGCCCCGCCGATGACTACGTCGCCGAGTTCGTGAAGCACATGAACCCGCTGAACGTCCTGCGCGGCACCTCGGTGATGACGCCCGCCTCGAAGCTCCGCCGCGTCGGCGGCGAGGTGCTGATCGACTCGGGCGAGATGATCCGCGTCAGGATCGACGCCGACGAGCGCCCGGTCGGCGTCACCTTGGGCGGCCGCAGCGGCAGCTTCGCATCCGCCGACGGGGAGACGGGCACAGTGCCGGATGCCGGCCACCACGACATGATCGTCGCGCCGGTCGATCTCACGCTTCGCGCCGCGATCGCGCTCAAGCGCCAGACCGAACACCCGATCCTGCTTGTCGATCAGCTCGGCCGCCTCGCCGGCCTCTGCGGCGACGACGAGATCTACCGCAGCCTGCTGAGGCGCCAATAGCATGCGCAGCCATGCCCGCGTCGTCGTCATTGGCGGAGGCGTGGTCGGCGTCTCGACGCTCTACCACCTGGCCAAGAAAGGCTGGTCGGACGTCGTTCTCGTCGAGCGCAAGGAACTGACGTCGGGCTCCACCTGGCACGCCGCCGGCCTGCTGCCGCTGTTCAACCTCAGCTACTCGGTCGGCCAGATCCATAAATACTCGGTCGCCCTCTACAAGACGCTGGAAGCCGAGACCGGCCAGAACGTCGGCTTCCGCCAGGTCTCCAACATCCGTCTCGCGCGCACCCCCGACCGCTGGGACGAGTACATGTTCTATGCCGGCGTCGCGCGCACCATCGGGGTGAATGTCAACCAGCTCACGCCCGCCGAGGTGAAAGAGATCTGGCCGCTCTGCAACGTCGACGGCATCATCGGCGCGATCCAGCACCTCGACGACGGCTACATCCAGCCCGCCGACCTGACCCAGGCGCTGGCGCGCGGCGCGCGCAACCGCGGCGCCGAGATCTACCGCAACACGACCGTCACCGGCATCGAGCAGGCGCCGTCGGGCGAATGGCGCCTCGTCACCGACAAGGGCGACATCGTCTGCGAGCATGTCGTCTCGGCGAGCGGCAACTTCGCGCGCGCCACCGGCGCGATGGTCGGCCTCGACGTGCCTGTGCTTCCCGTCCAGCATCAGTACATCGTCACCGAGCCACATCCCGAGATCGTCGCGCGCCAGAAGGCCGGCCTGCCGGAGATGGGCGTGCTCCGCGAATCCGATTCCTCCTGGTACATGCGCGAGGAGAACGGCGGGCTGCTCCTCGGCCCCTACGAGAAGGGCGCGCCGGCCTGCTATCTCGATGGCCCGAGCGCAGACTCCGAGTACGAGCTGTTCCAGGAGGATATCGACCGCCTCGCCCCGTATATCGAGACGGCGATCGTGCGCGTGCCGGCCTTCGGCGAGGCTGGCATCAAGAAAGTCTACAACGGCGCCATCGCCTACACTCCCGATGGCAGCCCGATCATCGGCCCGGCATGGGGCCTGCGGAATTTCTGGCTCAACGAGGGACACAGCTTCGGCGTCACCGCGGCCGGCGGCGCCGGCTGGCAGCTCGCTGAGTGGATCGTCGAAGGCGAACCCACCATCGACATGCTCGGCGTCGACCCGCGCCGCTTCGGTCCCTACGCCACGCGCGGCTATCTCAGGGAGAAGAACGAGGAAGCCTACTCGCTCGTCTTCACTGTCCACTACCCCGACGAGGAGCGTGTCGCCACCCGGCCGCTGAAGCGCGCGCCCTGCTACGGCCGCATGAAGAATCTCGGCGCAGTCTTCGGGTCGATTTATGGCTGGGAGCGCCCCAACTGGTTCGCCCCGCCCGGCTATGCGCTGAGCGAATCCGAGCTCGCCAGGCCGGACGTGCTTCTCAACGAGAACCATCCGAAGCCGGCAGCAGGCGCCCCGATACGCGAAAAATGGAGCTTCCGGCGCTCGAACTATTTCAAGTTCGTCGGCGACGAGGTGAAGAACGTCCACGACAACGTCGGCATCCAGGACATGTCGGCCTTCGCCAAGGCCTTCGTCTCGGGACCCGGCGCGGAAGCGTGGCTCGACTCGATCTTCGCCAACCGAATTCCGAAGAAGGCCGGCCGCATCAATCTCTGCCATCTCCTGTCGGCGAACGGCGGCGTGCGCTCAGAGTTCACGGTCTACCGGACGCGCGACGACGGCTTCTACCTCGTCTCCGCTGGCGCGTGGGAACGGCACGACCACGACGTGCTGATGAAGCTCGCGCCCGGCGACAGCTCGGTCCGCATCACGCCTGCCACCACCGCATGGGGCGTTCTGGTCGTCGCCGGTCCGAACGCGCGGCGGCTCCTCGAGAAAGTCACAGACGCCGACCTCTCCAACGAGAGCTTTCCTTGGCTCACCGGCAGGAAGATCGACATCGGCGCTGCCGGAGTGCACGCCCTCCGCGTCAACTTCGTCGGCGAGCTTGGCTGGGAGCTGCATCACCCGATCGAGATGCAGAACACGATCTTCGACGCCCTTTTCGACGCCGGGCGGCCCTTCGACGTCAAGCCGTTCGGCATCCGCGCCATGATGGCGATGTCGGTCGAGAAATCCTACCGGCTCATCGGCCGCGAGCTGTCGATCGAGTACGCCGCGCTCGAATCGGGGCTCCAACGCTTCGTCCATCCCAACAAGGGCGAGTTCATCGGGCGCGACGCCCTCGTCCGCTGGCGCGAGCGCGGTTTCAACTACCGTTTCGTAACCATGGAGGTCCATGGTGTGACCGACGCCGACGCCCGCGGCTCGGAGCCGGTCTTCTCCGGCGGCGAGATGATCGGCCGGGCGACCTCAGGCGCCTACGGCTGGCGCACCGCCAAATCGCTGGCGCTGGCCATGGTCCGGCCCGAGCATGGCGAAATCGGAAACGAACTCGATATATCGATACTCGGAAAGAGCCACCGCGCCACTGTCATCGGCGAGTCGCCCTTCGATCCGGAGAACCTGAGGCTGCGCGCATGATGGCCGGGCTGGTCGCCGCATCCCTTTGTTGTCATCCTCGCGAAAGCGAGGATCCAGTAACCATCGGCAGCGCAGCATCTGCCGAAGCCGTCGTTTTCCGGATACCCACCTCTGCCTGTCCTCGGGCCGCACTGAGCGCGGACCCGGCGGCGGGCATGGCATGACCAGACAAAGACGCCGCCCATGGCCTCCTCCGACGATCTCGACCTTGCCTCGCTCAACGACGCCGATCTCGTCGCGCAGATGCACGACGACCTCTACGACGGCCTGACCCCGGAGATCGAGGAGTCGGTCCGCATCCTGCTCGCCCGCAAGTGGACTCCCTATGACGTGCTCACCAAGGCCCTGGTCGAGGGTATGCGCATTGTCGGCGAGGATTTCCGCGACGGCATCCTGTTCGTGCCCGAGGTGCTGCTCGCCGCCAACGCCATGAAGGCGGGCATGGCGATCCTGCGGCCGCTGCTGGTCGAGACCGGCGCGCCCAAGATCGGCAAGATGGTCATCGGCACGGTCAAGGGCGACATCCACGACATCGGCAAGAACCTGGTCG
>CAZXKZ010000010.1:0-28624 GCA_964641825.1 uncultured Bauldia sp.
CCTTGAGGATGGTGCGCGCGCGCTGGTCGAGGCTCTTCACCAGCCAGTTGGCGGTCTGCAGGCAATCCGCGAGATAGGCGCGGTCGCTTTCGTTCTTCCGGCGCTTCGCCACCGTCGCGTAGTAGCTCTGGTTCACCAGCACCTTCGGCAGCGTCCCCGAATTGAGCTCGACCAGCCAGGCTCCGTCCGGTCCGGGGCGCACCGCGACGTCCGGGATCACCGGCTGGATAGGCGACGTGCCGAAGGCGTGGCCCGGCTTCGGGTTGAGCGAGCGGAGTTCGGCGAGCATGTCGGCGAGGTCCTCGTCGTCCACGCCGCATATGCGCCTGAGCGCGGTGTGGTCGCGGCGCGCGACGAGTTCGAGGTTGGCGACGAGCGCCGCCATCGCCGGATCGAAGCGGTCGCGCTCGCGGAGCTGGATGGCCAGGCACTCCGCAAGGTCGCGTGCGCCGACGCCGGCGGGCTCGAAGCCCTGGATGATGCCGAGCGCCTCCTCGACACGGGCAAGCGGCGCGCCGAGCCGTTCGGCGGCGCTGTCGAGGTCGGTCTGCAGGTAGCCCGCTTCGTCGATCTCGTTTATGAGCGAACGGCCGATCAGGAGCAGTGCCGGATCGCTGACGGCAAGGCCGAACTGTTCGCCGAGATGATCGGCGAGCGATTTCTGCTCCGCGACGAATGCCTCGAGGTTGTAGCCCTCCGCCGAGACCGGCTGGCGCGACGGCGCGCCCGTCCACGCCTCCGAGGCGAGCGCCGCGGCATTCTCGGTCGGTGACGCCACGCCGGGATCATCCTGGAAGACGTTGCCGAGATCGGTGTCGAGCTTGTCGGCTATCGCCGCCGTGTCGGCTTCCAGGCGCGTTTCCAGCCATTCGTTCGGCTCTTCGCCGTCATCGCTGCCGAAATCGCGCCCGTCCGGCTCGCCTTCGCCATCGGCGGCCTCGGCCGGTGTGCCATCGCCCTCATCGTTGTCTGCCCGTTCGAGGAGCGGGTTCCGTTCGAGCTCGGCGTCGACGTAGGCAATGAGATCGAGATTGGAGAGCTGGAGCAGCTTGATCGCCTGCATCAACTGCGGCGTCATCACCAGAGACTGGCTCTGGCGCAGCTCCAGCTTGTGCGAAAGCGCCATTTCTACGCGGCCTGCCCCAACCTTGCGGCTGCCCGGAAAAGTGGTCCGGGATTTGCTTGTCCCTCGTCTTCGTAACCGATCGCGGCGCGCGATTAAAGGCTGAATTGCTCTCCAAGGTAAAAGCGCCGCACTTCCGGGCTCTCGACGATCTCGTCGGGCCGGCCCTCGAACAGCACTTCGCCCGAGTGGATGATGTAGGCCCGGTCGATCAGGCCGAGCGTTTCGCGCACATTGTGGTCGGTGATGAGGACGCCGATGCCGAGACCGGTCAGGTGGCGGACGAGATTCTGGATATCTCCGACCGCGATCGGATCGACGCCGGTGAAGGGCTCGTCGAGGAGCATGAAGGCGGGGCGGCTGGCAAGCGCACGCGCGATCTCGCAGCGTCGCCGCTCGCCGCCAGAGAGCGAGACGGCCGGCTGCTTGCGGAGGTGCGCGATGTGGAACTCGTCGAGCAGGGCCTCGAGATGTTCCTCGCGCTGGTCCTTGTCCGGCTCGACGACTTCGAGGATGGCGCGGATGTTCTGCTCGACCGTCATGGCGCGGAAGATCGACGCTTCCTGCGGCAGGTAGCCGATGCCGAGACGCGCGCGGCGGTACATGGGCAGGCCACTGATATCGTGGCCATCGATGTCGATCGAGCCGCGGTCGGCCTTCACCAGCCCGGTGATCATGTAGAAGATCGTCGTCTTGCCGGCGCCGTTGGGGCCGAGGAGTCCGACCGCTTCGCCACGCGCCACCGCCAGGCTCGCATCGTGGACGACGGGCCGGCCGCGATACGCCTTGGCGAGGCCGCTCGCCACCAGCCAGCCGCGACCGCCGGCGTCGGGAATGAGGCGCGACGGCGGAGTCTCCGAATAGGCCCGCTTCTTGCGGCGAACCTTCCCCGTGCCGTTTGGCCGGCTCGGGTTCCCCCGGCCGAAGTAACTGGATACCGCCAAGTGACGGAGACCTCCGGTTGCCTGTTGGCGGAGATAGCCCGACGACCGGGCGCTGTCGAGGCCGGTGCTTGCCTTCGCCCTAGTTGGTCGACGCGCCTCCGGGCGTGAAGACGCCGCGTGTCGCGCCCTCGACGCGCGCGCGGCCGGTTTCGAGGTTGACGACCAGACGCGTGCCGGTGAGCACGTTCGAGCCCTGGGTGAGCACGACGCCGCCGGAAACGGTGATCGTCTGAGAGGCCATGTCGACGGAAGCGCTGCTGCCGGTGACCGTCTGGTCGCCGGAGTTCACCCAGATCTTGCCGTCGGCCTCGATGCGCGTGAACGCATCGGCCGAGGTCGATTCCAGCGAGGAATAGAGCTTGATGCTGGAGGCTTTCAGCACGGTCTTCCCGCGCGTGACGGTGACGCCGCCGCTGAAGACGGTGATGCGCTGGTCGCCTTCCTCGTAGACTTCCAGCGTTTCCGCCGTCACTTCGACCGGGTCGTTCGACCGGTCCTGGAAGCCGGAGAAGATGTCGCTGGCCGACGATTGCGCCACAGCCGGCCCGGCGAGGACGGCGGCCAAGAGGGCGGCGGCGAAGAGACGGATCATGGCTGGGCCTCCGGGGTGTCGCCCGGCTGTTGCATCTCGGTCATCAGGTCGCCCTTGGGCAGGAAGACGACCGTGACGCCGCTGGTGAAGGTCACGCGCTTGCCGCGTTCGGCAACGGAGACGCCGCCGGCGCGGATCGAGCCTTCGCCCGTGCGCAACTCGATCGGCTGGTTCGAGACGAGCGTGCCCTTGGCGAGATCGATGGCGGCGCCCTGCAGCGTGGCCGAATAGCCGGTATTGGTCTCGACCGCGACGCCATCCTTGAGCGTCAGCGTATTGGTGTTCCCGTCATAGACGCCGGTGGTTGCGTCGAGCATCGCGATGCCCGCCTCGTCGAGCCCGAAGCGCCCGTCGATTGTGTTGAAGGTGACGATCTTCGGATCGTCGAGGCTCTGGACGGCGGTGTCGGCCTTCACTTCGTAGGCGCGCCGCGTGCCCTCGAAGCCGGAGATATGGGGCTGCTGCATGACGACGCTGTTCGATTCGACGTCGATGCCGGAAACCTCCACCAGGGACGCCATGTCGCCCGGTATGAGCCGCGCCGTGCCCCAGAAGACCGCGGCCCCGACGAGCGCCAGGGCGGGGAGCGCGAACTTCAGGAAGCGGACGCGCCGGCTGTGCCGCTCCGCCGCGCCGAACGCATCGTCGCCGCGCGTGTCGCGCGGGTTATAGCGAAGCCTGCCGCGCTGCGGGGCCGGCGCAGCCGGCCCGTCGGCGTCGTCATAGTATGCATCGTGGCGCAAATCGGTCATCCAGGGCGCCGTTTGACCGGGATTCTTGGCTCTATTGTGGAGGGAACCGGCCGCAACCGCAAATCGGCGCGGCAACCCTAGTGCGCGAAGATGTCCTCTTCGGCCCAGCCGGCGAGATCGAGGCGGGCGCGGGTCAGCAGGAAGCGGAAGCAGGCGTCGGCAAGGTCGCGGCGGCCCTCACGGTCGAGGCGGGCGGCGAGCTTTGCACGAAGCTGGTGGAGGTAGGTCACGTCCCCGGCCGCGTAGGCCAGTTGCGCGTCGGTCAGCGTCTCCGCCGCCCAGTCGGAGCTTTGCTGCTGCTTGGAAATGTCGATGTCGAGCAGTTCCCGGATCAGGTCTTTCAGTCCGTGGCGGTCGGTGTAGGTCCGCGTCAGCCGCGAGGCGATCTTGGTGCAGAAGATCGGCTCGGCCATGACGCCGAAAGCGTTGTAGAGGACCGCGATGTCGAAGCGCGCGTAGTGGAAGATCTTCTCGATCGAGCGGTCGGCCAGCAGCGCGGCGAGGCGCGGCGCTTCCCGCTGTCCCGGCGCGATCTGGACGACGTCCGCCGTGCCGTCGCCGCGCGATAACTGCACGACGCACAGCCGGTCGCGGTGCGGATTGAGGCCGAGGGTTTCGGTGTCGATGGCGACCGCATCCGCATAACGGACATCGGGAGAAAGGTCGCCCTTGTGAAGCCTGATCGTCATGCGGGTGACATTAGATGCGAACCGTTAAGACTCCGATGCGGTTTTTCGGAAGCGGCACGGCCGCCCGCGAGAACGCCAAGGTTAACGCACCCTTGCATCGGATGCAGCGTAGGGCGTGTTTGCTTTAAGTTTTAAGCAAATTCCCCGTTGTATAGGAGCGGCATGCGCCAGTTGCTCGCCGCCACCGTTCTCGTTGCCGTTCTCGGTCTGCCGACCGCATGGTACGTGGGCGCCTTCGACGCCGCACCACCGGCGACGGTTCCCGCTGCGAAGGAAATGTCGCGCGACGCCGCCGAGGCGATCATCGAGCACATGCACGAGATCGCGGCGGCCATGCAGGATGCCGTCGATGCGACCGGCGGCGCCGCCGATTCGCTCTCCGTGTCTGCTGACGGCCCCACGTCTGCGGCATCCGGCGTCGGGATCTCGCTTCACGCTTCGGCTCCGAACGATCGCGGCACGCTGACCGGCCTTGCCGGGAAGATCGAAGGCGGCACTCCGGGCAAGCCGGAGAACGACGCAAGCGTGGCCGAAGCCGCGAAGGTAGACGACGCTGTGCCGGAAGTTCCTCCCGCTGAGGCCGTGACGCGGGCGCTCCCTGCGGTGCCTGCCGTGGCCACCATCTTTTCCGGCCGCTATCCCCGTTTCGCGACCGTCGGCTTTGCCGGGAGCCAGGGCGGGCTTGTCTCGCGGGACTACCCGACATCGTTCTACTGGTTCTATCTCGTCTGATCGCCCGTTGGCGTTTGCCGCGCCGGTCCTGTCGCGTTGACATCGTCAGAGGCCGCCCGTACCTATCCGGCGGCAAGCCCAGGTGGCGGAATTGGTAGACGCGCACGGTTCAGGTCCGTGTGCCGCAAGGCGTGAAGGTTCGAGTCCTTTCCTGGGCACCATTCCCTTAAGGCAATCAGTCTCCGGCTCCGGGTGGTTCGCATCCCGGCTCAGGACGGATAGCTGTAGCCGAATTCCGCGATGTCGCTGGCGTAGCGCATTGCCACGATCGCCTTGAGCGCAGGGCTCGTGTAGTAGGCGTTGAGGTCGACCGGCGGCCGCGCATTCTCGCGCCGTATGGCATCCGCTGCGATCGGTATTCCGTGGTGGCGGAGCTCGTCGGGGATCGCCGCCATGTCCTCCAGCCGGAAAACGCGGTCGACGAGCCGCCTGCCGTTTTCGTCGCCCACGAAGTTGTCGAGTGTGTAGGTCCCGTAGCGCGCCCAATTGGGGGCGCGTTCCGCGCCGACAGCCGCACCGTCGCCATCCGTCCGGACCTTCATGAGCCATGCGTCGAAGGGTGGCGCGCGGCTCCCGCCGATCTCCTCGATCATCCGGTAGAGCGAGACGAGCCGGCTCCACGGGTTCCTGACGAACACGAAGCGGAAGTACGCATCGAAGGGCCAGCCGTTCGCAGCCATGATGGGGCGGAGGTCGAGCGGGCGAATGTGCGTGGGGATAGGAACGCCGCCGTTGGTCTTGCCTGGCCGGTCGGCATCGGTCGACAGGACGTCGCTGTATGGCTGCAGCGCTTTCCTGAGGCTGCGCGAGCCTGTCTTGGGAAAGGCGAAAAAGATGAACCGATGGCGATGGGAAATGCGCAAGAAAGCGAACCCTCGACGGCAAACGGGCGTGGCTCAAGGAACGGCGGCCACGCCATAGGCACCACACGGCGTCACGGACGTTGCGCCGCCGCCCGGTTCTGTGTACGCGAAATGGCCCGGCTGGCGGAAGGCTGATCGGCTTTCGTGCCGGGCAGCGAAAAGGATACGAAGGGCAGGGACCGATCCATGGCCATCACCGTCGCCGACAAGGGGCTCGTCACCGTCTTCGGCGGTTCGGGTTTCCTTGGGCGCCATGTCGTGCGCGAGTTGCTGCGCCGCCGCTGGCGCGTGCGCGCCGCCGTCCGCCGCCCCGACCTCGCCGGGCATTTGCAGCCGCTCGGGCTCATGGGCTGGGTGCAACCGGTTCAGGCGAACCTCCGGTATCGCTGGTCGGTCGATCGCGCGGCGGTCGATGCGGATGTCGTGGTCAATCTGGTCGCGGTCCTCAACGAGCACGGCCGCCAGCGGTTCGACGCCCTTCATGACTTCGGCGCCCGCGCGGTCGCCGAGGCGGCGCGCGGAGCGGGTGCCGCCCGCATCGTCCATGTTTCCGCGATCGGCGCCGATGCAAACTCGCCCTCCGCCTATGCACGCACCAAGGCTGCCGGCGAAGCGGCGGTGTTCGAGACCATTCCCGACGCGGTGGTGTTCCGCCCGTCGATCATGTTCGGACCGGAGGATCATTTCTTCAACCGCTTCGCAGCGATGGCGCGGGGTCTGCCGGCATTTCCGCTTTTCGGCGGTGGGCACATGCGCTTCCAGCCGGCGTTCGTCGGCGACGTGGCGAAGGCCATCGCCGATGCGGTCGAAGGCAAGGTCCGTCGCGGTACCGTCTACGAACTGGGCGGGCCCGAAGTGAAGACCTTCCGCGAATGCCTCGAACTGATGCTCGAGACGATCGACCGGAAGCGGTTGCTGGTCCCGGTTCCGTGGCCGGTCGCCACCGCCGCCGCGACGGTGCTCCAGTACCTGCCGAAGCCGCTGCTGACGGTCGATCAGGTGCGCCAGCTCAAGATCGACAATGTCGTCTCAGAAGAGGCTGTGCGCGCGGGCCGCACCTTCCGCGGGATCGGCATCGAGCCGACCAGCCTCGAGGCGGTCCTGCCGAGCTATCTCTATCGCTTCCGCGCTACCGGCCAGTTCGAGCCGCGGCGCTCGTTCTAGTCCCGCGTGCGCCGTTTCCGGCGCGCTGCCACTGAAGAAGAAGATCGCCGCGAGCCCGATCGCCCCGACCGCGATGCGCCACCATGCGAACGGCGCAAAGCCGTGCCGGCTGACGAAATCGAGCAGCGAGCGCACCACGAGCACCGCCGAAATGAATGCGGCCACGAAACCGACCGCGACCAGCATCGCTTGGTCGGCGGTGACGAGATCGCGGTTCTGGTAGAGGTCGTAGGCGAAGGCACCGGCCATGGTCGGCATGGCGAGGAAGAAGGAGAATTCCGCGGCCGAGCGCTTGTCCGTGCCCATGAGCAGCGCGCCGACGATGGTGGCGCCCGACCGCGACACGCCCGGCACGAGCGCCAGGCACTGGAAGATGCCGATGCGGAACGCCAGCCACAGCGGATAGTCCATGACGTCGTGGTAGCGCGGCTTCAGCGCCATGCGGTCGATGAAAAGAAGCACGATCCCGCCGAGGATGAGGGTGACACAGATCAGCGTCGGAGATTCGAAGAAGACCTCCTTGATGATCCGGTGACCGAGCACGCCGAGGACCACGGCCGGCAGGAACGCCAGCAGGATCGCGGCCACGAACCGGCGCGCTTTCGGATCGGACGGCAGGCTCGCCGCAAGGTGAATGAGGCGACCTGCGTAGACCGACAGGATGGCGAGGATCGCGCCGAGCTGGATCAGCACCTCGAACATCCTGCCGGGATTCTGAAATCCGAGGAGGCGGCCCGCGAGCAGGATATGCGCCGTCGACGAGACCGGGATGAACTCGGTCAGTCCCTCGATGATGCCGAGGATGAGTGCGTCAAAAAAGCTTTGTGCGTCCATGTGAGTCCCGCGTCTGCCTGAGCCGGGCGAATCGCCTTGTTCCTGCCGGAAGCGGGTTCTATACCCCAACGCTTGCGGCCGTCCTGGATTCGGTTCGGCTCAGTCGATTCAACCGAGCCAGTCCGGACTGCCTCCCACCGATGCCGACGCTCTACCACTACCCGCTCTCCGCCGGTTCGCGCCTCGTTCGCCTCGTCCTGGCCGAGTACGAGGAGGGCATCGAGTTCATCGAGACCGCGCCGTGGGAGCGCAGCGAGGAGCTGCTGAAGCTCAACCCCGCCGGCATGGTGCCGGTGTTCGTCGACCACGACGGCGTGGTGGTCTCGGGGGCGTCCGTGATTGCCGAATACCTGGCCGAGACGCGCGGGGCGCGCGTCGGCGAGCAGATCCTCATGCCGCAGATGCCGGCCGAACGGGCCGAGGTCCGCCGGCTGGTGGACTGGTTCCTCGACAAGATGGATTCCGAGGTCACCGGCTATCTCCTGAACGAGAAGGTCTACAAGCGCCGGATGTCGCCCGCCGAGGGCGGCGGGGCGCCCGATGCCGCCGCGATCCGTGCCGCCCGCGGCAACATCAAGTATCATCTGCGCTATATCGGCTATCTGGCCGCCCGGCGGAACTGCCTGGCAGGGCGCGACCTTTCGTTCGCGGACCTGGCCGCGGCGGCCGAGCTTTCGGTTGTGGACTATCTTGGCGAGGTGCCATGGGACGAGGACGCTCAGGCGAAGGGGTGGTACGCGCGGCTGAAGTCGCGCCCGTCCTTCCGCGAGATCCTCGCGGACCTCATCCGCGGCATTCCCGCGGCAAGCCACTACGCCGACCTCGATTTCTAGACCCGGCTGAGGCCAGGGCCCTTATCCTGGCCGAG
This sequence comes from uncultured Bauldia sp., assembly GCA_964641825.1. Lineage (GTDB taxonomy): Bacteria > Pseudomonadota > Alphaproteobacteria > Rhizobiales > Kaistiaceae > DASZQY01. The sequence continues at coordinate 8,562 of CAZXKZ010000010.1, forward strand.
GTCCGTGCCGCCGGCTTCGACGTCGCCGGTATTGCCGCGCCCGACGCGGTCCCGCGGGCGGCCGAAGGGCTCCGCCGGTTCCTGCACGACGGGCATCACGGCCAGATGACGTGGCTGGAGACGGAGGCTGCGCGCCGTTCGGAGGTGAGGGCGCTCTGGCCCGAGGCGGGGGCGGTCGTCATGGCGGGCATGAACTACGGACCCGACCACGATCCGCTTGCCGTCCTCGCCCGGCGGGACCGCGCGGCGATTTCCGTCTATGCGGGCAACCGCGACTACCACGAGCTCATCAAGGGACGGCTCAAGGTCATCGCCGGCCGTTTCAAGGCGAAGACGGGGAGCGAGGTGAAGGTCTTCGTCGACACCGCGCCCCTGATGGAGAAGCCGCTGGCGCAGGCAGCCGGCATCGGCTGGCAGGGCAAGCACACCAACATCGTCAGCCGCACCTTCGGCTCGTGGCTGTTTCTCGGCGCGATCGTCACGGCGATGGAACTCCCGCCGGACGACGCCGAGACTGACCATTGCGGCAACTGCCGCGCCTGTCTCGATGCCTGCCCGACAGGCGCATTCCCGGCGCCCTATCGCCTCGATGCGCGGCGCTGCATCTCGTACCTCACGATCGAGCACGACGGGCCTATCCCGCGCGAGTTCCGCGTCGCGATGGGCAACCGCATCTACGGTTGTGACGATTGTCTCGCTGTCTGTCCGTGGAACAAGTTCGCGCGCGCCACGAGCGAGATGAAGCTCACCGCCCGCGACGATCTCCGCGCGCCGCCGCTGGCCGAGCTTGCCGCGCTGGACGACGCCGGCTTCCGCAGGAAATTCTCCGCCTCGCCCGTCAAGCGGATCGGACGCGACCGCTTCGTTCGCAACGTGATGATCGCGGTCGGTAACTCGGGCAGCCGAGCGCTGGCAACGGTCGCCGAACGCGCGCTCGACGATGCCGCGCCCATGGTGCGCGGCGCGGCGGTATGGGCGCTGTCGCGCCTGTCGCCGCGCCGTTTTGCCGCCATCGCCAAGGCGCGCACCACGGCCGAGACGGACGCCGGTGTCATCGCCGAGTGGACGGCGGCATGAGCGAAGCAAGGTTCTTCCGGTCGCAGAAAGAATGGCGAGCGTGGCTCGACAGGAACCACGTCACGACCGACGGACTGATCCTCGGTTTCCACAAGGCAAACTCGGACAGGAAGGGGATCACCTACAAGGAGGCCCTCGACGAGGCGCTCTGCTACGGCTGGATCGATGCTGTCCGCCGCGGCGGCGAGACGACGTGGACGATCCGCTTCACGCCGCGGAAGAAGAGAAGCATCTGGAGCCAGGTCAACATCAGGCGCATCGAGGAACTGAAGGTCGCCGGCCGCGTCCATGCAGCCGGTCTCGCCGCGTACGAGAAGCGCGATCCGAAGCTCCAGAATCGTTACTCATTCGAGAACCGCAATGCCGGGCTCGCGCCTGAGTACGAGAAGACGTTCCGGTCGAACAGAAAAGCATGGGCGAACTTCGGCAAGATGGCGCCGTCCTATCGCCGGCCGGCGATCTGGTGGGTGATGAGCGCAAAGCAGGAAGAAACGCGCGCGCGGCGGCTGGCGACGCTGATCGCCGACTCCGCCGCGGGACGGAAGGTCAAGCCGTTGCGGCGGCCCGGCGAGACATGAGCGGCCACGTCCGCCTCTTCGTCTTCGGCCTCGGCTACAGCGCCGGCCGCTTCGCCGACGCGATGCTGACGGACGCGGAATGGATCGGCGGAACAGTCCGCACCATCGACAAGGCTGTGGCGCGCGGCTTGTCGAAGGTCAGGCCGTATGTCTTCGACGGACGTTCGCAGGGCGTCGGCATCGCCGAAGCGGTGAAGGTAGCGACGCATCTTCTGGTTTCGGTGCCGCCCGGCGCGAACGGCGATCCGGTTATGGCAGAGCATCGCGAGACGATCCGCGCCGCCGTCGGGCTGGAATGGATCGGCTATCTCTCGACCGTCGGCGTCTATGGCGACCGCGGCGGCGACTGGGTCGAGGAGACAACGCCGCCGCGCCCGACCAGCGAACGCGGCTTGCTCAGGCTCCGTGCCGAAACGGAGTGGAGCGGCCTCGCGCAGGAGCGCAACCTGCCGCTCACCACCTTCCGCATCGCCGGCATATACGGACCCGGCCGGAACGCTTTCGTCAATCTCGCGGAGGGTAAGGCGCATCGCATCGTCAAGCCGGGGCAGGTGTTCAACCGCATCCACGTCGACGACATTGTCGCCGCACTTGCAGCGGCAGCGTCGAAAAAGGCGGCGAGCATCTTCAACCTCGCCGACGACGAGCCCGCGCCGCCGCAGGATGTCGTCGCCTTCGCCGCCAGTTTGATGGGCGTCGAGCCGCCTCCGGAGGTTCCGTTCGCCGAGGCCGAGCTTTCACCGATGGCCCGTTCGTTCTACGGCGAGAACAAGCGCGTGCGGAACGGCCGCCTCAAGCAGGAGTTGGGTGTTGAGCTCCGTTACCCGACCTACCGCGAGGGGCTGACGGCGATGTGGACGGGAGGAAGCTGGCGTTAGGGGTACGTGTCAGCGCTCAGGTCGTATCAGCCAGTGACGATTTCGCTTCGCATCCCGTCGAGGGCGGCGTGCAGCCGCTCGATGTCTTCCGGCCGCGACAGGCGGTGGTCGCCGTCCTTGACGAGCGTCAGCACGACATCGTCCGAAGCGAGCTGGGTTACGAGCCGCTGCGCGTGGCGCCATGGCACGTCCTTGTCCTGCATGCCCTGGAGGATATGCACCGGGCATCCGACCTCGATGAGCCGATCGCCGAAGAGATGGCGGTCGCCGTCTTCGATGAGCGCGCGCGTGATCGGATAGGGCTCGTCGGAGTATTCGCTCGGGCGGAGGTAAACGCCGCTCGTCATCAGCGTCTTCTGCGCGCTCTTGCTCCACGTGTCCCACATCAGCGCGCGCGTCATGTCGGTTGCCGGCGCGATCAGGATCAGCCCGGCGACACGGCGCGAGTCACGGAGCGCCTCGCAGAGGAGGAGCGCGAGCCAGCCGCCCATGGACGAGCCCACGACGATCTGCAGGCCTTCCGTGCCGGCAAAGACGGCCTGTGCTTCTTCGAGCCAGCGCGTGATCGTGCCGTCCTCGAATCGCCCACCCGACTGGCCGTGGCCGGAATAGTCGAAGCGCATGGCGGCAAGCCCGTTCCGGGCCGCATAGGCGTCGAGGGCCGTCGCCTTGCCGCCCGCCATGTCCGAACGAAAGCCGCCCAGCCAGAACAGCCCGGGCGTCCCGCCGCCCCGCTGGAGGACGGCGATATCCCGGGCGGCATCGCCCACACCGACCGTGATGTGCCGGCCGTGCGATTCCGTTGTCATGGCATGGAACTCCGGGCGGGCTTTGGGATTGTGTTGACTTCCCGTCCGGGTTGGCCGAATCCTGTACCGATCCGGCCGGGCGCGGCCGGTCGTATCTCGCAAAGCCCGGCAACAACTGAGGAGAAAGCCGCCATTCGTCGTCCGTTTAGAGCACAGGCCCCTACCAAGGAAGGGCCACGCATCAACGAGGATATCCGCGTTCCGGCGGTCCAGTTGATAGATGACAAGGGAGAGAACCACGGCACCGTGCCGATAGACAGGGCCCTCCAGCTCGCTAGCGAAGCCGGATTGGATCTTGTCGAAATATCCCCCAACCAGAGCCCGCCCGTCGCCAAGATTCTCGACTACGGCCGGTTCAAGTACCAAGCACAGAAGAAAGCCACCGAGGCCCGCAAGCGCCAGAAGACCATCGAGATCAAGGAGATCAAGATGCGTCCGAACATCGACACCCACGACTACGAAGTGAAGATGCGGTCGGTGCGCCGCTTTTTCGAGGAAGGCGACAAGGTCAAGGTCACGCTGCGCTTCCGTGGCCGCGAAATGGCGCATCTCGAACTCGGCATGAAGCTGCTTGATCGGGTCAAGGAAGAGACCGGCCCCCTGGCGAAGGTGGAAGCCGAACCGCGGCTCGAAGGCCGCCAGATGACGATGGTGCTGGCGCCGCGCTGATGCGGCGCCCCGGCCGTCCCTCTAGTCGGGCGGGCGGGCGATGAAAATCGCCCTTATCCTCAATCGCGACGCGGGCACGCTGCGCAGCCTCGACCCCGATCAGGTCGGCGGCGAGATTGCCGATGTCTTTCGCGCCGCCGGTCATACGGTGGACGTAGAGGTCGCCGCCAGCGCAGACGCGGTCGGCGCCATCCGGCGCGCCTGCAACGACAAGCGGTTCGACGCCGTCGTGGCGGGCGGCGGCGACGGGACGGTTTCGGCCGCGGCCGCCGCGGCCGCGGAGTCCGGCATGGCTCTCGGCATCCTGCCGCTGGGCACGATGAACTTCTTCGCGCGGTCGCTGTCGATTCCGGTCGATTTCAGGGCCGCTGCCGAAGCCCTGGCGGTCGCCGAGATCGCGGCGGTCGACATCGCCAGGATCAACGACCGCTGGTTCGTTCACGCCGTCGCCCTCGGCCTTCACCCTGCCATCGTCGCCGAGCGCGAGAAGATGGATTACGGCTCCCGCTACGGAAAGATGGTGGGGAGCGCCAGGGCGTTCCTCCGCGTCGTCCGCAATCCGCGCCGCTTTGACGTCACGCTCGAAACGGACGGCCGGACGCTCGTGCGCCGCACCGCCGGGGTCGTGGTCAGCAACAACCCGCTGGGCGAGGGGCACATGCCCTACGCCGACGACCTCGATGCCGGCGTGCTTGCCGTCTACCTCACGGCCGCACGCGGCTGGCTCGAACTGACCCGGGTCGTGGCCGCGGCCGCTCGGGGCGCGGCTGCGGAGCATCCGCTGGTCGAAATGATCCTCACCACGACGGCCCGGATCGACACGGGAACGCGGCCCATGCCCGTGACCGTCGACGGGGAGCTTCTGCTTCTCCGCGGACCGCTTGATTTCAAGTGCGTCCCCGGCGGAATACGGGTCCTGAAGCCGGCAGAGGCGCCCCAGTAGCCGGCCAGGCGGTGCCGCGCACGTGTGCCCCTTGTGCGCTGCACGCGCCATCGCTATAACCCCGCGACTTTGTGCGCCGCCCGGCTAAAAGGGCATGCCGTGGCGACGCTTCCCAGCCTCCAGCAATCAGGGGAGCCAAATGCCCAAACTGAAGACGAAGAGCGGCGCCAAGAAGCGATTCAAGGTGACCGCCACCGGCAAGGTGGTCTACGGCCAGCGCGGCAAGCGCCACGGCATGATCAAGCGGACCAAGAAGCAGATCCGCAACCTCCGCGGCACGGCGATCCTGTTCAAGTCGGACGGCGACAACGTCAAGAAGTATTTCTTGCCGAACAGCCGCTAGTCCGAAAACCGACCCGACAGGAGAATCGACATGGCACGCGTCAAACGCGGCGTCACATCGCACGCCAAGCACAAGAAGGTCCTGAAGCGCGCCAAGGGCTTCTACGGCCGCCGCAAGAACACCATCCGCACGGCCAAGGCCGCGGTCGACCGCGCCGCCCAGTACGCCTATCGCGATCGCAAGAACCGCAAGCGCTCGTTCCGCGCCCTGTGGATTCAGCGTATCAACGCGGCGGCCCGCGAGCACGGGCTGACCTATGGCCGATTTATCAGCGGCCTCGGCAAGGCCGGGGTCGAAGTCGACCGCAAGGTCCTGGCCGAACTCGCCGTCAGCGAGCCGGCTTCGTTCAAGGCGCTGGTCGAGAAGGCGGAAGGCGCTCTGGCCTGACTTCTCGGCAGCATTTCAGGGGTGGTTTCGCCCCGTGCTAGAGAATTTGGGCCATGAATAGTCCGACCGGCGACATCGAGGCGCTTGAACGCGAGATACTCGCGCGGATTTCCGACGCCGCCGACGAGTCCGCGCTGGAAGCCGAGCGCGTCGCCGCCCTTGGCAAGAAGGGCGTCGTTTCGGAGCTCCTGAAGACGCTGGGCGCCATGCCGCCCGAGACCCGACAGGTCATGGGGCCGGCGTTCAACGGCTTGCGCGACCGCGTCTCCGGAGCACTATCCGCCCGCCGCGCCGTCCTGAAGGAAGCGGAACTCGCCCGGCGTCTGGCCGAGGAATCCGTCGACGTCACGCTGCCCGTCCGTCCCTCGCCCCTGGCGACCGGGCGCATCCATCCCGTCTCACAGGTCATCGACGAGATCACGGCCATCTTCACCGACCTCGGCTTCGGCATCGCCGAGGGGCCGGACATCGAGACCGACTGGTACAATTTCACCGCGCTGAACTTCCCGGAAGGGCATCCGGCGCGCGAGATGCACGACACCTTCTTCTTCAAAGAGAAGCTCGACGGCGAGCGACTCCTGCTGCGCACGCACACATCGCCCGTCCAGATCAAGACGATGGAGGCGCAGAAGCCGCCGATCCGCGTCGTCATTCCCGGACGGACATATCGCTTCGACTCCGACCAGACCCACACGCCGATGTTCCATCAGGTGGAGGGGCTGGTTATCGACGAGAAGAGCCACATCGGGAACCTGAAATGGGTGCTCGAGGAGTTCTGCAAGGCCTTCTTCGAGGTCAGCCAGGTCAAGATGCGATTCCGCCCGTCGTACTTCCCGTTCACCGAGCCGTCCCTCGAGGTCGACATCGGCTGCAAGCGGCAGGGGAACGAGATCCGCTTCGGCGAGGGCGACGACTGGCTGGAGATTCTGGGCTGCGGCATGGTCCATCCCAACGTCATCCGCTTCGGCGGCCACGATCCCGACAAGTACCAGGGCTTCGCATGGGGCATGGGGATCGACCGCATCGCCATGCTGAAGTATGGCATGCCGGATCTCCGCGCCTTCTTCGACGCGGACGTGCGCTGGCTCGACCACTACGGCTTCCGTCCGCTCGACCTGCCGACGCTCTACGGCGGGCTCTCCGCCCAACCTTGAGGGCTGCGATGTCGCCGCTCCGCTCCATCGACGATTTCGTCTACGCCGGCCTCGTCCGGCGCTGGCCGGAATCGAAGGTCGCCGAGTACACCGACAGGCTCAAGCAGTCCGAGGACGAGGCAGTGCTTCCCTCGGCGGCCCGGCGCGTCTTCGACAGCATCGACGCGAAATCGGCATCGCTGCTCACGCACGTCTCCATGATGATCGCGGCCATCGGGATCACCGCGACCGTCGTGGCCGACACGAAGATCGAGCAGGGATTCATGATCGTGCAGATCATGTTCTACCTTCTCGTCGCCGTCGTCTGCCTCAGGTGCAGCTCGCTGTTCCACAGCGTGACGGACGACGAAATGTCGCCGGAGATCCTGCGCAAGGAACTGATCCTGCGGCGCGAGCTCTATCGCCTCAGCAACACCGCCTCGATCTATCTGACGATCGTCGTCCTCATCAGTCTCCCTGTCCTGGCCTACCTGTAGGGCACCCATGAAGTTCACGTTCGCCTGGCTCAAGGAACATCTCGATACCGATGCCTCGTTCAGCGCGGTCGTCGACAAGCTGACCATGATCGGCCTGGAGGTGGAGGGCATCGAGGACCGCGCCAAGTCGTATGCGCCGTTCCGGATCGCGCGCGTGGTCGCGGCGGAGAAGCATCCGAACGCGGACCGCCTGCGCGTCTGCATGGTGGATGCCGGCGACGGCAAGCTGACGCAGGTCGTCTGTGGCGCGCCCAATGCGCGTGCCGGCATGATGGGTGTCTTCGCGCCGGCCGGCACGTTTATACCCGGCACCGGCGTCCAGCTCGAAAAGGGCATCATCCGCGGCGTCGAGTCGAACGGGATGCTACTCTCCGAGCGCGAACTCGGCATCTCCGACAGCCACGAAGGGATCGTGGATCTCCCCGATGAAGCGCCGCTCGGCGGGTCTTTTGCGGCCTGGGCGGGGCTAGACGATCCGGTCATCGACATCAACGTCACGCCCAACCGTCCCGACGCGCTCGGGGTCGCCGGCATCGCACGCGACCTCGCCGCGGCCGGCGTGGGCAGGTTCATCGACCGGCCTGTCGAGCCCGTAACGGGCAGCGGTGCCTGCCCAGTGAAGGTGAAGCTCGAGTTCGGCGATACGCCTTCGCTCTGTCCGGCTTTCGCCCTCCGCCTCGTGCGCGGTGTCAGCAACGGCCCGTCGCCGGAATGGCTGCAGAAGCGGCTGATCGCCATCGGCCTCCGCCCGATCAACGCGCTCGTCGATATCACCAACTTCGTCACCTACGACCGCTGCCGTCCGCTGCACGTCTTCGATGCACGGAAGATCTCCGGGAGCCTCATCGTGCGGCGCGCGCGCACAGGCGAGGAGATCCTGGCGCTCGACGGGAAGACATATCGTCTCGATCCCGAGATGTGCGTCATCGCCGACAATAACGGTCCCGAATCGATCGCCGGCATCATGGGTGGCGAGCGCTCCGGATGCGATGAATCCACCACCGATGTGCTGATCGAATCAGCGCTCTGGGAGCCGTTCAACGTGGCGGCGACCGGCCGGCGGCTGGGCATCCATTCGGATGCGCGCCATCGTTTCGAGCGGGGCGTGGACCCGGCCCTCACCATTCCCGGCCTGGAACTTGCAACGCGCATGGTCATGGAACTCTGCGGTGGCACGCCGACCGAAGTTCTGCTGGCGGGCACGATCCCTGAACCCAGGACCGTGATCGATTTCCCGCTGTCGGAGGTAAGGCGTCTTGCCGGGATTGAGCCTTCTGCCGACGAGTCGATCCGCATTCTCGGCGCGCTCGGGTTTTCCGCCCGCAAGAAGAAGAGCGGAAACCTGACGGTCACGGTGCCGTCCTGGCGCCCGGACACTACCATGAAGGCCGACGTCGTCGAGGAGATCGTCCGGATCGTGGGCGTCGACAACGTGCCGGTGGTGCCGATGGACCGCGATCCGTCGGTCCAGAAGCCGGTGCTCACCCTCATCCAGACACGCACCCGCAAGGCGCGGCGCGCGCTCGCCGCCAGCGGACTGGTCGAGGCGGTGACGTGGTCGTTCATCGATCACGCGGCGGCCGTTGCCTTTGGCGGCGGCGCGGATGACCTCGTCCTCGCCAACCCGATCGCTGCCGAAATGTCGGACATGCGCCCGAGCCTTCTGCCCGGATTGGTGGCCGCCGTGCGGCGGAACGCGGACCGCGGTTACAAGGATATCGCGCTGTTCGAGGTAGGGCAGATCTACCGCGGCGACCGGCCCCAGGATCAGGTGACGGCGGCGGCCGGCATTCGCTCCGGCACGGCGGGCATGCTGGGCGCGGGCCGCCAGTGGTCTGGCAAGGCGACGCCTGTGACGGTCTTCGACGCGAAGGCCGATGCGCTGGCGCTCCTCGATACGCTGGGGCTTTCGGCGGACAAGGTGCAGGTCACGGCCGACGCGCCGGTCTGGTTCCACCCCGGCCGATCGGGAACGATCCGCCAGGGCCCGAAGACGGTGATCGGCTCGTTCGGTGAGTTCCATCCCGCGGTCCTGGAGCTGCTCGATGCCGAAGCGCCGCTCGCCGGCTTCGAGCTGATCCTCGAATCGATACCGGCGCCGCGGGCCAAGGCGACAAAGACCAAGCCGCCGCTGGCGCTGTCCGATTTCCAGCCGGTGCGCCGCGACTTCGCGTTCGTGGTCGACGCCGATGTTGCGTCCGCGCGCATTATTCGCGCCGCCGAAAGCGCCGACCGCAAGCTGATCACCGGCGTTTCCGTCTTCGACGTCTTCGCGGGCAGCGCGCTCGGGCCCGGAAAGAAATCCGTCGCCATCGAGGTCACGCTCCAGCCGCGCGAGCGCACGATGACCGACCAGGAGATCGACGCGGTCGCTGCTCGTGTGGTGGCGGAGGTGGCCAAGGCAACCGGCGGCACGCTCAGGGCATGATCGACGGCTACCGGATCGAGGGCCATGCGATCGTATCTGCAGACGATCGCATTGCCGATCCGGCTGGCAACACGCCGCCAGAGCTTTCCAACGAGGCCGATTGGCTGCGCTTCCAGCGCGCGCTCGACGAGGCGGCGGTTGTCGTTGTCGGCAGGCTCAGCCACGAGGCCAATCCAAACGTCCGCCGCCGCAATCGCCTCATCGTCTCCACGTCGGCGAAGGGCATCGAGCGGCGGCCGGACGGCTGGTGGTGGAACCCGGCCGACGCCGATCCGGCTGCCGCGTTTGCCGAGGCCGCGCCTGATGGCGGCACCGTCGCTGTCCCCGGCGGGCGGCTGATCTTCGATCTGTTCCGCGCGTTCGGCTTCGATGCCTTTCACCTCGCCCGTTGCGAGAAGGTGACGCTTCCCGGCGGCGTGCCGCTGTTCGCGGCGGTCGATGTGGGCCTTACGGCCGAGGCCATTCTGGCGGCCGACGGGCTGACACCGGGCGAGCGCGAAATGATCGATCCCACCGCCAATGTTTCGTTGACGCTCTGGAAGCGGCGTGACGGCGCTGCTTGACTCTCCGGTGCCAAAACGGACATTGGGGCGATGGATCCGCGCCAGGTGCTCAAGTCCACTCCGTTTTTCTCCGAAGTCCTCGACGACCATGAGCTTGGCATGCTCGCGGCGCACGCGCACTTCATCAGCTTCCAAAGGGGTGCCACGCCCATCGAGGAGGATGGCCCCGGACACGCCATGTTCGTCGTGGTGTCCGGCGAGGCGACGGTGACCGTGGCCGGAGACGGCACGCCGGTGGCAAAGCTCCATGCCGGTGACATCTTCGGCGAGATGTCGCTCCTCACCGGTGCGCGGCGGAGCGCCACCGTGACGGCCATCACACCGCTCGAGACGATCGAGATTTCCAAACAGGCGCTTGCCCATGTTCTCGATCATTCGCCCGATCTCGTCGACCGCTTCGTGCAGATGTTGAGCCGCCGCCAGGCGGAGCTCGATCATGCCGCCGGCGGCAACGCGTGGGGTATGCTGCGCCTCGGCCGCGGCGAGCTTGCCGGCATGATCCGCAGCTTCTTCGGGTCCGCTCACTAGAAAAGCCGTTCACTGCCTTGTGACCGCGCGAAGGTTGCCCCGTGGCGCCGCGGTCTGCCATGTCGCTGCCCCGGCGGATGCAACCCGCAGTCTGAAGAAGGATCGTATCGCTTGGAACGCTTGTTCGACGGCCTTGGCCGCTACCGGCCGCAACTGCTCTCCATCCTGCGCATCGTCACCGCGCTGCTTTTCCTGCAGCATGGCACGATGAAGGTTTTCGGCTTTCCGGCAATGGAAGGCATGCCGGCAACGGAGATGTTCTCCGGTTTCTGGTGGATTGGTATCCTGGAGCTCGTCGGGGCGGTGCTGCTGATCGTCGGCTTCTGGACGCGGCTCGCCGCCTTCGTCCTGTCCGGCCAGATGGCGGTCGCCTACTGGATCGCGCACGCGCCTCAGAGCTTCTATCCGGTCCTCAACTTCGGCGACGCGGCGATCCTGTTCTGCTTCGTGTTCCTCTACATCGCTGCGGCGGGGCCTGGTGCCTGGGCACTCGACAACGCACGGCGGCCAGCGACTGCGTAGCGCTCACAGGCGCTCGTAGTCGATCTCGAGGAATGCATCCACTTCCGGCACCCAGCGATCGCGGACGAACGCGACATGATCGGGGTGCCGGTCGTAGCCCTCGTAGGCGGCCCGGTCGGAAAACTCCATCGAGAAGCCGAAGGCGTAGTCGTTCTTGCGGCTCACCTGCTTCAGCGCCTCGAACTTCTCCACGCCGGGGATGGCAGTGAGGATCCGCGTTCCGTCGGCCAGGAACTTCGCCTCCTCGGCGGAGCCTTTGGGATGCTTGAGGCGGAAGACGACGGTGTGGCGGATCATGGATAGCTGCCCTTCAAGGGAACGAAGCGCGGCAGACTAATGCGCCGCGTCCCAGTTGTCGCCGGCCTTGGCATCGACGTGAAGCGGCACGGACAGGTGGATCGCCGGACCCGCGGCCTTCTCCATGACATGGCGGATCACCGGTATCGCCTGCTCAACCTCGCTTTCGGGCGCTTCGAACACCAGCTCGTCGTGCACCTGCAGAAGCATCTGCGCGTTAAGCCTCGCCTTCCGCAGTTCGTCCTCCATGCGGATCATGGCGCGGCGGATGATGTCGGCGGCGGTGCCCTGGATCGGAGCGTTGATGGAGGCGCGCTCGACGAACGCGCGCTCGGACGGATTGGATGACTTGTGCTGCGGGAAGTGGATCTTCCGCCCGAACAGGGTCGAGACATATCCCGCCTCGTGCACCGCCTTCCGCATGGCATCCATGTAGCCGCGGATGCCGGGGAAGCGCTCGAAGTAGCGCTTGATGTACGCGCCGGCCTCCTCGCGCGGGATGCCGAGCTGGTTGGCGAGGCCGAAAGCAGAGATGCCGTAGATGATCCCGAAGTTGATCGCCTTTGCGCGGCGGCGCACCTCGGCCGGCATGCCGGCGACCGGCACGTTGAACATCTCCGACGCGGTCATGGAGTGAATGTCGACGCCTTCGGCAAATGCCTGCTTCAGCTCGGGCACATCGGCCACGTGGGCGACGATTCGCAGCTCGATCTGGCTGTAGTCGGCCGAGATCAGCTTCATGCCCTTTTCCGCCACGAACGCGGTGCGGATGCGCCGCCCGTCGTCGGTTCGCACCGGAATGTTCTGGAGGTTCGGATCGGACGAGGAGAGGCGGCCCGTGGTCGTGGACGCGAGCGCGTAGGAGGTGTGAACGCGGCCGGTCTCCGGGTGGATGTAGCCCGGCAATAGGTCCGTATAGGTGGATTTCAGCTTCGACAACTGCCGCCAGTCGAGGATGCGCGCGGAAAGCTGGTTGCCTGACGCCGCCAGTTCCTCCAGCACGTCCGCTCCCGTCGACCACGCGCCGGTCTTGGTCTTCTTGCCGCCCGGCAATTGGAACTTGCCGAACAGAATATCGCCGAGCTGCTTTGGCGAGCCGATGTTGAAGCTGTGGCCCGCGAACTCGTATATTTCGTGCTCGAGGCCGGCGAGCTTCTGCGCGAACTCGCCCGACATGCGCGAGAGGATCTGGCGATCGACCTTGATGCCGCGTGCCTCCATCCGCGCGAGCACCGGCACGAGCGGGCGCTCCAGCGTCTCGTACACCGTGGTCATGCGCTCCGCGGTGAGGCGGGGACGGAGCGCCGTCCACAGCCGCATGGCGACGTCGGCATCCTCCGCCGAATACTCGGTGGCCTTGTCGATGGGGACGTAGTCCAGCGTCAGCTGCTTGCTGCCGGTGCCTGCCACGTCCTTGAACGGCATCGGCTTGTGGCCGAGCATGTCCTCGGCCAGTTCGTTCATGCCGCTGCCACCCTTGCCGCCATCGAGCGCGTAGGAGATCAGCATCGTGTCGTCGTAGGGGGCGACCTCGATGCCGTGGCGCGAGAACACCAGGTAGTCGAACTTGAAATTCTGCGCGATCTTGAGGACGCTCGCGTCCTCCAGCATCGGCTTCAGGCGGCCGATGGCCTCCGCCGGCTTGATCTGTCCCTCGACCAGTCCGCCGCCGAGAAGATCGCCAGCCCCCGATTTGTGCCCGATCGGGATGTAGGCCGCCTTGCCCGGCCCGGTTGCCATGCTGACGCCAACCAGTTCGGCCTGCATGGGATCGAGCGAATTGGTTTCGACGTCGATCGACACGTGCCCCGCGTCTTGGGCCAGCGCGATCCAGCGGTCGAGCGCATCGATAGACGTCACCGTCTCGTATGACGTGAGATCGAACGGACTGCCTTTCACGGCCGCGGCGGCCTCGACCGACCGCTTCGACGGTCCTGCCATGCCGTTGGTCGGCGCCGGTCCGCGCTCGCCGGCATTGTAGTAGGGCCGGTAGACCGGCCGCGCCGGCACGGCCTCCTCGGTCACGTCGGCGCGATCTTTCACCGGCAGTGGCGCCAGCGGCGCCTCGCCGGGCATCGCCGCCACGATCAGCGCGGCATCGGTTCCGGTCACCTCGGCGACCCGCCTGGTGAGCGCGGCGAACTCCAGCGCCTTGCAGTAGCCGATGAGGCGCGGGCCGTCGCGTTCGCGGACCGCGAGATCGTCAATCGGTATTTCGAGGGGCACGTTGCGGTCGAGCGTGACCAGCCTTTTCGACAGGCGCGCGTTCTCGGCGTTTGCCATCAGCGCCTCCCGCCGCTTCGGCTGCTTGATGCCGCCGGCGCTGGCAAGCAGGCCTTCGAGGTCGCCGAACTCGGTGATGAGCTGGGCCGCAGTCTTGATGCCGATCCCGGGCACGCCCGGAATGTTGTCGATCGAGTCGCCGGCGAGCGCCTGCACGTCGATCACCTTCTCCGGCGGCACGCCGAACTTCTCGATCACCTCCTCGCGGCCGATGCGCTTGTCCTTCATGGTGTCGTACATCGTCACGCCCGATCCCACGAGCTGCATGAGGTCCTTGTCGGAGGCGACGATAGTGACGTCGGCGCCGGCCTCGACGCCGAGGCGCGCGTAGGTGGCGATGAGATCGTCGGCCTCGTAGCCCGCCTGCTCGATGCTCGCCACGTTGAAGGCGTCGACGGCCTTCCGGATCAGTCCGAACTGCGGCTTGAGGTCGTCCGGCGCTTCCGGGCGATGGGCCTTGTACTGGTCGTAGAGCTTGTTGCGGAACGTGACTTCCGACTTGTCGAAAACGACGGCGAGATGAGTCGGCTTAACCCCCGCCGAGGCATCCTGGAGGAGCTTCCACAGCATATTGCAGAAGCCGGCGACCGCGCCGACAGGCAGGCCGTCGGATTTCCGGGTGAGCGGTGGCAGCGCGTGGTAGGCGCGATAGACGTAGGACGACCCGTCGACCAGAAAGACGTGGTCGTCCTTGCGGACGGGACGGGCATGCGATCGATTTTCGGACATGCCCGCAATATGGCGGTCGCTTGGGGCCGTTGAAAGGCCCGCGCCGAAGCCGTCCACCGCTCAGCCTGGGTGGCCTTGGTCACTTAACGGCCCCTTAAACCCGCCAAACGTAGTCTTTGCCCACATTTGCGGCATTCGGCCGCCTGTGACCATGAGGGGCAACGGCCGCGATGGCAAAGCGAGGCCGGAAAAATTCGCGCGCCGAAAGCGGCGACAACGATTCCGGGGGCCTGCTGAGTTTCGGCGTCGGCGACGCGGATCGCTCGCTGCCACAGCGGCGGCGAAGCTGGTTCGGCCGGCGGAAGGCGAAGCGCCCGGTCAAGACCTCCGCACCGCGCGAACCTCGCCGCCGGCGGCAGGGGCGCCGTCGCGGATTGCGGGCGCTCGTCGGCGGCCTGATGCGCACCGGCCTCATGCTGCTTCTTGTCGCCGGGGCGGGCCTTGGCGCGGTCGTCGCCTATTACGCGTCCAAGCTGCCGCCGACCGCCGAATGGACGGTCCCCGAGCGGGCGCCGAACGTGCGGATCCTTGCCGCTGACGGCGCGCTCATCACCAATCGCGGCGACAGCGTCGGTACCAGCGTGTCGCTTCATGAGCTGCCGGAGCACGTCCCGAACGCGGTGCTCGCCATCGAGGACCGCCGGTTCTACTGGCACTTCGGCATCGATCCGTTCGGGCTCGTGCGCGCGCTGTTCACGAACTGGACGGCGGGCGAGGTCGTCCAGGGCGGCTCGACCATCACCCAGCA
The DNA here is from genome assembly GCA_964641825.1 of uncultured Bauldia sp. Taxonomy (GTDB): domain Bacteria; phylum Pseudomonadota; class Alphaproteobacteria; order Rhizobiales; family Kaistiaceae; genus DASZQY01. The sequence continues at coordinate 23,974 of CAZXKZ010000010.1, forward strand.
ACTCGCCAAGAACCTGTTCCTGAAGCCCGAGCGCACCTTCGAGCGCAAGGTGCAGGAGCTGATCCTCGCGGTCTGGCTCGAGGCGCGGCTCACCAAGGCCGAGATTCTCGAACTCTACCTGAACCGCGTCTATCTGGGTGCCGGCGCCTACGGCGTCGACGCCGCGGCACACCGCTATTTCGGCAAGTCGGCGCGCAAGCTGACGCTGGCCGAATCCGCGACCCTTGCCGGGCTGCTCAAGGCGCCGGCGCACTACTCGCCGATCAACAACCCGAAGGCCGCCGCCGAGCGCACTGAGGTCGTTCTGACGGCGATGCGCGAGGCCGGCTTCATCAGCGCCAGCGAGGCGGCGCAGGGTCTGTCGGTGGAAGTCGCGGCTGTCCATGACGTGGCAGGTGGCAGCGGCCGCTATGTCGCCGACTGGGTGATGGACCTTCTGCCCGGCTACGTCGGCGCCATCGATCGCGACATCATCGTGCACACCTCGATCGACCTCCACGCGCAGAGCGCCGCCGCGCGGGCGCTCGCCGACACGCTCGCCGACGAAGGCGAGAAGTTTGGCGTGAGCCAGGGGGCGCTTGTCGCCATCGACGAGACCGGCGCGGTCAAGGCGCTCGTCGGCGGCAGGGACTACAGCGCGAGCCCGTTCAACCGCGCCATATCCGGACATCGCCAGCCGGGATCGGCCTTCAAGCCGTTCGTGTACCTGGCGGCGCTCGAGGCCGGGCTTACGCCGGAATCGGTCCGCATCGACCAGCCGGTGTCGATCAACGGCTGGAGCCCCGAGAACTACACGCGCGAATATCGCGGACCCGTTACTCTTGCGACCGCGATCTCGCTCTCGCTGAACACCATATCGGCACAGCTCACCGCGGAGGTCGGCCCCCAGGCCGTGGCGGCCACCGCCCGCCGGCTCGGCATCACCTCGCCGATGATGGCGACGCCCTCGATCGCGCTCGGCACATCGGAGGTCACGCCGCTGGAGCTCACCGCAGCCTTCGTGCCGTTCTCCAACGGCGGGCGCGGCGTGATCCCGCACGTCATCGACCGGATCACGACCGCCGGCGGCGACATCCTCTACGAACGCACCGGCGGCGGCCCGGGCCAGGTGATCGACCCGGTGCGCGTCGGCATGATGAACGCGATGCTGCGCGAGACACTGGTGACCGGCACCGGACGGAGCGCCGAGATCGCCGGCTGGCCCGCCGCCGGCAAGACCGGCACCTCGCAGGATTTCCGCGATGCCTGGTTCATCGGCTACACGCGCGTGCTGACCGCCGGCGTGTGGTTCGGCAACGACAACAACAAGCCCTCCAAGCGCGCGACAGGTGGGAGCCTGCCGGCGATCGCGTGGAACCGGTTCATGACCGAAGCGCTCTCCGGTGTGCCGGTGGTGGCGCTGCCCGGCGACTACCGGCCGAACGAGTTCGCCGACTGGGACCGCGCGTCCGAGACGCCCGGCGGCATGGAGGGCTTCCTCGCCGGCATCGAGCGGACGGACGTCGCGGACGCGCACGGCGGCTGGAGCGATCCCGGGCAGCCGGTGGACTGGCCGGTGGCCTCCGGCAGCGAGCCGCTGCCAGTCGCCGAGGCCGCCGCGTCCGGGTCACAGCCGCGCCGCAACGGCTTCCTGAAGTGGCTGATCGGCGGCTAGCCCTCGGCGCCGATGGCGTGAAGGGCAGGGCCGTTGTGGCTGAGCCAGCGCCGCGCCGCGGCGGTCTCTGGGCATAGGCTTTCGCAGAGACGCCAGAAGCGCCGTGAATGGTTCATCTCGCGGAGGTGCGCGACCTCGTGCGCGGCGAGATAGTCGAGCACGAAGGGCGGCGCCATGATGAGCCGCCACGAGAAGGACAGGTGGCCTTCGGGCGAGCAGGAACCCCAGCGGCTGGTCTGGTCGCGGAGGCGCACGGCGCGGGAGCGCACGCCGATGGCGAGCGAATGGCGGATCACCGCCCATTCGAGATCCTTCTTCGCCTCGCGCCGGGTGAAATCGAGCAGCCGCCGGCGAAGGTGGCGGGCATCGCCGGCAACGACGAGGAGCGGTGTCTCCGGATCGTCGTGGATATGCACGGTGCCGCGCGCGGACGGGTCGTGGCGGATGGTGTAGAGGACGCCGCGGAGCGGGAAGGGCTGCCCGTCGGCGATGGCGGTCGTCGGCGGCAGTTTCTCGATCTGCGACCGGAGCCAGCTCGAGTGACGGTCAAGGAAGCGGCGCGCCTCGCTGAGCGAGCCGCGCTTGGGCATGGTAAGCACCGGCGCGCGCGCCGGCCCGGCGACGCGCAGGGTATAGTTCCGCGCCCGCGGATGGCGCCTGAGGTCGACAGCCACAACGCCGGCCTCGGTCGCGACCTCGAAGCGTTCCGGCAGCGGCTCCACCCGGCGTCCGGCAAACAGACCCACGCATCGGCTCCATGAACGAATCACGTACGCCGATCTTGGCATAGCGGATTCGGGAGGGGGATAGCCGAATCGAAACGGCGGAGCCGGTTCGGCCCCGCCGTTCAGTCTTGTTGCCAGGATCAGAGGTCGATCGACTCGCCCACATCCGGCTTCCGCGTCCGGTTGGCGCGTTCGGACATGAAGCGGTCGAACTCCTCCTTGTCGCGCGCCCGGCGGAGGTCGCGGACGTAGTCGTCGAACGCCCGGCGCTCCTCATCGAGCTTGCGGCGCTCCTCGTCGAGGCGCTTCAGCTCGGCCGCACGGTAGTCGTCAAAGGCGGCATTGCCGGTATTGCCGCCACGGGTACCGCCCATCCCGCCACAGGCGAAGTTGAAGCGGGTATCGCCGTTGGGCTTGTAGCCGTCGAAGTGCCGTCTGATCTCAGGAATCCTGTCGCCCCAAAGGATATAGGCGATCATCAGGAGCCCGAGCGGCCATGCGACGATGAAGCCGACGACCATGAGAGCGAGGGTAAGCGGCGTCCATGCCGGACGCAGGGCATAGGCTGGGTTCATAGGTCATCCCCTATATCGTACGTAACGATCACGACGTGGTGATGCCCGTTCGGGGTTTCAAGCGTCACGGCGCCGCCGGCTTCCAATTTTTTCGAGGAAGGCGCCGGAACCGCACGCTGGCGGCCGGCAGGGCCGTGGACAGATAGGGACGTGGGGGGAGTCTTACGAAAGACAGCCAGCTTACCGACGCTTGCCGTTGGCCCGCCCCTTTGTCCGTGACGCCTGGGCATGGGTGGAGATGAAGTCGGCGATCCGGGGGGCGATCTCGGCGCGGAAGCGCGAGCCGTTGAAGACGCCGTAGTGGCCGACCTTGGGCTGGAGGTAGTGCGCCTTCATGCGCGCCGGGATGTTCGGCGTGATGTGGTGGGCGGCTTCGGTCTGGCCGACGCCGGAGATGTCGTCGTTCTCGCCCTCGATGGTCAGCAGGCCGACCGAGGTGATGGCCGCCGGGTCGACCTTCTCGTTCCGGTGCGTCATCGTGCCGAGCGGCAGCGCGTGGCGCAGGAACGCCGTCTCGACCGTCTGCAGGTAGAACTCCGCGGTCAGGTCCATGACCGCGAGATATTCGTCGTAGAAGTCGCGGTGCTTGTCGGCGGAATCGCCGTCGCCCTCGATGAGGTGCTGGAAGAATTCGCGGTGCGCCGCGACGTGGCGGTCGATGTTCATCGACAGGAAGCCGGAGATCTGCAGGAAGCCGGGATAGACCGCCCGCATGAAGCCGGGATGCGGGAACGGCACCTTCATGATGACGTTCTTCTCGAACCAGTCGAGGTCGTGGTCGTTGGCGAGCGTGTTGACCGCGGTTGGGTTGACGCGCGTATCGATGGGTCCGCCCATCAGCGTCATGGTCGCCGGCAGATGGGGGTCGCCGCGCTGCGACATGAGCGCGACGGCTGCGAACACCGGAACCGCCGGCTGGCACACCGCCATGACATGCGCGTCCGGCCCGAGGAAATGCAGGATCGAGATGACGTAGTCGATGTAGTCGTCGAGATCGAACGTTCCCTCGGCGATGGGCACCATGCGCGCATCGGCCCAGTCGGTGATGTAGACGTCGTGATTGGGGAGCATCGTCTCCACGGTGCCGCGGAGCAGCGTGGCGTAGTGGCCCGACATGGGCGCGACGATGAGGAGCTTCGGCTGCTCGCGCGCCGGCCTGAGACTCATCTTCTCGAAGCGCACGAGGCGGCAGAAGGGCCGCTCCCACACCACGTGCTCGACGACCGCGACGCGTTCGCCGCCGACCTGCGTCGAGGCGATGCCCCATTCCGGCTTGCCGTAGCGCCGCGTCGTCCGCTCGAACAGCTCGGCCGCCGCGGCCATGGAGCGGCCGAACGGCGTCTGCGCCAGCGGATTGAGCGGGCTCTGGAAGTAGAGGCGGGTGGCGTCCGCCGCAGCCCTGAGCGGGCTCAGAGCCGCATGGTTGAGTTCGTAAAGCTGGTAGTAGCTCAAACCTGACGTGCCCCTCGCTGCCGGCGGCTTTTTTGCACCGCAGCGAGGATATGGCGGCTGCTTGCGTGCATGCAAGGCCAACATTCACCCTTTGGTAAGCTCGGGCGGGAGGGTGCAGTTGGCCGGTAAGATGTTGAAAGCATTGGCATATGCGCGTTCCTTCGTTCCCGCGGGCGGGGTGATCGCTCCGGGCTATCGTCTCCTTCCTTGGTCTCGTCCTTCGCATTCGCACGCGAAGGGTTGGC
>CAZXKZ010000011.1:0-20109 GCA_964641825.1 uncultured Bauldia sp.
CGTCGACGGCGGGCGCTGCAACGCACGCGCCGATGAAGACCTGGTCGAAGTCGTCTCCTTCGACGGGCGCGAGTACCTCCGCTATCGGCCGATGCGGATCGACTACGCGATCGTGCGCGCCTCGGAAGCCGACCGGCGCGGCAATCTCTCGCTGGTCCGCGAACCGGCCGACCTCGACGTATACGCCGTTGCGCTCGCCGCGCACGCCTGCGACGGCAAGGTCTTCGCGCAGGTCGGCAAGCTCGTCGAAAGGCGCACGACCGCTGCCCGCCTGTGGCGCGTGCCGGGCGTCCTGGTTGATGCGGTCGCCGTCACGCCCGATGCGCGCTGGACCTACCTGCCCGCGCACGACCCGCACGTCAGTGGCGAGGCGACACCGGTGGAGGCCCACGCCGATGACGGCCCGCCAGCGGGGCTTCGGCGCATCATCGCCGAGCGCGCCGCCCGCGAGATCGACGGGCCGCAGTCGGTCAACTTCGGCTACGGGATCCCCGGCGGCATCCCGCCGCTCCTGCGCGGTCCCGGCGCGCCGCGCTACTGGGGCACGGTGGAGCAAGGCATTCACAACGGCGCCACCCTCGATGGCCCGATGTTCGGCGCGGCGCGCGATCCCGACGCCATCGTCGCCTCCGTCGATCAGTTCGACTTCTATTCCGGCGGCGGCATCGACACCGCCTTCCTCGGCATGGGCGAGATGGACGCAGACGGCAACGTCAATGTCTCCATGATCAACGGCACGCTGGTCGGCCCCGGTGGCTTCATCGACATCACGCAGACCGCGCGCAAGGTCGTCTTCTGCGGCGCGTTCGAGGCCAAGGGCCTGTCCGTGGAAACTGATCGCGACGGCACGGTGCGCATCCTGTCTCCGGGCTCGGTGGCGAAGCTCGTCAGGCGCGTCGAGCACATCACCTTCAGCGGCGCGCAGGCGCGGCGGAACGGGCAAACGGTCCTCTACATCACCGAACGGGCGGTGTTCAGGCTGGGCGAGGATGGCGTCGAGCTCATCGAGCTGTCGCCGGGGATCGACCTTCAGCGCGACGTGCTCGACCGCATGCAGTTCGCACCGCTCGTGCGGATCGCGCCGCCGGCGTTCACGCCCGCACGAGCCGCCGGATTGTCTCGAGGTTGAATTGCAGCCGCTCCTCCAGACGCTTCGGCTCGGTGAAATCGCGGTCGTACATGACCGAGCCGGTGAAGCGGTTGGTCAGATAGTAGTAGCCGAGGGCGGCGATTGTGATGTTGAGCTGCACCGGGTCGATGCCGGCGCGGAAGTCGCCGCTCGCCACGCCGCGATCGAGCAGCGACTGGACCATCTCGATCATGGGCGGGACCGATTCGCGGATCGCCTTCGACTTCCGGATATGGCGACCGCGATGGAGGTTCTCGCTGTTGACCAGCGTCAGGAACTCGGGATGGGCGAGATAGTATTCCCAGGTGAACCGGACGAGCCTCTCCAGCGCCTGGAGCGGCGGCAGGCGGTCGAGGTCGAGCTGGCGCTCGGCGGCGCGGATGCCGAGGTAGGCCTCCTCCAGCACGGCCGTGAACAGGTTCTCCTTGCTGCCGAAGTAGGCGTAGATCAGGCCCTTGTTGGCGGACGCGCTTTCCGCGATCGCGTCGACGCGCGCGCCGCCGAACCCGAGCTTGGCGAATTCCTTGAGCGCGGCATCGAGGATGCGCCGCTTGGTCGCCTCAGCGTTGCGCGAGTGCTTCTTCCGTTTGACCGCGCCTGTGGCGACGACCGTCTCCTCTGCGGCGTCCATCCGAAGCCTTTCCCGATTCGACTGCCCTGAGGCGTTGACGGAGTTGCTCCAATCAGCGCAGCCGAGGCAAGCGGCTTGAAACAACTAACTGTTTAGTCTTACATCATTCGAGTGCCAAAAGGGAGGGTTTTCCATGCTCGATCAGGCTCCTCGCAAGCACCCGTCGGTGCCCGCGAAACCCAGGGAATTCAGCATGTTCGTCGACGGCGCATGGATCGGATCGACGAGCGGCGAGACGAGCGTGCGCAAGAGCCCCGCCCACGACGTCGCCGTATCGGTATTGCCGCGCGGCACCGTGGCCGACGCCGAACGGGCCATCGCCGCCGCCCGCCGCGCCTTCGACGACGGCCGCTGGTCCGGGCTGAGCGGCGCCAAGCGCGCCTCCGTCCTGCTGGAGGCAGCGCGCCTCATCCGGCTCCGTCGCGACGAGATCTCGCTGGTCGAGACGCTGGAGTCCGGCAAGCCGATCACCCAGTCACGCGGCGAGGTCGATGGTGCCGCTGGCATCTTCGAGTATGCCGCCGGCCAGGCGCGCGCCCTCCACGGCGACACCTTCAACAACCTTGGCGAAGGGATGCTCGGCCTGGTGACGCGCGAGCCGATCGGTGTGGTCGGTCTCATCACGCCGTGGAACTTCCCGTTCTTCATCCTCGCCGAGCGCGTCCCCTTCATCCTTGCCGCCGGCTGCACCATCGTCGCCAAGCCGAGCGAGCTCACCTCCGGCTCCACGCTCCTCCTCGGCGAGGTGCTGGAGGAAGCCGGCCTCCCCGCCGGCGTCTACAACGTCATCACCGGCCCCGGATCGGCGCTCGGCCCGGTGCTGGTCGAGCATCCCGACGTCGACATGGTCTCGTTCACCGGATCGACCGAGGTCGGCCGTCAGGTGCTCACCGGCTCGGCCGGCACGATCAAGAAGCTCGGCCTCGAGCTCGGCGGCAAGAACCCGCAGGTCGTCTTTGCTGACGCCGATCTCGATGCGGCCGCCGATGGTGTCGTCTTTGGCCTCGTCTTCAACGCTGGCCAGTGCTGCGTCTCGGGAAGCCGGCTCGTGGTCGAATCATCCGTGGCGGAAGACTTTGCCGCGCGCGTGGTCGACAAGATCGCACGTCTCAAGGTCGGTGATCCGCTGGACGAAGCCACCCAGGTCGGCGCAATCGTCGATCCGCGGCAGCACACCAAAATCCTGGACTACATCGCCGCCGGCAAGGCGGATGGCGCACGCCTGCTGTGCGGCGGCGACACACCCGCAACGTCCGCCGGCATGTTCGTCAATCCGACCGTGTTCGCGAACGTGAAGCGCGAGATGTCGATCGCGACCGAGGAGATTTTCGGGCCGGTCCTGTCCATCTTCCCGTTCGAGACGTTCGACGATGCGATCCACATCGCCAACGACACGCCCTTCGGGCTCGCCGCTTCCATCTGGACGACCAACCTCAACAAGGCGCTGAACGCCATGCGCCGCATCAAGGCCGGCCGCGTCTGGGTCAACTGCACGATCGCGGGAGGCCCGGAACTCCCGATCGGCGGCTTCAAGCAGTCCGGCACCGGCCGCGAGACTGGCAAGTACGGCGTGGAGGAATACACCGAGATCAAGTCGACCCACATCGAACTCGCAGAGCGGGTCCGCTGGGTTGCTTCCTGACTGGATCGGCGGGATTCTGGCGTAAAGGTCGAAGTCGGCTTCGGCCAGCGTTCACCGGGAGGGCGCATCCTTGAACTACGACTACGTCATCGTCGGCGCGGGCACCGCCGGCTGCGCGCTCGCTGCGCGCCTGTCCGAGGACGAGGACCGCCGCGTCCTCCTGGTCGAGGCCGGGCCTGCCGACACGAACCCCTACATCCACATGCCGGTCGGCTTCTACAAGATGACGTCGGGGCGGCTGACGTGGGGATACAAGACCGCGCCGCAACGCCATGCCAACAATCGCGAAATCCCCTACGCGCAGGGGCGCGTGCTCGGCGGCGGCAGCTCGATCAACGCGCAGGTCTATACGCGCGGATGCCCGGAGGACTACGACTACTGGGCGAACGACCTTGGCTGCGCCGGCTGGTCGTTCCGGGACGTGCTCCCCTACTTCGTGCGCACCGAGGACAACGACACGCTGAGCGGCGCCTTCCACGGCATCGGCGGCCCGCTCGGGGTCCACTCCCCGCATCCGCAGCCTCTCACCCGCGCCTTCGTGCAGGCCTGCCAGCAGATCGGCATGCCCTACAACCCCGACTTCAACGGACCGAAGCAGGAAGGCGCCGGCGCCTACCAGACGACCAATCGCGCCGCGCGCCGCTGTTCGGCCGCGGTCGCCTACCTGCGGCCGGCGCTTGGCCGCAAGAACCTCACCGTCGACAAGAACGCGACGGTGCTCCGCGTCGTCGTTGAGCGCGGGCGCGCTACCGGCATCGAGTGCCTGAAGGAGGGGCAGCGCACCGTCATCCACGCCGATGCCGGCGTGATCGTCGCCGCCGGCGCCATCGGCTCGCCGAAGCTGATGCTGCTTTCCGGCATCGGCCCGGCCGACGAGATCCGCGCGCACGGCATCGACGTCGTCGCCGACCTGCCGGGCGTGGGACGGAACCTGCACGATCATTTCGGCGTCGACATCGTGCACGAGCTCCGCGGCGCGCACAGCCTCGACAAGTACAACAAGCTCCACTGGAAGGCCTGGGCCGGCATCGAGTACATGCTGTTCCGGACAGGCCCGGTCGCCTCGACCATCGTGGAGGGCGGCGCCTTCTGGTACGCCGACAAAAGCGCGCCGACGCCCGATCTCCAGTTCCACTTCCTGGTCGGCGCAGGCGTCGAGGCCGGTGTGCCGTCGATCGCCTCGGGCTCGGGCAGCACCCTCAACTCCTACACGCTCCGCCCGAAGAGCCGTGGCTCCGTCACGCTGCGGAGCGCCAACCCGGCCGACGCACCGATCATCGACCCCAACTTCCTCGCCGACCCCTACGATCTCCGCATATCGGTCGAAGGCGTGCGCCAGAGCCGCGAGATCATGCGCCAGTCCGCCCTCGCCCGTTACGTCAAGCGCGAGCACTTCCCCGGCGAGGACGTGAAATCGGACGCCGACCTCGAAGCCTATGTCCGCCAGTACGGACGCACGTCGTACCACCCGGTCGGCACCTGCAAGATGGGCACCGACGCCTTGTCCGTCGTCGATCCGGAGCTCCGGGTGCGCGGCATCGACAATCTCCGCATCTGCGATTCCTCGGTCATGCCGCAGCTCATCAGCTCGAACAGCAATGCGCCCACGCTGATGATCGCCGAGAAGGCGTCCGACATGATCCGCGGCAACCGCGCGCCAGCGGTGCCCGCCGGAGCGGAGCTCGCCGGCCGCGCCGCCTGAGGTTCAGCCCGCCGCCGGGCGGCGGTGCATCATCAGCGCGTTGGTTCCCTCCTGGACCGTCGCGCCGTCCTGGTTCTCCACAGTGAACGCAAGCCGCGCCACGCCACGATCGCCGCGGCTCGTCACGCGCGTATCGACGACGCTGATCCGCGCCGCGATGCGGTCGCCGATGAAGACCGGCGCCACGAACTTCCAGTCCCAGCCGAGCGAGGCGATCGCGGACAAGCGGACATCGGCCCGGTTCTTGAGCCCGTCGGCCAGCGACAGCACGAGAAGCCCATGAGCGACACGGCCGGGAAAGCCGAGGCTGCGGGCGAAGGCATCGTCCATGTGGAGGTCGAAGAAGTCGCCGCCGATGCCGGCGAAGCCGGAGATCTGGCTTTCCGTCACCTGGATCGCACCGGTGCGGAACCAGTCGCCGGGCGCGAGGTCGTCGAGATAGTAGAGGCCGGGCCTGAGCTCGCGCTTCTCGCTCATGCGGTTCAGGCCGGGGTCGGCGCGTCCTCGCGCAACAGGCCCTTCGCCTTCAGCTCAGCCCAGAAGGCGGCGGGGATCGGGAACGTGAACCAGTCGAGATTCTGCCGGAGCTGGGCGACGGTGCGCGTGCCGGCAATGAAGGACGGGATCACGGGGTGCGCCACGACGAACTGGAGCGCGGCCGCCGGAAGCGGAACGTTGTGGGCGGCGCAAACCTTCTCGATGCCCGCCACCTTCTCCATGATCGCAGCCGGCGCCGGCTTGTAGTTGTACTTGGCGCCGGGGACGGCGCCTGTGGCGAGGATGCCGGAATTGAAGCCACCGCCGACCACCACCGCCGCGCTCCGGTCGGCGCAGAGCGGCAGGAAGTCGTCCAGCGCTTCCTGCTCCAGGAGCGTGTAGCGGCCAGCGAGCAGGAAGCAGTCGAAGTCGCGCTGCTCAAGCGCTGCGTGGCAGACCTCCCACTCGTTGACGCCGACGCCGATCGCCTTCACCAGCCCTTCGCTCCTGAGCTTCTCCAGCGCGCGCCAGCAGCCATCCATCGCCTGGCGGAAGATTTCCGGCTGCTCGGCCCCCAGCGTGAACACGTCGATGTCGTGGATGAAGCAGATTTCCATGCGCTCCAGCCCGAGACGCTGCAGCGAATCCTCGAACGAGCGCATGGTGCCGTCGTAGGAATAGTCGAACGCCATCGTGAACGGTGCCGCGTTCGACCACGGCGCGAAGTCGATGTCGGAGCGGCGGGCGGGCTTCAGCACTCGCCCGACCTTGGAAGCCAGCACGTAGTCGTCGCGGTCCTTCCAGCGCAATGCATGGCCAAGGCGCAGCTCGGAGAGCCCGTGGCCGTAGTACGGCGCGGTATCGAAGAACCGGACGCCGGCGTTCCACGCCGTGTCGATCATGGCGTCGGATTCCTCGTCCGAGATCGGACGCAGGAAATTGCCGATCGGCGCGGCGCCGAAACCGAACGCGGTGACCTCGAGGTTCACGCGGCCGAGCCGCCGCTTCTGGTGGGGGTCCATCGGTTTACGCCCTACTTCACGACGTGGATGCGGAGCCGGTCCATGGTGGCGGCGACTGCGGCGACCAGCACGAGGCCGAAGACGATCTGCTGGGCGAAGACGCTGATGCCCATGAACGTCATGCCGATGCGCACGACCGCGATGATCAGCGCACCGACGAAGGTGCGCCAGATGCTGCCGACGCCGCCGGTCAGCGCGGTGCCGCCGACGATGACCGCGGCGATCGACGGCAGCAGGAACTCGTTGGCGAGTGTCGGCGAGCCGCTCGACAGGCGCGCGGCAAAGACGACCCCGGAGAGCGCCGCCATGAGGCCCGAGATGACGAACGCGCCGACCTTGACCAGGTTGACGTTGATCCCCGAGGCATGGACCGTGCGCTCGCTCGCGCCGATGGCGGCGGTGAAGCGGCCGAAGGGCGTGAACTTCAGGACGATGGAAAGAACGATCAGGACGGCGAGGCCAACCAGGATCTCGTTCGGGATGCCGGCGGTGCGCCCCACCACCCATGACAGGTATTCGTTGCGGAGCGCGCTCGATATGTCGATCGAGCGCGCGTCGGACAGCACGAAGGCGGCCGAGGCGGCGATGCCGCCCACAGCGAGCGTGGTGATGAATGAGGGGATGCGGAGCGCGGTGTGCGAGATGCCGCCGATCAGCCCTGCCGCGAGCCCGCCGAGAAGCGCCAGTGGAATGGCGAAGAAGCCGAACTCGGGCAGCGCCAGCGCCAGTATGACGCTCGCCAGCGACGCCACCGACTGGATCGACAGGTCGATGCCACCCATCATGATGACGAGCGTGACGCCGGACGCCATGATGAAAAGCGTCATCGTGTCCGAGACGAGGACGAGCAGCGTGTTCGGCGCAAAGAAGCGCTGGTCGTAGGCGCCGACGAACAGCACCAGCAGGATGAGGGCGACGATCGGCCCGTATTCGCGAAGCCGTGCGGTCCAGACGTTGTTCATCCCGCGCCTCGCCCTCAGACCATGTGGCTGACGAGATCGACCTGCCCCGGCTTGGCGCCGGGTGGGGCCGCGTAGCGCGCGGTGATCTCGCCGTCGCGCATGACCAGGATGGTGTTGCTGAGTCCGATGATCTCCTCGATGGTGTCGGCGAGCAGGATCACCGAAAGCCCCGCGGCGGTCATCTCGCGGATGAGCGCGTAGACGTCCTCCTTGGCGCCGACGTCGATGCCGCGCGTCGGATGATCGAGGATCATGATGCGCGATCCGGCGATCCGCCACTTGGACAGCACGACCTTCTGCTGGTTGCCGCCGCTGAGGCTGCCCGCAGGCGTGGTCACCGACGGTGTCTTGATGTGGAGCCGGTCCACCCAGGTGCCGGCGAGCGCGCGTTCCTTGCCGAAGTTGATGAAGTAGTTGGCGGCAACCTTGCCGATCGAGGCCATGGTCATGTTCTCGGCGACGCTGCTCAGCGCGACGATGCCCTCGGCGCGGCGCTCGCGCGGGACGTAGCCGATGCCGAGCGCCTGCGCCGCCCGTGGGCTGTCGATGACGACCGGACGGTCATCCACCAGGATGCTGCCGCCGGTGATGCCCTCGAAACCGGCGAGGCAGCGCACGACAGACTCGCGGCCCGAGCCGATAACGCCGGCGATGCCGAGCACCTCGCCCTCGTGCAGCTTGAACGAGATGCCGCTGAAGGCTCCGCGCCGCTCGATGTCGCGTGCTTCCATGACAACGCGCGGACCTGGAGTCGTCTGCAGGTTCTCGCGGTAGTATTCGCGGTGCAGCTCGCGCCCCACCATCAGCTTGTGCATCTCGGGGATCGAGGCGGTGGCGGAATTCATCTCGCCGACGATCTTGCCGTCGCGCATGACGTAGATGCGGTCGGAGATCGCCAGCACCTCATCGAGGCGGTGCGAGATGAAGATGAACGAGGCGCGCTTGCGGAGGTCGTTCACGAGGCCGAACAGGATTTCGATTTCCTTCGTCTCGAGAACGGAGGTCGGCTCGTCGAGCATGACGATGAAGTGACCGTCGTTGCGGTCGTCGAGCGACAGCGCCTTGGCGAGCTCAACCATCTGGCGCTGCGCGAAGGTCAGGTCACGGCACATGGTGCGCGGATCGACGTCGAGCTGCACCTTGGCAAGCTCGCGCCGCGCCGCATCGTTCATCTTGCGCTTGTTGAGGAAGCCCGCGACCGTGAACTCGCCCTCGCGGCCGAGGAAGATGTTCTCGGCCACGTTCATGGTCGGGATGATCGACTGCTCCTGGAAGACGAGCGCGATGCCGGCGCGGGCGGCGGCGCGCGGGTCACCGAAGGTGACGACGTTGCCGTTCATGCGGATTTCGCCGCTGTCGAGGCGGAGCACGCCGCTCAGCACCTTGACCAGCGTCGACTTGCCGGCGCCGTTCTCGCCGATGACGCCGACGACCTCGTGGGTGCCGACGGTCATCGAGATCGAATCGAGTGCCAGCACACCGGGGAAGGCCTTGCTGCCGTTGATGACTTCGAGGACCGCGGCCATATCGCGCCTCACTTCACCGAATCGAGGCGCGAGCGGTCGAGCGCGAGCGCCACGGCGATGATGATGAGCAGGCCCTGGACGCCCTGCTGCACGTAAGGTGACAGGCCGGCGAGCACCATGCCGTTGGTAAGCACGACGACGATCAGCACGCCGATCACCGAGTTGAGCACCGAGCCGACGCCGCCGGAGAGCGCCGTGCCGCCGACCACCACCGCGGTGATGGTGGTGAACAGGCGCCCTTGGCTGATGAGCGGGTGGGCCTGGCCGAGCTGCGCCGCCGACATGGCGCCGCCGAGGCCGTAGAAGCAGCCGGCGATGGCGAACACGACGATGCGCGTGCGCTCCACCGGCACGCCGGAATGGCGGGCGATCTCCTCGTCGCCGCCGATGGCGTAGACCCAGCGGCCGATGCGCGTGCGCTGCTGGATGAGGTAGGCGACGGCAACCGCCGCGAACGCGATCCACACCGACAGCGGAATGTTGAAGATGCGCGCCAGCGCGATGGCGCGGAAGCCCTGGTCGGAGATGCGGATCGGGAAGCCGCCGAGGACGGCGGTGGCGACGCCCACCGCCGCGAAACCGATGCCCAGCGTGGCCATGAACGAGGGGATGCGCAGCTTGACGTGCGCCAGGCCGTTGATGAGGCCGAGCACGCCGCCGAGCGCAATCGCCGCGGGGATCGCGGCCCACGAATATTCGCCGCCGCCGATGTCGTTGGCGACCAGCGCGGCGGCGAGCACCGCGGCGAGCGCCACCACGCCCTCCACCGACAGGTCGATGCTGCCCATCAGGATGATGAACGTCGCTCCCATGACCAGCACCATGGGGATCGCGGCGGAGGACAGCAGGCGGATGAAGTTGGACGGCTGGAGGAAGTCCGGGTTGATGATCGAGATCGCCAGCCCTATCACCACCAGCACCAGCACCGGCGCCCACGCGCGCAGGCGCGCGATGTTGCGCTCGAACGCGGAATCGGTGGTGCTGGCGAGAGCGTCCGAACGATCGGTGGCGATTGTCATCCCCTGCCCTTCAGCGGCTCATGTGGACGCGGGCGGCAGCGAGTGTGTCAAAAAGGACTGCCGGGCCCAAGGCCCGACAGTCCGGCAGTTGCGCGGGAGGTCAGCTCCGGTACTGGATCTGGCCGGTGGCCTTGCCCCAGAGGTCGCTGAAGTCGAGCGGCTCGGCGGCGCCGTAGCTGCCGACCGTGTCGGCGGTCACGATGATGCCGGTGCCGTAGAATTCGCGGTGGTCGTGGTGCTCGGTGGCGATGTCGATCTGGCCGCTCGCGGCGGCGTAGCCGATGGCGAGCCCCATGCCGCCGGTCCACAGCGGATCCCAGGCAACCGTGCCGGCGAACTCGCCATCGCGCACCGCCTGGATCGCGGCGTCGATGCCGTCGATGCCCGTCACCTTCACAGTGCCGGCGAGGCCTTCCTGACGCAGCGCCTCGAGGGCGCCGATGCCCATGCCGTCGTTGGCGGCCCACACGCCCTTGATCTGGTCGCCGAAGCGGGTGAGCCAGGCCTGCGTGATCTCGAAGGCCTTGGTCTCGTTCCAGTCGGCAGCCTGGAAGTCGAGCAGCGTGACGTTAGGATTCTCCGCGATCGCCTGGTCGAGGCCGAGCTTGCGCTCGATCGCCGGAACGTTGGACAGGATGCCGCCGAGCGCAACGATGCCGCCGGAGCCGCCCATCGACGCGATCAGCGCCTCGCCCATCGCCTTGCCGTTCGGCACGCCATCGAACGACATGTGCGCGACGTAGTTCGGGTTGTGGTCCCACGGATGCAGATCGTCGGGCTTGTTCCACTGGGTGACGACATACCCGCCGGCCGCCTGCACGTCCTCGACGATGACGCGGGCGTCGGGCGAGTCGTTCGGGTCGACGTTGAGGACCAGCTTGCCGCCGGTGCGGGCGAGCAGCGCGCGGATGTCGGCGATGCCCTTCTCGCTGTTCCCCTCGGTGATCAGGATCTCGTAGGGCAGGCCCACGGACTTGGCGAAGTCCTCGCCGCCCTTGGCGAAGGTGGCGTGGTAGGGGTTGGACAGCGACCGGGCCGAAAGGGCCAGCGTCCAGCCCTCCTGGGCGAGCGCACGGCCAAGGCCGAGGCCCGGCACCGTGGCGAGCGCCGCCCCGGCGGCGGACGCCTTCAGAAACGAGCGCCGGTTCATCCCGGCGCGCAGGAAACGCGCGTGATCAGTCATCTGAGATCTCCTCCCGGAGCGACGCTCCCACGGCGCCGCTAACTAACTAACTTGTTATTTGTATAGCCGGAACGTAGCCTCGTCAACGAAAATTGCCCCTCGCGGCGTCGCCGCATCTGTGCAAAAACGCCTCGCCGATGTCCGAGACCGAAAAAGCCGACGATTCCGCGCCCCGCGAGTCCATGGATTTCGACGTGGTGGTCGTGGGGGCCGGGCCGGCGGGCCTGGCCGCGGCGATCCGGCTGAAGCAGATCGCCCCTGACCTCACCGTTGTCGTTCTGGAGAAGGGCGCGGAGGTCGGCGCCCATATCCTCTCCGGCGCGGTGATCGACCCGATCGGCCTCGACGCGCTGCTGCCCGACTGGCGGGCCGACCCCGACACGCCCGTCAAGACGCCCGTCACCGATGACCGCTTCTACATCCTCGGCCCGGCCGGCTCGCTCCGCATCCCCAACTTCGCCATGCCGCCATTGATGAACAATCACGGCAACTACATCGCCTCGCTCGGCGATGTCTGCCGGTGGCTGGCGCGGCAGGCCGAGGCGCTCGGTGTCGAGATCTTCCCGGGCTTCGCCGCAGTCGAGACGCTGCATGACGACAGCGGTGCCGTCGTCGGCGTCGCCACCGGCGACATGGGCATCGCCCGCGACGGCACGCACAAGCCGGGCTTCCAACGCGGCATGGAGCTGCGCGCCAGGTACACGCTGATCGCCGAGGGTGCCCGCGGCTCGCTTGCCAAGCAGCTCATCCGCCGCTTCGGGCTGTCGGAGGGACGCGAGCCGCAGAAGTTCGGTATCGGTCTCAAGGAGCTGTGGGAGGTCGATCCCGCGCTCCATCGTCCCGGCCTCGTCCAGCACACCTTCGGCTGGCCGCTCGACAGCCGCACCGGCGGCGGCTCGTTCCTCTACCACCTCGGCGGCAATCTCGTTTCGGTCGGGTTCGTCGTCCACCTCAACTACAAGAACCCCCACCTTTCGCCCTTCGAGGAGTTCCAGCGGTTCAAGACCCACCCGCTGATCGCGCCGGTCTTCGCCGGCGGCAAGCGGCTGGGTTACGGGGCGCGCGCCATCACAGAGGGTGGCTGGCAGTCGGTGCCGAAGCTCACCTTCCCCGGCGGCGCGCTCGTCGGTTGCGCCGCGGGCTTCGTCAACGTGCCGCGCATCAAGGGAAGCCACAACGCCATCCTGTCCGGCATCCAGGCGGCAGACCATGTCGCGGCGGCGGTTGCCGATGGCCGCGCCAACGACGAGCTCGCCGCCTATGAGGACGGCTGGCGCGCGTCGGCCATCGGGCGCGACCTCCGCCCCGTGCGCAACGTCAAGCCGCTGTGGTCGCGATTCGGGACATACGTCGGCATCGCGCTCGGTGGCCTCGATATGTGGGCAAACAGCGCACGTCTCGCGATCTTCGGCACGCTGGGTCACGGCGGCACCGACCACGCCGCCACGAAGCCTGCCGCGTCGACCGCCGCCATCGCCTACAGGCGCGGCGATGGCGTCCTCACCTTCGACCGCCTGTCCTCCGTGTTCGTCTCCAACACCATGCACGAGGAGGACCAGCCGGTTCACCTCCGCGTCGCCGACATGGCGCTGCAGAAGTCCTCCGAGCACGATGTCTTCGGCGGCCCCTCGGCGCGCTACTGCCCGGCGGGCGTCTACGAGTGGGTCGAGGAAGGCGGCGAGACGCGCTACGTCATCAACGCCGCCAACTGCGTCCACTGCAAGACGTGCGACATCAAGGATCCCAACCAGAACATCAACTGGGTGCCGCCGGAGGGTGGCGGCGGTCCGAATTACCAGAGCATGTGAGGCGGCGGCCTCCGCCGGCTAAGAGAAGTTCCGCGCGATGAAGCCGAAGGTATCGCCGTGGAGCGTCTTCGGCCCGCACTTGCCCGAGCCGCCCGCGCGGCATGCCTTCTGGATCGCGTCGATGGTATCGGGCGCGTACACGCCGTTGACGGCGCCGGTGTAGAAGCCCGCCGATTTCAGGATCGCCTGGGCGATGAAGACCGCCGCCTCGCGGTTGATGCGGAGCAACTGCTGCGCCGCCGGCCCGCGCTTCGCCGGGTTGATGTCCATGTAGAGCGACAGGATCGATTCCAGCCCGGCGTTCCGGTTTCCGAACAGGCGCCCCGACAGTTGTGCCGCCTCGATGAGCATCGCCTGCGTCCGCACCTCATCAGGCTCGGCGACGTGGCGGTATGCCTCGAACACCGAGCGTGCGCGGCCGAAATCCTTCGACACCTGCCCGCGCACGCCGAGCAGGTAGATGGAGATCATCTGGCGCATGGCGGCCGCATCACCCGCGTCCGCCGCCTGCGAGAGCAGGCGGAGGCCGGCGCGGACGTCCTTCGCGACGCCGCCCTTCCCGCCGATGTAGATGTCGGCAAGGCGGGTGACGGCGCCGCTCTCACCAGCCGAGATGGCTTTCTGGAAATAGCCGATCGCCAGCGAGCCGCCGTTGGCGCCGAACTTGCCCGCCAGCGCCGCGCGGCCGAGTTCGACCAGCGCCTTGGCGCTGCCGAGTTGCGCGGCGCGTTCGAGATAGGCGCGGCCGTTCCGCGGGTCGGGCGGCTCGCCGCCCATGAACGCCTTGCCGATGTCGAGATAGATGCCCGGTGCACGGCCCCGGTCGCTCTCCGCGACGCTTTCCAGCAACCGCGCTCCGGCCGAACGGTCCATTGCCACGCCGTCACCGCGGAGCAGCGAGCGGCCGAGCGACAGGACAGCCTTCTCCTGTCCTGACGCGATTGCCTGCTCCAGGTAGGCGCGCGCCTTGGCCGGATCGGCGGCGATACCGCCACCGCCCTTCATATAGAACGAGCCGAGCGCGGCAGCGGCAGCGCCCACGTCGCGGCCGGCCGTGATCTGCTGCTTCAGGAGCGCCGCGGCGCGGGCGCGATCGCCGGGCAGGTCGCCGCTCAGCGTGGCGCGGGCAAGGACCGTCGGCGCTTTCCCGTCGCCCGCCTCAACTGCCGCTTCGAGATAGTGGCGTGCCTTCGCCGGATCGGGCTGGAGCCCGTCGCGTCCGCGCAGGTATATAACCATAGGTTGCATATTACTGGAATAGCCTATCAAAAGACGTAGGAATTTCAACCTGTCAGCCGATACCGCATTGCGGCCTGCCGCCGCAGCACCCATGTAAGCGCTCGCATGGGCCGGCGGCCTACGCAGGGCCTCCAGGGCAGTTGGAGATTGCGGCCCGAATTGACAGGTGGGGGGGTTTTCTGGAATGTCCCGCCGGTTCGCGCCGGCACCCTTGGATCCTCCTGAAGCACCGCCGGCGGGCAAGAACACCACGATTTCAATATGTTAAGGCGGCAGCCATAGGGTGGCTCCGTCCCTCAAACACGCGGCATACATGAACGTCGTTATCGTCGAGTCGCCGGCCAAGGCCAAGACTATCAACAAGTATCTGGGGCCTAGCTACCGGGTTCTGGCGTCCTATGGCCATGTCCGCGACCTGCCGTCCAAGAACGGCTCGGTCGACCCGGACCACGATTTCGCGATGCTGTGGGAAGTCGACGGAAAGTCGCAGAAGCGGCTCAGCGACATCGCGAGCGCCATCAAGGACGCCGACCGCCTGATTCTCGCCACCGACCCGGACCGCGAGGGCGAGGCCATCTCCTGGCATGTGCTGGAGGTGCTGAAGAACAAGAAGGCCCTCGGCGGCAAGCCCGTCGAGCGGGTCGTCTTCAATGCTGTGACCCGCGACGCCGTCCTCAACGCCATGAACGCGCCGCGGAAAATCGACGACGCGCTGGTCGACGCCTATCTCGCCCGCCGCGCCCTCGATTACCTCGTCGGCTTCACCCTGTCGCCGGTGCTGTGGCGGAAGCTGCCGGGTGCCCGCTCGGCCGGCCGCGTGCAGTCGGTGGCGCTCCGGCTGGTCTGCGACCGCGAGAACGAGATCGAGGTCTTCAAGCCGCGCGAGTACTGGTCCGTCGAGGTCACCCTCGAACCGCCGAACGGCGGCCGCTTCGTCGCCCGCGTCGTCGGCTTCAACAGTGAGAAGCTCGGCCGCCTCGACATCCCCGACGAGGCGACTGCCCGGCGGATCGAGAACGCGCTGAGATCGGGTGCCTATCGCGTCGAGGCGATCGAGGCCAAGCCCGTCAAGCGCAACCCGCCGCCGCCGTTCACCACCTCGACGCTGCAGCAGGAGGCTTCGCGCAAGCTCGGCTTCACCGCCAACCGCACCATGCAGGTCGCCCAGCGCCTCTACGAGGAAGGCCACATCACCTACATGCGGACCGACGGCGTGCAGACCGCACCCGAGGCGATCAACGCGGCACGGTCACTCATCGCGCGCCGCTTCGGCGATGCCTACGTTCCAGAGAAGCCGCGCTTCTATCAGACCAAGGCCAAGAACGCGCAGGAGGCCCACGAGGCGATCCGCCCGACCAATCTTTCCGACACCCCCGATTCGCTGCGCGGCCTCGAACCCGACCAGTGGAAGCTCTACGACCTCATCTGGAAGCGCATGGCGGCAAGCCAGATGGCATCGGCGGAGCTGGAACGGACGACCGTGGACATCTCCGCCGGCGTCGCCCAGCCGGTGAACCTCCGCGCCACCGGACAGGTCGTGCGCTTCGACGGCTTCCTGACCCTCTACCAGGAAGGCCGCGACGAGGATGCTCCCCGCCAGGCGCGCCCCGACGAAAGCGATGACGACGGACGCCTTCCGCCCATGGCTGTCGGCGACCGGCTGACCGAGCATGGCATCGCCATCGAGCAGCATTTCACCGAGCCGCCGCCGCGCTACACCGAGGCGACCCTCATCAAGAAGATGGAGGAGCTCGGCATCGGCCGCCCGTCGACCTATGCCGCGACGCTGTCGGTGCTGCGCGACCGTGGCTACGTCCGCCTCGACAAGAAGCAGCTTGTCCCCGAGGACAAGGGCCGCTTGGTCACCGCATTCCTCGAAAGCTTCTTCGAGCGCTACGTCGAGTACAGCTTCACCGCCGACCTCGAGGAGAAGCTCGACCAGATTTCGGCCGGCGACCTCAAGTGGAAGGACGTGCTGCGCGATTTCTGGCGGCAGTTCTCGCACGACGTCGACCAGACCAAGGATCTCCGCGTCTCCGAGGTGCTCGATCACCTGAACGAGCTCCTCGGCCCGCACGTCTTCCCAGCCCGCGCCGATGGCGGCGACCCGCGCCAGTGCCCGAGCTGCGGCACCGGCCAGTTGTCGCTGAAGGTCGGCAAGTTCGGCGCCTTCGTCGGCTGCTCGAACTATCCCGAGTGCCGCTATACCCGCCAGCTCGCCGTCAACGGCGAGAATGGCGGCGGCGAGATCGGCTCGGACGGCAAGCTGCTTGGCACCGATCCCGACACCGGCCTCCCCGTGTCGCTCCGCACTGGCCGCTTCGGCCCCTATGTCCAGCTCGGCGAGCAGGGCGAGGACAAGAGCGAGAAGCCCAAGCGCGCTTCCATCCCGCGCGGCTGGGACGTGAACGAGATCGACTTCGAGAAGGCGCTCTCGCTTCTGCGCCTGCCCCGCGAGGTCGGACTGCATCCCGAGACCGGCAAGCCGATCACCGCCGGCATCGGGCGCTACGGACCGTTCGTGCTCCATGACGGCACGTTCGCAAATCTCGACTCGGTCGACGAAGTCTTCACCGTCGGCCTCAACCGCGCGGTCTCGGTCATCGCCGAGAAGCTCGCTGGCGGCGGGCGGCGCGGGAACCGTGCAGCGCCCAAGGCGTTGAAGGACCTCGGCGAGCATCCCGAGGGCGGCGGCAAGATCACCGTCCGCGACGGCCGCTACGGCCCCTACGTCAATCACGGCAAGGTCAATGCGACGCTGCCGAAGGATGTCTCCCCGGAGCAGGTCACGCTGGAGCAGGCGGTCGAGCTGATCGCGGCACGCGCCGCCAAGGGGCCGGCGAAGAAGACGCGCGCCCGTACCCCCAAACCGAAGGCCGAAGGCGCCAAGGCGCCGAAGGCCAGAACCAGAAAAAAGAAGGCTGCCGAGGTCGAAACCGTCGACAGCTAGAACGGCGGCCAGCCCTTTGGGCGCCGCCACAGCAAAGAAACGAAAGAAATTTTGCCTACCACGAAGAAACGAACCGGAAGAACCAAACCCAAGCGGAACGCACTCCCCTCGCGCGAGGAAATCCTCGCCTTCATCGCCGACCATCCCGGAGAAGCCGGCAAGCGCGAGATCGCGCGCCACTTCGGCATCAAGGGCGCCGACCGCATTCCCCTGAAAGCCATGCTCCGCGACCTCGCTGACGAGGGCGCCGTCGAGGGACGCAAGCGGCGGCTGAAGCGCCCGAACGACATCCCTTCGGTCTCCGTCCTCGAGATCACCGGGCGCGACGGCGACGGCGAGCTCGTCGCCCAGCCGTCGGAGTGGCCCGAGGATCGGGGCGACCCGCCGCCGATTGTGGTCTCCCTGCCGCGTGGCCGGCAGGCGCCCCTGCCCGCCCCCGGCGTAGGCGACCGCATCCTCGCCCGCCTCGCCTCTGAGAACGGCGGGTACGTCGCGCGCATCATCAAGGTGCTGGAGAAGAAGCCTCTCACCGTACTCGGCGTCGTGAAGCTCGCCGAGAGCGGCGGGCGCATCGAGCCGGTCGACCGCAAGCAGCGGGAGATGGTCCTGTCGCCGGATGATGCGGCACGGGTGAAGGACGGCGACCTCGTCTCCGTCTCGGTGGCGCGCACAAGCCGCTACGGCCTCGACGTCGCCCGCATCCGCGAGGTCATCGGCAACATGAAGAGCGAGAAGGCGGTCTCCATGATCGCCATCCACGCCCACGGCATTCCGTTCGTCTTTCCGCCGGAAGCGCGGCAGGAAGCCGAGGCCGCCAGGCCCGCGACCATGCAGGATCGCGAGGACTGGCGGAACGAGCCCCTCGTCACCATCGACCCGGCTGACGCGAAGGATCACGACGACGCGGTGATGGCCGTGCCGGACCCCGACCCTGCCAACCCCGGCGGCCACATTGTCACCGTCGCCATCGCCGATGTCGCCTGGTACGTCCGTCCTGGCTCGGCCCTCGACCGTGAGGCGCTGAAGCGCGGCAACTCGGTCTATTTCCCCGACCGCGTCGTGCCGATGCTGCCGGAGCGCATCTCCAACGATCTCTGCTCGCTGCGCGAAGGCGAGGATCGCGCGGCGCTCGCCGTCCGCATGACGTTCAGCGCGAGCGGCCGCAAGCTCCGCCATCGCTTCCATCGCATCATGATGCGCTCGGCGTCGCGGCTGTCCTACGTCGAGGCTCAGGAAGCCTTCGACGGCAAGTCGATCGACCGCTACGGCCAGGTCGAAGGCGCGCTCCGGCAGCTTTGGGATGCCTACCAGGTGCTGAAACGCGGCCGCGAGGAGCGCGGACCGCTCGAACTCGAACTCCCCGAGCGCAAGATTGTCGTCGGCAAGGACGGCAACATCGAGCGCGTCATCGTGCCGGAGCGGCTGGAAGCCCACCGCCTGATCGAGGAGTTCATGATCCAGGCGAACGTGGCCGCGGCCGAGTCCCTGGAGGCGAAGAAGTCGCCGCTGGTCTACCGCATCCACGACCAGCCCTCGCTCGCCAAGCTCGAATCCCTCCGCGAGTTCCTGAAGTCGATTGAGCTGTCGCTGCCCAAGGGCGGCAATCTCAGGCCGTCCAACTTCAACGTGATCCTCGATCGCGCAAGGAACTCGGAGCACGAGTCCCTCCTCCACGAGGTGGTGCTCCGCTCGCAGGCGCAGGCCGAGTACCACCCCGAGAACATCGGGCACTTCGGGCTGAACCTCCGCCGCTATGCCCACTTCACCTCGCCCATCCGCCGCTATGCCGACCTCATCGTGCACCGCGCCCTTATCCGCGCGCTCAGCCTCGGCCAAGGTGGCTTGCAGGCCGGCATCGAGGAGCGCCTGCCGGAGATCGCGGCGCAGATTTCCGCAGCCGAGCGACGCGCGATGGTGGCCGAACGCGACACCGTCGACCGGCTCGTCGCCAACTGGCTGGCCGACCGTATCGGCGCGCGCTTCACCGGGCGCATTTCCGGCGTCACGCGCGCCGGCCTGTTCGTGAAGCTTGACGAAACCGGCGCCGACGGGTTCGTGCCCATGCGCTCTTCCATTTCGACGAGGCCCGCCACGCCGTCATCGGCACGCGCACCGGCGAGATGCACAGGCTCGGCGACCGGGTCGACGTGAAGCTTCTGGAGGCCGCGCCGCTTGCGGGCGCGCTCCGTTTCGAGCTTCTGTCGGAAGGTCGGGTGCTTTCCCGGAAGGACCGTCATGTGCCGAAGCGGCCGCGCCGGCCGGAAGCACGGTCCCGGCCCCGCCGCGGGCGCCGCTAGGCCCGCGACATTATGCCGATGGCTCCCCGCTTGATCGGCCCCGCCTGCTGACTACGTTTCGGCCGACGATGCGCGCCCATCCCCATCAGCCGCCCCGGATGTCACCCGGCCCCAGATCGCTCTGGCGGTCGATGAAGCGGGGCTTTGTCGGCCGTTGCCCGCATTGCGGCGAAGGCAGCCTGTTCAGGAAGTTCCTGAAACCGGTCGCCGAATGTCCCGTCTGCCACGAGGACTACACGCACCAGCGCGCCGACGATTTCCCGCCCTATGTGACGATCATCGTCGTCGGGCACGTCCTGATCCCGATCGTCCTTGCCGTGCAGACGGCGATCGAGCTCCACATGTTCGTCCATCTCGCCATCTGGCTGCCGGTCACGGCGCTTGTCACGGTGGCGCTGCTCCAGCCGGTCAAGGGCGCCATCGTCGCGATGCAGTGGGCGCTCCGCATGCACGGCTTCGACGGCCATCCCGACCCCGACCGCTTCGACCACATTCTGGCTCCGGCGCCCGTCCCCGGCGACG
>CAZXKZ010000011.1:20183-26670 GCA_964641825.1 uncultured Bauldia sp.
AACTCGAATTCGTCCGCGCGGTAGGCCGGGTTCTCCACCACATAGACTTTCCCTGGCGCCGCCGGATCGAACAGCGACACCGGCGCGGTGATGAAGATCCGGCGCTCGCCGTCGATGAGTGCCGGCGCGGTGACATACTTCTCCGGCACGTCGATGGTGGCGATGTGGGCGGCATTCCTGTCGACGACGATCACCCGTCCGCCACCATATTCCGCGACATAGACGTTGCCCTGGCTGTCGGTGGCGAGGCCGTCGGCGCCGACCTCCCACGAGCGGTCGGGATCGGGCGGCACCACGTCATCGAGGCGCAGGAACACCCTCGCGTTTGACAGCGTGCCGTCGCCGGCGATGTCGAACGCCAGGACGCGGCGTTCGAGGTGCTCGGAGGCGAACAGCGTGCCACCATCGGCCGAGACAGCCACGCCGTTGGCATAGTGGATATTGCCGGCGACGCGCTGCAGCGTTCCCTCCGGGCCGAGATAGAGCACCGCGCCGGTTGCCGGCGCGCTCGGTCCGAAGCCGCCCGACGACGAGAAATAGATGCCGCCGCGCCCATCGTTGGCGGAGGCGTTCGGATTGTCGAAGAGGTTGCCGGCGGATTCCCGTCCGAGGACGGCGAGCTCCTTGCCGTCAGGGCCGATGCGGATCAGGGCGCCCTCGCCGTGGCACAGCACGATCAGGCTGTCGCCGCTGCCGCGCGCCACCGAGGTCGGGAGGCAACCGCTGCGCGACCAGACCGGAGTGTTGGAGACGCCGTCCCAGCGCAGCACGCGGTCGGAACCCATCTCGGCGTAGTACACCGCCTCCCCCACCGCCACCGGCCCTTCCGGGTATGACGACGCCGGGTTGACGACCGTGAGCGCCGCGGCGGCACCGGCTTGACCGCCGGCGACGGCAAAAAGCAGGACGGCAAGCGCCGCCAGCGCCGATTTGCTTGACATTCGGTCCATCGAACTTAGTGTGCCGCCAACTTCAGCAAGCATTTTCCGGGAACGATCGCCATGGCCAAGGCCGCCACCATCAAGATCAAGCTCGTAAGCTCAGCCGACACCGGCTTCTACTACGTCGCCAAGAAGAACTCGCGCACCAAGACCGAAAAGCTGGTCATGAAGAAGTATGACCCGGTCGCCCGCAAGCACGTCGAGTTCCGGGAAGCCAAGATCAAGTAACCGTTACTCGCTTCGGTTGCACAACAAAAAAGCACCGCTCGCGCGGTGCTTTTTCGTTTTGGCCTCTGACCGGCAAAATTAGTGGCCGGCCCAGAACGGGTTTGTACGAGGAGGCCACTCAATCCGTTCTGGGGCCGGCCTACCCTACGGACCCAGGAGATGCGGCGGACCTGAGCACTCCGCAGGGTATCTGAAAAGCTTGATTATCGGGGATTCCGGACGCCGTTGTGACAGGTCCGTAATTGCCTCTTCCGGCTGCCTCCTCCGCACTCAACGCTGGGTGACACTAGCCCGTTAGGGGTTCGGCAACCATGCGAAATTCCTTTTTTAGTTAAAGCGTTAGCCTGTTTTGCGCAAGCGGCCTGCGTTTTGGCCGGCGGCCCCGGAAAGGCCCTCCGGCCCCATAGGCCGCACTGCGAAAACGGTCCTATCGCTCAACCGTCGCCGATGTATGTCTTGACCGCCTCGATGAACTTGCCAACGGAAATCGGCTTGGACAAGTACGCCTCGCATCCGCCCTGGCGGATACGCTCCTCATCGCCCTTCATCGCGAACGCTGTGACCGCGACCACCGGGATGACGCGGAGCTCGTCATCCTCCTTCAGCCACTTCGTCACTTCCAGCCCGGAAACCTCCGGGAGCTGGATGTCCATCAGGATGAGATCCGGACGATGCTTGCGCGCGAGGTCGATCGCCTCCAGTCCGTTCCGCGTCTGGACGATGTTGTAGCCGTTGGCTTCCAGCAGATCGTGAAAGAGCTTCATGTTGAGCTCGTTGTCTTCCACGACCAGGACTGTCTTCGCCATTGTATGAGCCTGACTCCGGCGCTAGGTGGGACGCCGGTTCTCGTGGGCGAGAGCTAGATGCGATTCATTTCGGAAAGGCAAATATGATCGCAGAAAGTCGGGGGTTGTTGCCGTTTGCCGCCGTCGTTTTCCGCCCGCCCGGGCCAGCGCGTCAGCGCGCATGACGACGCCGCGCACCTTCCCTGTCCTGCTCGACGGCTACACCGACCTGCCGCCCGGCAAGATCGCGAACGTGGTCACCTTCCTCGAGCGGACCAAACCACCGGCAAATCCGCCCGCACCACGTCCGGACCTGGCGATCAGGCACGTCGAACGGCCCAGCGTCACATGGTTCCGCGCGCTCTACCGCAGGATCGGCGAGCGCTGGCTGTGGTTCTCCGCCGCCGTCATGCCCGACCACCGGCTGGAGGCCTACATCACCGCGCCCACCGTCGAGATCCTTGCGCTGAGCCGTGATGGCGAGGACATCGGCCTCGCCGAGATCGACTTCGGCGCACCGGGCGAAGCCGAGATCGTCACGTTCGGCGTCGTTGAGGAAGCCGTTGGCACCGGCGCCGCCCGGCATCTGATGGACCACACGCTGGCCGTCAGCTTCCGGCCCGGCGTCAGCCGTGTCTGGCTGCACACCTGCAGCTTCGATCACCCCAACGCCATCGCCTTCTATCTGAGGTCTGGCTTCAGGGCGTGGAAGTTCGCGATCGAGGTATCCGACGATCCGCGGGCGACCGGAGCGCTGCCTGAGACGGCAGGCCCCCACGTGCCCCTCATCCGGAGGTAGGCGCCGGGCTCCCGGCGCCATGCCCCAAGGTCTTACGAGGCGCGCGCCTCTGCAGCGTGCTTCTGGTGCTGCTTGTCGAGCGCGTGGTCGCGCTCGGCGATCGCCTCGACCTTCTCCAGTTCCGCGGCCGCCTCGTCGTATTCGGCGCGTGCGGCGGCAAGTTGCTCCTTCAGCGCGGCGCCCGACGCGGTGAGATTGTCGCGCCGCTGGCTCGCGGCCTTGGCGAACGTCGGATAGGCGAAGTGCGAGGTGTCGTGGATCCCGCTTCGCTCCTGCTCGGCCAGGATCTGGTCGTTGAGTTCCTTCGCCATGCGCTCGAACTCGGCGATCATCGCCTCGATCTGCGCAACCTGGCGGCGCTTCTCCTCGGCCTGGAAGCGCTTCAGGCGAACAACTCCGTCGCGCGACTTCATGCTCGGGACTCCTCTTACGCGTACTCCGGCCTCGCGCTGCTTTGCCCGCGCGCGGGGCCGCTAACCTTTCGTTTACGTCTCGCGTTAATCATGGGCCCCGAGCGCTTAATTCGGGGTAAATCGGAAGACGGAAACTCGGTAGGAATTCTTCGAATCTCGCGAGTCGCTTACGCCCATTTCCTCAACTGAGTTAATAGGCTGTTGAACGAAAGAAATAATCGAGATGTCAAAGAAGTGCCGTCGGTCCCCTAGACTTTCGATTAATTCCCTTGTGCGCCGGAATCAGACTTTGTTAACCAGTGACGGGTAGCGTGACGAATCGGGGTTAACCGTCCTTGGGTCGGCGCGCTTACCGGCCGTCCCAAGCCCGGCAGCGGAAGCCAGGGGGATAGGCATGCGAGTGCTACTGATCGAGGACGACAGCGCCACGGCGCAGAGCATCGAGCTGATGCTCAAGTCCGAGAACTTCAACGTCTATACGACGGATCTCGGCGAAGAAGGCGTCGACCTCGGCAAGCTCTACGACTACGACATCATCCTGCTCGACCTGAACCTCC
Organism: uncultured Bauldia sp.; assembly: GCA_964641825.1. Taxonomy (GTDB): domain Bacteria; phylum Pseudomonadota; class Alphaproteobacteria; order Rhizobiales; family Kaistiaceae; genus DASZQY01. The sequence goes on from CAZXKZ010000011.1 coordinate 23,907, forward strand.
CCGATATGTCGGGTTACGAGGTGCTGCGCACGCTCCGTGTCGCCAAGGTCAAGACGCCCATTCTGATCCTCTCCGGCCTCGCCGGGATCGAGGACAAAGTCCGTGGCCTTGGATTCGGCGCCGATGACTACATGACCAAACCGTTCCACAAGGACGAGTTGGTCGCGCGCATTCATGCCATCGTCCGCCGGTCCAAAGGCCACGCCCAGTCGGTCATCACGACGGGCGACCTCACCGTCAACCTGGACACCAAGACGGTCGAGGTGAACAGCCAGCGGGTGCATCTCACCGGCAAGGAATACCAGATGCTGGAGCTGCTCTCGCTGCGCAAGGGCACGACGCTCACCAAGGAGATGTTCCTCAACCATCTCTACGGCGGCATGGACGAGCCGGAGCTCAAGATCATCGACGTCTTCATCTGCAAGCTGCGCAAGAAGCTCGCGGCCGCCACCGGCGGGCAGAACTACATCGAGACGGTCTGGGGCCGCGGCTACGTGCTCCGCGAGCCGGACGACCACGAGATCCGGGAAAGCGCCTGACGCATCTTCTGGAAGCGCCGCACCCTCCCTGCGGCGCGAGTACGGAAAGAGCCCCGTCCCTCCGTCGGGGCTTTTTTCGTTGGAAGACGACGAAGGCAGTCGGCAATCGGTAGTCGGGAGCAGGCGGCAGCGAGTCTTCGACTGCCTTCCTTCAGAGCATCCCGACTTCCTGGAGCTTGGCTTCGACCGTGGCGCGGTCGAAGGGCTTCAGGATGTATTCGTCGGCGCCGGCCCTGAGCGCGCGGGCGATCTGGGCCACGTCGGCTTCGCTGGCGCAGAAGACGACCTTCGGCTGCCGCCCCTTCTCCATCGCGCGGAGCGCGCCGAGGAAGTCGAGGCCGTCCATCACCGGCAGGTGCCAGTCGAGCAGGATCATGTCGGGCATCGAGCGCCGGCAGGCGTCGAGCGCCGCGCCGCCGTCCTCGGCCTCGGTCACGGAGAAATCGAAGTCTTCGAGAATCCGCCGCGCCACCTTCCGGATGACACTGGAATCGTCAACGATCAGGCAATGCCGCATGCGCCGGCCCCTCGGCTTGGTGGGCCGAACGTAGCCGCGGACTGGTTAACACCGGCTTGCCGGATCGCTAAGCCGAAACCGGAGTTGCCGTTACGACAACGTCTTCGCCGTCGAGAAGCGCGGCCACCGTCATCCGCGTCGCCCGCGCAAGCGCGCCCGTGTAGTACGCTTGGACCGACTGGGCATCGACCGGCACGCCGTCGATGTCGCCCGGCACCAGCTTCTCGAACGCCGGCGGCACGCGGGCGCTCGGCCCGCTCGACCGCAGCGTGAAGCGCGGCTGCTGGGCCTCGCCCTCCACGGTCACCTTTATCGTGCCGCCACGCGGGATCGAGGCGACCGACAGGAGGATGAGGTTGAGCAGCAGCTTGACGAAGTTCTTGGGCATCAGCACGCGCGGCGACTCCCACGCGAAGTCCGCCTTCTCGCCCTGCATGTAGCCGCGGGCGACCTTCTCGGCGTCGGCGAGGTCGATCTCGGCGCCCGCCGAGCCAGCGGCCCCGAAGGCCAGCCGCGCGAACTGGAGCTTGGCGGACGCCTGGTTGGCGCTCCGCCGGATCAGGTCGAAGGCAAAGTCCCGCATCTCCTCGCTGTTGTCCTCGTCGAGGACCTCGAGGCCGTTGATGATCGCCCCCACCGGCGAGATGATGTCGTGGCACACGCGGCTGCAGAGGAGCGCAGCAAGATCAAGCGCTTCGAGTTCGGCCCGTTCGGTCAATTGTCCCTCCCCGGTTACGGGCTACGCCCGGCGGTCCGAATCGACCCGCCGGATTTCCAGTTGCCCGGATACACGGGGAGCCCCACCCTGCCAACCGAGCAGCGAGCGGGCCGGACGCCACGTGCCTGCCCTTTTTTCCGTTAGAATGCGCGCCGATTCGTGGCCAACTGGATCGCGCTCGGGATGAGAAAGCTGTTTACAGCCTTGGGACTCGTGCTGGCGACAGCATTGCTCGCTGGCCCGTCGCCCGCCGCCGCCCAGTCGAGCGGCTACACCACCGAGGAGATCGTCCTCGAGGGCAACGCCTTCTTCGGCGGCGTCACCGAGGGGCTCGCCAGCATCGTCGAGCAGGCCGCGTCCCGGTACGGGCTTCCGAACGGATATATCCTCGGACAGGAAGGCTCCGGCGCCATCATCGGCGGCCTTCGCTATGGCGAAGGCACGCTCCACACCAAGAACGCCGGCCATCATGCGATCTTCTGGCAGGGGCCGACGATCGGCGCCGATCTTGGCGGATCGGGCGACCGCGTGATGATGCTGGTCTACAATCTCCCCTCGCTGCCTGCGATGTACCAGCGCTACCTCGGCGTTGCCGGCAGCGCCCATGTGGTCGCCGGGTTCGGCATGACGGTGCTGACCCGCGAGGGGGTCTACGTGGTCCCCATCGTCTCCGGCGTCGGCGCGCGCCTCGGCCTCAACATCGGCTACCTGAAGTTCACCAGCGAGCCGACCTGGAACCCCTTCTAGGCTCCTTCCACAGCGCCTTAACGCGGTATCCGCAATTTTCTGCTGGAATTGATTGCCGTACGGCCTCCGATGGCATTTAATCGGAGGCAGGACGGCGGCAATTCTTCATAGAAGGCAATCACTTATGGCGTTGTGCGTGGCTTGCCGCCCCGGGGAGGACGGGCATTGATCCAGGCGGCAATGATCTTTGCCCTCGGCGTGCTGGTCGCCGGGCTGCTGGCGCTGCTGGTCGCGCCGGCGATC
>CAZXKZ010000011.1:26680-28060 GCA_964641825.1 uncultured Bauldia sp.
GCGCCTGGCGCGGACGCGCATCGAGGCGAAGGTTCCGCTGAGCCGCGCCGAGATCGACGCCGACAAGGATCAGTTGCGCGCCGGTTTCGCCGTCAGCAACCGGCGGCTGGAGATAGAGACGACCAGACTGCGCGAGCGGCTGGCGGAAGGCGAGATCGCGCTTGGCCGCCGGAACGAGGAAGCCGCGAAGCTGGCGCTCAGCAACAAGACGCTCACCGAGACCGCTGCTACGCTCGAAACGCGCCTTGCCGAAGTGTCCGGCGCGCTCGATCAGACCAGCGAGCGCCTCACGGCCGTGACCGCCGAGCTCGCGCTCCGCGACAGCCGCATAGAGGATCAGGAAGCCGCGCTGGCGAGCGTGCGCGCCGAGCTTGGCAGCGCACAACTGATGACCGAGGAACTGCGGCTGGAGATGGTCGCGCGGCAGACCGAGATCGCCAATCTCGCCGACAGCCTCGCCGAACGATCGGCGGCCGAGCTCGCCACCGCCGCCGCCCGCGATCAACTGGCCCAGGATCTGAACGCCGAGCGCGAACGCCTCGCCGCCGAGGCCGCCAGGCTCGACGGGCTGCAGGCAAGCCTTGCCGCCCTGCAGGGCGAGCGGAGCACCCTCCTCGCCGAGGTGGAGCGCCTTGTCACTGAACTCGAGCAGCGTGGCGCGGAGGTCCGCACCTTCGAGGCCGCCATGGAAACGGCCCAGGTCACCCGTCAGGCGCTGATGGCCGACGTCGAAAACGTCCGCGCCGATCGTGCTCGCCTGGCCGCCGAGCTCGCCGAGCGCGGTCAGGAGATCGCCCGCCTCACCGCAGCGCTTGAGGACACGGCCCGCCACAGGGAGGAGTCCGGCGCCGGCACGGAAGGTGCCTCAAGCGAGATCGCGGGCGACAATCTCCGGAAGGCGCTCTCCGCAGCCGAGGCGCAGAACAGCGAGCTTGGCCTGCGACTCGCCGCGCTGGAGGACGACCTCGCAGCGCTCCGTGCCGAGAACGCCGATCTCCGCCGCGTCGCCGGCGCTGAGTGGGAAAGCGAGCGCGAGGACAACCGCCGCCTGCGCGAGCGGCTGAACGAGATCGCCGCGGGCGTCGTCCGGCTGACGCAGACATTGGAGACGAACGGCGGGGAGCCGCACGAAGGCGATGCCGGACCCCGGCCGATCCCCCTCACCTCGATCCAGCGCAACGCTCCCGCCGCGCCGGCCACCGCAACGGGTGAAAACGTCGATACGCTTGCCGACCGCCTCCGCGCGCTCCAGCACGCGGCGCGCCACTAGCGGCGGCCCGGCGTCGGCGGCACCTCCCAGTCGAACCTGCCGCGCCGCGACTTCTCTCCGATCAGGCAATCGACCGGCTCCGCGCTCCCGGCCTCCGCCACCAGCACCAC
>CAZXKZ010000012.1:0-7151 GCA_964641825.1 uncultured Bauldia sp.
GTCAGGAACATGGTGAGCGGCCAGCCGCCCTGCTCGCCGAGCGAATGCAGCGCGGCCATGTAGATCTGGTCGACGTCCGGGCGTTCCTCGCGATCGACCTTCACGTTGACGAACAGGCGGTTCATCACCGCGGCCGTCGCTTCGTCCTCGAAGCTTTCGTGTGCCATGACGTGGCACCAGTGGCAGGCTGCGTATCCGACCGAGAGCAGGATCGGCTTGCCGTCACGCTGCGCCTCCGCGAGTGCGGCCGCGCCCCACGGCCGCCAGTGGACTGGATTGTCCTTGTGCTGGAGGAGGTACGGGCTCGCTTCGGACATCTCCCGGCAATCTAGTGCGGCGCGCGGATCGGCGGTAGGACGACCCCCATGTCCGACAACGACACCATCTTCGCCCTGTCGAGCGGCATGGGACCGGCAGGAGTTGCCGTGATCCGCGTGTCTGGGCCGCGTGTCCGATTCGGACTCGAAACGCTGATCGATTCGATCCCGGAACCTCGGCACGCCGCCGTGCGGGCCATCCGCGCGGCCGATGGAAGCCTGATCGACCGCGGCCTGGTGCTGTTCTTTTCCGGCCCGCACAGTTTCACCGGCGAGGATGTGGCCGAGCTGCATGTGCATGGGGGGAGGGCCGTCGTGGCCGCCGTGCTCGATGCATTGGCGGCGCTGCGCGGCTTTCGCGCCGCGGAGCCGGGCGAGTTCACACGCCGGGCCTTCCTCAACCGCCGCATGGATCTGACGCAGGTGGAGGGTCTGGCCGATCTGGTCGCGGCGGAGACCGAGGCGCAGCGTCGGCAGGCGCTTCGGCAGACGGACGGCGCGCTCGGCCGTCTCTACGAGAGCTGGCGTGAACGGCTGGTCCGGGGCAGGGCGCTCATCGAGGCAGAGCTCGACTTCCCCGACGAAGATGACGTGCCGGGTTCGGTCAGCGTTCAGGTTTGGGACGACCTTCGCGCCTTGGAAAAAGAAATCGTTAACCATGTTTCCGACAATCGCGGGGAGCGCTTGCGGGAAGGCGCCGAGATCGTCGTTCTGGGCGCGCCGAATGCTGGAAAATCCAGCCTTATCAATGCGATAGCCAAGCGTGACGTCGCCATCGTCACGCCGGAACCCGGAACCACTCGCGATCTCATCGAGGTCCGCCTCGATCTCGACGGCTACCCGGTCACGCTGGTCGATACGGCCGGCCTCCGCGAAGCGGAAGGCCTGGTCGAGCGGGAGGGAATCCGCCGGGCGGAGGAGCGGGCTGCTCGCGCCGACATGGTGCTGTGGCTGGAAGATGTGACCGTGCCTGGTGGAACGCCCTATCCCGATTCGTTCACGATCGGTACCAAGATCGACCTCATCGATTCGGCTGCCGAACGGTCGCGGCTTTCGGCCCGCTTTCATCGGCTGGTGTCGTCGTCGACCGGCGAAGGGATCGCCGAACTGCTGGCGGCGCTCGGCGCTGCCGTCCGCGACCGGCTTCAACCGCAGGAGTCAGTGCTGCTCACGCGGTCGCGCCACCGGACGGCGCTGTCGGATTGCCTGGAAGCGCTGCGGCAGGCGCTCGAGGACGGCCGGCGGCCGATCGAGCTCCGCGCGGAAGACCTTCGGCGGGCGGGCGATGCGCTCGGCCGGATCACCGGGCGGATCGATGTCGAAGACCTGCTGGATGTCATTTTCCGCGAGTTCTGTATCGGGAAGTGAAGCCGGTCGGCTGTTCGACAGGTCGCAGAGGCGCGTTTCCGCGTTCCCGACGCTTCCTGCTGGCTGACGGTCGGCACACGGTGGGCTCGCGGTCGGGACCCGAACGGTCGCCTCGTCGGGCGCGTTTCACGTGAAACCGTTCGGAAACCGAGCTTTCCTTTGACGTTTCAGCCCTGTTTGGAGTACCAGCGGGTGGAATCCGGAACAAAAGCCGTGAAAACAGACCATCGCTTCGATGTCATCGTCATCGGCGGCGGCCACGCGGGCACCGAGGCCGCCGCGGCCGCGGCGCGCATGGGCGCGTCCACGGCGCTGGTCACGCACGCCTTCGCGACCGTGGGGGCCATGTCGTGCAACCCTGCCATCGGGGGGCTCGGCAAGGGCCATCTCGTGCGCGAGATCGACGCCCTCGACGGCATTATGGCGGTCGCCGCCGACCGGGCCGGCATCCAGTTCCGCGTGCTCAACCGCAGCAAGGGTCCGGCGGTGCGCGGTCCGCGCGCCCAGGCCGACCGCAAACTCTACCGGGCGGCGGTCCAGGATCTCCTGCGGGAGACGCCGAACCTGACGGTGATCGAGGGAGAGGCGGCCGATCTGGAGATCGACGCGGGCAGGGTACGCGGCATCGTCCTGGGCGATGGGCGGACGCTCGCAGCCGCTTCCGTGGCCATCACCACCGGCACCTTCCTCCGCGGCCTCATCCATATCGGCGAGGTCAAGATTCCGGCGGGCAGGGCCGGGGAGCAGCCGGCGGTCGGGCTTGCCCGGACCATCGAGAAGCTCGGCTTCCGCATGGGCAGGCTCAAGACCGGTACGCCGCCGCGGCTGGACGGCAAGACCATCGACTGGGCGGCGCTGGAACGTCAGGCCGGCGACGATCCGCCGACGCCGTTCTCCTGGCTCACCGAGCGCATCACCACGCCCCAGATCGACTGCCACATCACGCGGACGACCGCCGAAACCCACGCCATCATCACGGCCAATATCGGCCGGTCGCCCATGTATTCGGGCGATATCCGGTCGCGCGGCCCGCGCTACTGCCCGTCGATCGAGGACAAGGTCGTCCGTTTCGGCGAGCGCGACGGCCACCAGATCTTCCTGGAGCCGGAGGGCTTGGACGACGACACGGTCTATCCCAACGGCATCTCCACGTCGCTGCCGGAGGAGGTCCAGGCGGCGCTGGTCGCCACCATCCCGGGACTGTCGAAGGCACGGATCGTCCGGCCGGGATACGCCATCGAGTACGATTACGTCGACCCTCGCGAGCTCGGGCAAACACTGGAGACGCGGGCGGTCGCCGGCCTGTTCCTGGCCGGCCAGATCAACGGAACGACCGGCTACGAGGAGGCGGGCGCCCAAGGGCTGGTCGCCGGCCTCAACGCCGCACTTCACGCCGGCGGCGGCGAGGGCGTCACCTTCGGCCGTGCCGACGGCTACCTTGGTGTGATGATCGACGACCTGACCACGCGGGGTGTCGCCGAGCCCTACCGGATGTTCACCTCGCGCGCGGAATACCGTCTGTCGCTCCGAGCCGACAATGCCGACCAGCGTCTTACGCCGATCGGGCTGAAGCTGGGCCTCGTAGGCCGCGCCAGGGCGGAGGATTTCTTGCGGCGTTCAAAGGCGCTGGAGGAGGCGAGGGCGCTCTGCCGGTCTCTCACGCTAACCCCCAACGAAGCTGGCCGCCACGGCATTCACCTCAACCGCGACGGCGTGCGGCGGACGGCGTTCGACCTCCTGTCCTATCCGGACATCGATCTCGGCGTGCTCGCCCGCGTCTGGCCACAGCTTGGCGAGCTCGACCGATTCGCCTCCGAACAGATCGAGATCGAGGCCAGGTACGCGGTCTATCTGGACCGTCAGAACGACGACATCGGCAGCCTCAGGCGGGACGAGGCCGTGGCCATACCCGCCGATATCGACTACGGCGCGCTGGCCGGCCTCTCCAACGAGCTCCGCGAAAAGCTCGCCCTCGTCCGCCCGGCAAGCCTGGCGCAGGCCGGCCGCATCGAAGGGATGACGCCGGCCGCGCTGACGCTGGTGCTTGCTGAAGCGCGCCGCCAGGGCCGCCACGCCGCGTGAGTGCTGGCGTGGACGACGTTACGGCGCTCCAAGGCATCGTCCCTGTTTCACATGAAACGGCGGAAAGACTCGCGACCTTCGTCGCGCTGTTGCGCAAATGGCAGCCGGTCGAGAACCTCGTCTCGCCGAAGACGCTGCCGGAGATATGGAGGCGGCACGTCGCCGATTCGGCGGAACTCGTCCGCCTGTTTCCCGATAGTCGCACCTGGCTCGACCTCGGCAGCGGTGCCGGCTTCCCCGGGCTGGTGGTTGCGCTCACCGGCGCTCCCGGCACACACGTCCACCTCGTCGAAAGCAATGTCCGGAAGTGCGCCTTCCTGAGGACCGTGATCCGCGCTACCGACGCGCCGGCGACCGTCCATGAAGGGCGCGTCGAGGCCGTGCTCCGGGATTGGGGGGTGCCGGTCGACCGGATTTCCGCGCGGGCGCTCGCAGCCCTGCCGGAGTTGCTCGCCACCGCGGAACCGCTGATGGCGCGCGGCGTTCCGGCGGCCTTTCACAAGGGCGAGGATTTCCGGCGCGAAGTCGCGGAAGCGTCTCAATCCTTCGCCTTCGATCTGGTAGAACATCGAAGCCGAGTCGGAGAGGGGGTGATTCTGGAGATCACCAACCTCGGGCGGAAACCGCGTCAGGCTTAACCTTTTGGTCACCATTTCCACGATGGGCCTTCCGAAATCGCCACGGGTGATTGCCCTCGCCAACCAGAAAGGCGGCGTCGGCAAGACCACGACTGCGATCAACCTCGGGACCGCGCTGGCCGCCATTGGCGAGAGTGTGCTCATCGTTGACCTCGATCCGCAGGGCAACGCCTCGACCGGGCTCGGCATCGACCGGAAGAGCCGCAGCATCTCGACCTACGACCTGATCCTTGGCGAAGCGACCATTGCGGAAACGGCCGTGCCAACGGCGGTGCCCCGCGTGTCGGTGGCTCCCTCGACCCTCGATCTCCTCGGCGTCGAGCTGGAGATCGCGGCGCGTGACGATCGCGCCTTCCGCCTCCGCAAGGCGCTGTTCGGTGACGGCGATTACGATTCGAGTCGGGCCCGTAACTACTCCTATGTCCTCATCGACTGCCCGCCGTCTCTCAACCTGCTCACCATCAACGCCATGGTGGCGTCGCACTCGATCCTGGTGCCGCTGCAGTGCGAGTTCTTTGCGCTGGAGGGCCTCAGCCAGCTCCTGCAGACGGTCGAGCAGGTGAAGGCCAACCTCAACCCCGAGCTTTCTATCCACGGCATCGTCCTCACCATGTACGACGCGCGCAACAACCTGTCCGGCCAGGTCGTCGCGGACGTGCGCGCGCACATGGGCGAGGCCGTGTACGAGACGATCATTCCGCGCAACGTGCGCGTCTCCGAGGCGCCGTCCTATGGCAAGCCTGTGCTGCTCTACGATTTCAAATGCGCCGGCAGCCAGGCGTACCTGAAGCTCGCTGCGGAGATCATTCAGCGTGAGCGGATGCTGCGCGCGGCGTAGCGGCAGAACCATAGTCGGGGAGTTACCGGAATGGCGGAAGAGGCGGCACGCAGTAGGCTGGGGCGGGGGCTCGCCGCGCTCATCGGCGATGTCAGCGCCGAGCCTGCCGTCGACCGGTCGGCGCGCGCGTCGCGGCGTTTGCCGGTGGCTTTCCTGCGCGCCAACCCGAGCAATCCGCGCAAGACCTTCCGTACGGAGGATCTCGACGATCTGACCGCTTCCGTCCGTGAGCGCGGGGTCGTGCAGCCGCTGATCGTCCGCCCGGTCGCGGGAGCGAAAGACGCCTATGAAATCGTCGCCGGCGAGCGACGCTGGCGCGCGGCGCAGCGGGCGGGTCTGCACGATGTGCCGGTGCTCATCCGCGAGGCGTCCGACAAGGAAGCGCTGGAGCTGGCCATCATCGAAAATGTCCAGCGCGCCGATCTCAATGCGTTGGAGGAGGCGAGGGGCTACCAGCAGCTCATCGACCAGTATCAATACTCGCAGAACGAACTCGCCGATGTGATCGGCAAGAGCCGTTCGCACATCGCCAACACGCTGCGGCTCCTCAATCTGCCGGTGACGATTCAGGACCTCGTCGCGGAAGGCAAGATCACGGCCGGCCACGCGCGCGCCCTCCTCACACTAGACGATCCGCTGAGTGCCGTCGATCGCATCCTCACCGAGGGCCTCAACGTGCGCGCCGTCGAGAAGATGGGCGAGGGCGGTGGCCGTAAGAAAGCGTCGGGCGGGCGGAAGCGGAACGAGAAGGATGCCGACACGAGGGCCCTCGAGAAGAGCCTGTCGGACCTCCTGGGTCTGGCGGTCAGCATCGAGCACAAGGGCGGCCGTGGCGCGGTGACGATCAGTTACACCTCGCTGGAGCAGCTCGACGACATCTGCCGGCGTCTCCGCGGCTAGCGGCGCCCTTCCGCAATGCGTCGGACCGGCGCCATCGCGGCGATCAACTGCATCGCCTGCGCAATGATTTCATTGGCCAGCGGCCCGTTCAGACGGCTGTCGAGCATCGCCTGATCCATCATGGCAAGGGCGCGCGCTATGCGCGCCGGCGACCACGCTGCGATCTGCCGGGCAACGGCCGCCTGCCGCGAAAACGGGTAGATCGGCGGTATCGCACGGCGCACCGCGGATTCCGCGGTGTCACCGGCATCGACCGCGGCCCGCGCCTTCTCGAGGAAATTCAGATGCCGCAGCACCGCGCCCGCGATGACGACGCCAGGCGTCCCGGACGACACGAGCCGGCGATACGCGAGGTCCAGCGCAGAAGAATCGCCGGAAACCATCGCATCGATGCTTTCGTCGAGCGCGAAGGCGCCGGCGTCTCCGATAATCGCGCGGACATCGTCGAGCGTGATCCCAGCGGTCCCTGTCGCGTAGAGGCAGAGCTTGCGGACCTCGGCGCGGCTGATCATTCGGTCGGCGCCGATCAGGCCTTTGAGCGCGTTCCGCGCATCGGTGGCGATCGTCAGTCCGGCCGCTGCCGTCTCCTCGTCGATGATCCGGTCGAGATCGCGATCCGTGTCGGCATAGGCGCCGATCGCCCATGCGCCGCTGCTCGTCTCGCAGAGCTTACGGAGCGGCGAGGTCTTGCGCAGTTCGCCGGCTGTCAGCACGATCCATGCGTCGTGGGGCGGTGCATCGAGGACCGCGGCGACTGCCTTGTCGATCGGCCGGTTGCCGGAAATGCGAACCGAGATGACGCGCGTGCCGCCGAACAGGGGTACGGCGTTGGCTTCGTCGGCGAGCCGCCCGGGGTCCTCGGCAATGCTCGCCGATTCCAGCCGGAGGCGGGAGAAGTCGTCGCCGTCTTCCCCGATCACTGCGCGCGCGAATTGATCGGCGCGCTCGGCGACGAGGCCCTCGTCGCTGCCGTAGATGAGAACGACACGGATTTTCGAATCGGGCCGA
>CAZXKZ010000012.1:7161-21487 GCA_964641825.1 uncultured Bauldia sp.
AAGAAGGCACTCGCCGGCGAGGACGCGATCGGCGTCGGCCGGCTTGACCTGAACCACCGGCTCAGATGATGCCGTTCGCCGCCGCGGCCGCGAGGCGAACCTGGATGTCGGTTGCCGCCTGCACCGCCGCACGGTTCTCGGCATCAAGGCGCGCGCGCGTGTTGGCATAGACCTGCGTGATGCGGTCGAACGAGGCGAGGCCCCGCGCCGTGCCGCGCAGCACGATCTCGTCGGTGGCGAGCGAGCGCACCTCGTAGGTAGCCGCGACAGTAATCGAATAGGTCGGCGCCGTTTCGATCGGGGTGACGCCGAGCGGACTTTCCGCAGCGGTAACGGTGAGCTTCATGCGGTAGGCAGCGGAAGCCTGCTTGCCTCCGCCCATGGTGAAGATCAGCCGGTTGCGGACCTCCTGGCCGATGCGCGTATCGACCGGGTCGATGGCGATCCTGTCGAGCGCGGTAGTGACTGCCTCGCCGGTCGGCGTCGGGCCGTAGAGCGGCTGCATAGTGCAGGCCGACAGCAGCACCGCGCTTGCGATGGCGGCGGCCACCCCAAGGATCCAGCGCCTGCCCGGCTCAACGATGTCAGATGACGACATTGACGATCCTCTTCGGCACCACGACGATCTTTCTTGGCTGCCGACCTTCGAGCGCACGCCTGACGCTGTCGAGGGCCAGCGTAGCCTTTTCCACCTCGTCTTGGGAAGCGTCGACCGCGATCGTGAGCTCGTCCCGGCGCTTGCCGTTGACCTGGACGGGCAGCGTGACCGTGTCCTCCACCAGAAGGCTCTGGTCGACCGCGGGCCACGGCCGCATGGCTACCAGATCCTCGTGCCCGAGCGCGGCCCAGCATTCCTCGGCCAGGTGCGGCATCATCGGCGCCATCATGTGAATGAGAAGCTCCATCGCTTCGTCAATGGCCTGCGTGAGACCTGCGGCGCCGGTGCTCGCGGTTCGCGCCGCTGCGATGGCGTTCACCAGTTCGTAGATTCTGGCGACGGCGACGTTGAACCTCAGACTGCGAATGTTCTCCTCGGCCGCGGCGAGGGCACGATGCGCGGTCTTGCGGAGTGCGGTCGCCTCTGCGCCGTTGCCCTCCGGCCCGGAGAGTGTCCCGGCCCGGGCTTCCGCCCAATCGGAAACCAGCCGCCAGATGCGCTGGACGAAGCGGTGCGCTCCGGCGACGCCCTCCTCCGTCCAGATCACGTCGCGGTCGGGTGGCGAGTCGGAAAGCATGAACCAGCGCGCGGTGTCGGCGCCGTAGCTTTCGATGATGTCGGTGGGGTCGACCGTGTTGCGGCGCGACTTCGACATCTTCTCGATCGGACCGATCTCCACGTCCTCGCCGGTGGTGAGATCGAGCGCGTGCCGGCTCGCGCCGTCGCCGACGACGCGCACCTCCGCGGGGCTTGCCCAGGTGCCGTCCGGCCGCCGGTACGTCTCGTGGACGACCATTCCCTGCGTGAACAGTCCGTCGAAGGGCTCGTCGCGTCCGCCGTGGCCGGTTGCTTTCATCGCGCGGGCGAAGAAGCGCGAGTAGAGCAGGTGCAGGATCGCGTGCTCGATGCCACCGATGTACTGATCGACCGGCAGCCATGCGTCGGCGACTTCCGGTTCGGTCGGGGTCTTCGCGTGCGGGGCGGTGAAGCGGGCGAAGTACCACGACGAGTCGACGAAGGTATCCATCGTGTCGGTCTCGCGCACCGACGGTTCGCCGCAAACGGGGCAGGGCACGTGTTTCCATGTCGGATGGCGGTCGAGCGGATTGCCGGGCTTGTCGATCGCCACGTCCTCGGGGAGCAGGACGGGCAGGTCCTTGTCGGGGACCGGGACGACGCCGTGCTCCTCGCAGTGGATGACAGGGATCGGACAGCCCCAGTAGCGCTGGCGCGAGATACCCCAGTCGCGAAGCCGGTAGTTGACCTGGCGCGCGCCCTGTGGTGCGCCGAAAAGCGCCGTCTTTTCAAGGCGCTGGGCAACCTCTTCCTTCGCTGCCTCGACCGTCATGCCGTCGAGGAAGTCGGAGTTGATGAGCTGCCCGTCCTCCAGGTACGGCTCGTCGCCGGACTGGAACTGCTCGACCCAGGCAACAAGATCGGCGTCTGTGTCGAACACGTCGAGCGGCGCAACGACCGGGATGATCGGCAGGTCGTACTTCGTCGCGAAGTCGTAATCGCGCTGGTCGTGCGCGGGACACCCGAAAATGGCGCCGGTGCCGTAGTCCATCAGCACGAAGTTCGCGACGTAGACCGGCAGGTGCACGTCGGTGCGGAACGGATGAACGACGCGAAGGCCTGTATCGAATCCGCGTTTCTCGGCGGTTTCGATCTCGGCCGCGCTGGTGCCATGCCTGCGGCATTCCTCTACGAAGGCCGCCAGCTCCGGACTGCTCGCAGCGAGCGAGGCTGCGAGCGGATGATCGGGCGAGACGGCGATGAAGCTCGCGCCGAAGATCGTGTCATGACGCGTGGTGAAGACTTCGATGGCATCGAATCCGACCGGTCGGCTGCCGGTAAACGGAAAGCGGATGCGCAGGCCCTCCGATTTCCCGATCCAGTTGCGCTGCATCAGCCGCACCTTCTCCGGCCAGCGGTCGAGGCGGTCGATCGCCGTCAGGAGGTCGTCGCTGTAGGCGGTGATGCGGAAGAACCACTGGGTCAGCTCGCGCTGCTCGACGAGCGCGCCCGAGCGCCAGCCGCGGCCGTCAATCACCTGCTCGTTGGCGAGCACGGTCTGGTCGACAGGGTCCCAGTTGACCTTGGACTTCTTCCGGTACGCGAGGCCCTTGGCCAGCATGTCCAGGAACAGCTTCTGCTGCTGGGCATAGTATTCAGGATCGCAGGTGGCGAACTCGCGGCTCCAGTCGAGCGACAGGCCCATCGTCTTCAACTGGCCGCGCATGGTGGCGATGTTGTCGTACGTCCAGGTCTTGGGATTGACCTTCATCTGCATGGCGGCGTTCTCGGCCGGCAGGCCGAAGGCATCCCATCCCATGGGGTGAAGGACGTTGTTGCCCTTGCCGCGCATGTAGCGCGCGACCACGTCGCCCATGGCATAGTTGCGCACATGGCCCATGTGGATGCGCCCCGACGGATAGGGAAACATCTCGAGCACGTAGTACTTCGGGCGCGGGTCGTCGTTCTTCGTTTCGAAGATGCGCGCCTCGGCCCATGCGGCTTGCCAGCGCGCCTCGGCTACGCGTGGATTGTAACGCTCGCTGGCCATGGATGGGGGCGTTCCGGAACTGCTTGAAAATCCGCGGCCGCGGCCGGCCGCTGCGGGCGGACCATCACCAGAATCGGGCGCCTGGGTCAATGGCGCCGGCGGTGCCTGGCTCCGGCTCCTCGCAGTTCAATTCCGGCACGGTTTCGTTGCGAGCAGGGCGGCCGAAGCGTAGGAAAATCAACCGTTCGCGGATGCGATCACCGAAGGAATGCTTGGAAAATGGCGGAGCTGTTCACCGATATCACGCTGCCCGCCCCGGACATCGCCAAGGCGCTGCCCATCATGGGGCCGCCGTTCGCCCGGCCCGATCCTGCGGTGGTCAGCCGCCTGAAGGAAGTCGGCAGCGCGACGACGACGGCGATCCTCCACCGGATGGGTGTGCGCCAGACCTTCATCCGCGGACCGCTCGCGCGCGTTCCCGGCGCCAAGGTCGCAGGCCCTGTCGTCACGCTGCAATTCATGCCGCGGCGCGAAGACATCGTCTGGAATCTCGCATCGGGCGCCACTGAGGAGCACGTCGAGAAACACACCGCACTCTGGGCGGTGTTCGATACCGTGCAGCCTGGCGACGTGCTTGCGGTGCAGGCGTACGGGGACGCCTACACCGGCACCATGGGCGAGATGCTCATCACCTATTTCAAGGGCCGCGGCGGCAGCGGCATCGTGGTCGACGGCTGCATCCGGGACTGGCCGGCGGTGCGTGACCTCGGCCTGCCGCTCTGGACCACCGGCTTCACGCCCAACTATGCCTCGCAGGCGACGCTGTTCCCGTGGGCGTGCAACGTGCCTGTCGCCTTGTCCGCTGTCCTGGTGATGCCAGGCGACATCATGATCGCGGACGACGACGGTGCCGTCCTGATCCCGGCGGCGATGGCGGCGATGGTGCTTCGCTATACCCGCGATCACGAAGACTGGGAGGAGTTCAGCCGTATGAGGCTGGCCGAGGGTGGCAGCATCCGCCGCTACTATCCGCTCGATGAGGCCGGCCAGGCCGAATACGAGGCGTGGAAGCGCGGCAAGTAGGCGCAAGGTCCAGCGGCGGTTGACATTCCGGGTGTTCGCCGCCACTCGCTACGCGGCATGTCTGCGCTGGACAATTACCTCGATGTCAAACGGCGGATCGCCACCGCCGAGATGGCCGCCGGCCGTGCGCCGGGTTCGGCGAGGTTGATCGCCGTATCGAAGACGTTCGGTGCGGACGCCGTCCGGCCGCTCCTTGAAGCGGGCCATCGCGCTTTCGGTGAGAACCGGGTTCAGGAAGCGAAGGCGAAGTGGCCCTCGCTCAAGGCGGAGTTTCCCGACGTTGAGCTCCATCTCATCGGGCCTCTCCAGTCGAACAAGGCGCGCGAGGCGATCGCGCTGTTCGACGCCATCCATACCGTTGACCGCGACCGTATCGCCGGTGTCATCGCAGACGAAATCCAGCGCCAGAACCGGAATCCGCGCCTGCTTGTCGAAGTGAACACCGGCGGAGAGACACAGAAGGCCGGCATCGCTCCGGAGGACACCGATGCCTTTGTGACGCGTTGCCGCAACGTGCACGGGCTCGATATCGACGGCCTCATGTGCATTCCGCCTCTCGACGCCGTCGCCGCGCCGCACTTCGCGCTTCTGGCCAAGATCGGCGGGCGGCTTAGCTTGCGCTCCCTGTCGATGGGAATGAGCGCCGATTTCGAGACGGCGATCACCTTCGGGGCCACGGACGTGCGGGTCGGAAGCGCGCTCTTCGGCGTCCGTACTGTACCGAACGCGTGAACCGCTAGACGATCGTCAGCGTGGTTTCGGGGCCGACGCGTTCCAGGAGGCGCAGGAGATCCTGTTTCGGCAGGGCGACGCAGCCGTCCGTCGGCGAGAGATCGGGCGCGGCCACGTGCATGAAGATGGCGCTTCCGGCACCCGGCCGCGGGCGCGCGAGGTTGAAATCGAGCACCACGACGATGTCGTAGAGTTGATCGTCGCGCCAGAAGGGCTCGTGCCGTCCGGCATAGGGCAGCCTCACCGGCCGGTTGTAGTTGCTGTCCCGCGGGTCGTCGCACCAGCCGAAATCCGGGCCGAAGCTCGCCAGGGGGAGGCGGGTGACGGGCTTCCGCCCCATGCCGGAACGGTGGAGCACCGACACGAGCCTGAAGGTGCCCCTTGGGGTATGCCCGTCGCCCTCGCGCTTGCTGCCGGAGATGCCCGATCGCCCGAGCGCGACCCTCATCCTCGCCCCCGACGCCGTCAGGATGCCGCGCAGACGGTCGCCGGGGGCCGACCGAACCACGATTTGCCGGAGCGGCTCGCGCCTCGACCCCTGCCTGTTCACCCGCACTCCACCGTTAGGCACTGTGGCGCGGTTGTCTTGCGCCGGCCGCCGGTTGAGGTCTACACCTCAAGAAAGCTCGAATCCAAAGGGAAATGAGCCGTTCCGCGCCCCGGTCCGGCCAGCCCGGTCCACAACACAGGCTGTTCTGCGATGCCGGCACGCAAGATTCTGGTGGTCGACGACGACGAAGTCCTTCGGGACAGCCTTGTCGAACAGCTTTCCCGCTATGAGGAATTCGAGCTTGCCGAGGATGCCACGGCCGCCACGGGCGTGGCGCGGGCCCGTACCGAGCCGCTCGATCTCGTGATCATGGACGTCGGCCTGCCCGACATGGACGGCCGCGAGGCGGTCAAGCTCCTGCGCAAGGGCGGCTTCAAGGCGCCGGTCATCATGCTGACGGGCCACGACTCCGAATCCGACACGATCCTCGGGCTGGAGGCAGGCGCCAACGACTACGTGACGAAGCCGTTCCGTTTTGCCGTGCTGCTCGCGCGCATCCGCGCGCAGCTCCGCCAGCACGAGCAGAGCGAAGACGCTGTCTTCACCATTGGCCGCTATACGTTCCGGCCAAGCGCCAAGACGCTGGTCGACGAGAAGGGGCAGAAGATCAGGTTGACCGAAAAGGAGACGGCGATCCTGAAATTCCTCTATCGCGCCGGCGAGAAGGTCATCACGCGCGACATCCTTCTCCACGAGGTCTGGGGCTATAACTCCGGCGTCACCACTCACACGCTCGAAACGCACATCTATCGGCTCAGGCAGAAGATCGAGCGCGATCCGTCCAAGGCGGAACTCCTGGTCACGGAAGCCGGCGGGTACAAGCTGGTCCCCTGATGCAGGACGACGCACCGCAGCCTCGGACGGTTGAATGAGCCTCGACGGCGACATCGCTCTCCTGAAGCGGATACCTCTGTTCGCGAGCCTGCCGACAGAGCAGTTGCGGCTGATAGCGTTCAGCGCGGTGCGCCTCGACCTCCTGGCGGGGCAGGTTCTGTTCCGCGCCGGCGACCGGGCGATGTCGGGCTATGTCGTCTCCAGCGGCACGGTCGAACTCACGGTGCGTGAGGGTGAGCGGACCGACGTCGTGGCGAAATGCGATGCCGGCTCGCTCATCGGCGAGATCGCTCTTTTCGTCGAGACCAAGCGCCCGGCGACAGCGACGGCGCGCATCCCCTCGCAGGTCCTCGAGGTCGATCGAAAGCTCATCACCCGCATGCTTAACGAATACCCGCAGATCGCGATCAGCCTGCGGGCGACGCTCGCCGACCGCCTGACGGCGACCGTGTCGGAGCTTGGCCGGGTGCGCGAGGCGCTGCAGAAGATCGAACGCCTGCAGCCGCGGCGGTAGCTCGTTTCCATGCTGGAAAAGAAAACGCCCAGTCCCGGGGGAGACTGGGCGCTTCCGCGCTTCTAGCGCAACGCCGGCCAAAGAGGCCAACGCTGCGGGCCGTTCTCGGCGAGACGGGGGGCGCTACCGATTGGAACAGCCCGCTATGGATCGTCAGATGGTGTGTGCAGGCCCGGTTTCAAGCCCGGCCAGGGTGCTCACGAAAGTGTGCACCGGGCGTTAGTAGCCCATGATCCGGAAGTAGTTCGGATCCTGCGGTTTGCCCGTCGTGGTGTTGAAGATGGCGACCGATGTGTTGAGGCCCTGCGCGTCAGTGACGACCCACTGGCGCAGTTCGTAGGTCTTCCTGTCGAAGATCATGGTCAGCGTGCCGTCGACTAGGGCCGAGCGCTCCACGATCACCACAGATATGAGATCGGCTTCCTCGCGCACCTCGTTCACCAGTTCAGGCGATGTCAGGTCGATGCGCTCCGCGAGGAGGTATCGGAGCGGCGTCTTCGACAGCGGATAGATGTCCTGCGTCTGAGCCTTGCCGTCGCGGACCGCGACCGAACTGCCGTCGGCGATGATGTCGAGGCGGGTCGGCGGGCGGAAGTGGAACCGGATCTTGCCCGGCCGGTTCAGGAAGAAGACGCCTTCGGCCTGCTCGCCGCTCGGACCGAACTGGATGAACTCGCCTTCCATCAGGCGGAAGGAATTGAAGTACGCGGTGATGTTGGCGAGCGCGACCTGCTGCTCGTAGCTGAAGGGGGAGTTCGGCTGGAACCGGACATCGACGGAAGGGCGCGCTGCGCTTGTCGCTGCGGCGCCGGCATCGGTACCCGAGACGGCTGCCGGCGCGGATTGCACCGGCGGTCCGACCGAGGGGCCTTGATAGGGCGGCCGAAGATGCGGCATCGGAACCGGATCGCGGACCGCCGCGGACGCGGGCAGCAGGTCTCCTGCGGCGAGAGCAAGTCCCAGAAGGACGAGACCGGCTTGCGAAGCCCTGCCGGCTTGCCCGGCACGTTTCTTCACCGTCACGATCTCGAGTCCACACATTTCTCCGTTCGCCCATTGGCGCGATAGAGACGTTCTATGGCGAATTCGCGGCGTGTCCAACCGGCCGTGGACTTACCGGAATGCGGCCTCGCCGTCCTCGGGAACCAGAATCTCGCGCTTGCCGGCGTGGTTGGCGGGTCCGACCACGCCCTCCTGCTCCATCTTCTCGATGATGGAGGCAGCGCGATTGTAGCCGATCGCAAGCCGGCGCTGGATGTAGCTGGTGGAGGCCTTGCGGTCGCGCAGCACGATGGCGACGGCCTTGTCGTAGAGGTCGTTTGACTCTTCGCCGTCCCCGCCCCCATCCATGTCGAGGCCATCGCCGCCGCCGGCGTCCTCGTCCACGGTGACCGCCGAAAGATACTCCGGCGCCCCCTGCTCCTTCAGATGCGCGACGACTTCTTCCACTTCCTTGTCGCTGACGAAGGGGCCGTGCACGCGGGTGATGCGGCCGCCACCCATCATGTAGAGCATGTCGCCTTGGCCAAGGAGCTGTTCAGCGCCCTGTTCGCCGAGGATGGTGCGGCTGTCGATCTTGGACGTCACCTGGAACGAGATGCGGGTCGGGAAGTTCGCCTTGATCGTGCCGGTGATGACGTCGACCGAGGGGCGCTGCGTTGCCATGATGACGTGGATGCCGGCAGCGCGGGCCATCTGGGCGAGGCGCTGCACGGCGCCTTCGATGTCCTTGCCTGCCACCATCATGAGGTCGGCCATTTCGTCGATGATGACGACGATGTACGGCATCGGGTCGAGCGAAAGCGCTTCCTTCTCGTAGATCGCCTCGCCGGTTTCCTGATCGAACCCGGTCTGCACGGTGCGCGTCAGCGTCTCGCCCTTGGCGAGCGCCTGCGCGAGCCGCGCGTTGTAACCGTCGATGTTGCGGACGCCGAGCTTCGACATCTTGCGATAGCGGTCCTCCATCTCGCGCACGGTCCATTTCAGTGCGATCACCGCCTGCTTGGGATCGGTGACGACCGGCGTGAGGAGATGCGGGATGCCGTCGTAAATCGACAGTTCGAGCATCTTGGGGTCGATCATGATCATGCGGCACTCCGCCGGCGTCCATCGGTAGAGAAGCGACAGGATCATGGTGTTGATTGACACCGATTTGCCGGAGCCGGTGGTGCCCGCCACGAGCAGATGCGGCATGCGAGCAAGGTCGGCGACGACCGGCTCGCCGCCGATGGTCTTGCCGAGGCAGAGCCCCAGGCGCGCGCGCGATTCATCGAAGTCTCCCGATGACAGGAGTTCGCGCAGATAGACCGTCTCGCGCTTGGCGTTCGGCAGCTCGATGCCGATGGCGTTCTTGCCGGGAATGACGGCGACACGGCAGGCGATGGCGCTCATCGAACGGGCGATGTCGTCGGCCAATCCGATGACCCGCGCCGACTTGATGCCGGGCGCCGGTTCGAGCTCATAGAGCGTCACGACCGGACCGGGCCGCACGTTGATGATCTCGCCCTTCACGCCGAAGTCGTCGAGCACGCCTTCAAGATCGCGGGCGTTCTGTTCGAGCTGCGCCGTACTGACTGTCGTCTTGCGCTCTGAGGCCTTCGGCTCGGCCAGAAAATCGAGCGAGGGAAGCTCGAAGGTCTGGCGTGCCGGCCGCTTTGGCTTTGCCGCAGCCTTTGGCTTGCGCTTCTGCGGAGGTGGCGGCGGTTCGTGCTCCTCGTCGGAATCCGTGTCTTCATCCTCGAAGCCGTGCAGATCGCCGTCCGGTTCGCCGTCGCCATCCGGTGCGTACCATTCGCCGTCGACGCCAAGGCGCGGCTCCACGCGCCAGCGGCGGTCCTCGCGAACGGCGACACGTTCGGCGTAATCCGCGCGCCGACGAGCCATGGTGCGGCGCAGCCAGCCGAAGAGCTTCAGGACGACGTGCTGGATCGCTCCGAAAACAAGCGCGAGACGCGAGGGCCTGGAGTCGTCGTCTTCATAGTCGTCCGCCGAACTGCCTGTCTCATCGTCGTCATCGTCCTCCTCGTCGGCGATGACAACCCGGGCGGACGGCCGGACGGGCGGCGCGAATTCCTCATCGTCTTCGGAATCAGTCGCAGGCTCGAAACGCAGGATCAGCCCGCATGAGTGGAGGAGCAGCACGGCGGAGGCGATGCCAAACATCACGCCCAGGACGACGGCACTGACCCCCGACGGGGTGCCACCCAGCACGGCGGCCGGGACATGAAGCAGGAGATCGCCGACCACTCCGCCAAGTCCGGACGGTATGGGCCAGGATCCCGGCACTGCTAGCGTTGCGAGCGACATGGCGCCTACCAGCGCACCCGCCAGCCATGTCACTGCGGTCTTCCACGATAGCCGCGAAGGGTTGGCGAACACCGTCCGCCAGGCCCAGACCACCGGCGGAATGAGGAGGAGGGAGGCCGCCAGGCCGAACAACTGTGTGAATAGGTCCGCCACGACAGCACCGGGGAAGCCGAGGATGTTGCGAACGGAATGGTCGGTGGCGCGGCTGAAGCTCGGGTCGTCGGCGGCCCACGTGGCCAGGCTCGCCGCGGCGGCTGCGGCGGCGGCGAGCACCCCGAGGCCGCCAACAGCCGACAGATTCCGCTTGATCAACCGGCGGAGGGAGCCGTCATTGGATATGTGAATGGAGACTGATCGCGACAGGCGTATCTGGGAACGCATCCGGTCTTGTCCGACGCAAGGCAACAAAGATCGGACAGACCGTACGCCGGGCAGGTAAAGCCGCCATTAACCAACGGACGTTCCGGTCAAAATAAAGAGCCCGGCGCAAAGGCCGGGCTCTTCGTTGTTGGTGATGTGTCCGTGGTCAGGAGGTGTGATAGGCCGCCTCGCCGTGAGACGCGAGATCGAGGCCTTCGCGCTCGACTTCCGGAGTGACCCGAAGGCCGATGATCAGGTCGACGATCTTGTAGAGGATCGCGCTCACCACGCCACACCAGATAATCGTCACTAGGACGGCGAGGATCTGCGTCCAGACCTGCCCGCCCATCGTCACGCCTTCGGCATATCCGATGCCGCCGAGTGCGCTGCTGGCGAGAATGCCGGTGCCGATGGCGCCGACGATACCGCCGATGCCGTGGATACCGAACACGTCGAGGCTGTCGTCATATCCGGCAGCAGGCTTCACGACCGCGACGAAGAAGTAGCAGGCGATGCTCGCCACGATGCCGAGCACGATGGCTCCGATCGGCCCGACAATTCCCGCTGCAGGCGTCACCGCAACGAGGCCCGCGACCAGCCCGGATGCCGCACCCAGCATCGATGCCTTGCCGCGGACCGCACCTTCGATGACCGACCAGGCGATGATGGCGCCGGCCGTAGCGGTGAAGGTGTTGATCATCGCCAGCGTGGTGCCGCCGTTGGCTTCGAGGTTGGAGCCGGCATTGAAGCCGAACCAGCCTACCCAGAGCATCGAGGCGCCGACCATGGACAGCGTCATCGAGTTGGGCGCCATCATGTCCTTGCCGATGCCCGTGCGCTTGCCGACCATGATGCAGCCCACCAGGCCGGCAATGCCGGCGTTGATGTGAACCACCGTGCCACCGGCGAAGTCGAGCGTGCCCCAGTTGTAGAGAAGGCCGCTGCCGTCCCAGACCATGTGCGCGATCGGGAAGTAGACGAACGTCGCCCAGAGGATGGTGAACAGGATCACCGCCGAGAATTTCATCCGCTCGGCGAATGCGCCGACGATCAGCGCCGGCGTGATGCAGGCGAACGTCATCTGGAAGCAGATGAAGACGTATTCGGGGATCACCTCGTCAGTGAAGGTGGCGGCGAGGGAATCCGGCGTTACGCCGGCTAGGAAGACCTTGGCGAGGCCGCCCCAGTAAGGGCTTGTGCCACCGCCGAACGCGAGGGAGTAGCCGTAGAGCACCCATACGATGATGATCACTGCGGTGATCATCAAGACCTGCATGAGCACCGACAGCATGTTCTTGGTGCGAACGAGGCCGCCGTAGAACAACGCCAATCCGGGCACGGTCATGAACAGCACGAGGATGGTCGAAATGAGCATCCACGTGGTGTTGCCGGGGTTCGGAACCGCTACGACTTCCGCGGCTTCTGCAACGACCTCGGCCTCCTGGCCGAGCGCGGGCACTACGGCCAGGGCCACCAACGGCGCGGCGGCAAGAAAGGTCTTCAGTAGTTTCATTGCTTTCCCCTTGGTTTTCCGGAACACGAAGCTCCGAAGAAGCCCGCGTTGCACACGAAATGGGCGACAGCCGCCGCCTGTAAGAAATGGGTAGCAATCGCCATGCCACGGACGAGAAACCGGCCGGAACCGCAGAAACGCCACAGAGAGTGGATAGGGTCGCTTCGGAGGGCCGGGGCGATGGCGAAGCGTCTGCACAAATGATGGGCAGGCCGCCAGGAGGCGTCCGGGAGCCTGCCGAATGCCCGACGGGGACCCCAATGAGGCCCGACCGCGAGCCCAGCGGTGAACGAACGCGGTAGCGGATAGGTCGCCTGGGATTCCATCGGGATTGCAACCGTTTGCAAAACCCGCCGATGCCGCGGGAGGAAGATGCGGCATCGGCGGGGCGCCACCATTCGCGGGGTTGCTACAGGGCGTCCGAGTCCGTTTCGCCAGTGCGGATGCGCACCGCCTGGTCGATGGCGAAGACGAAGATCTTGCCGTCGCCGATCTGTCCGGTCTTGGCGGCGGACGAGATCGCCTCGACGACCCGCTCCGCCTGACCGGCGGCCACCGCGACCTCGATCTTGATCTTCGGCAGGAAGCTCACGGCATACTCGGTGCCGCGGTAAATCTCCGTGTGGCCCTTCTGGCGGCCGTAGCCTTTGACCTCGGTCACGGTCAGGCCCTGGACGCCCACGGCGGTCAGTGCGTCGCGTACTTCGTCCAGCTTGAACGGCTTGATGATGGCCATAACAATCTTCATGGCTTGCTCCAGTTGATCTCCGCCGTCCCGCCTGATCGCGCGCGGCCAGATGTGTCGCTCGGCAACGCCGGTGGGCGGGCCACCCGGCTTTGTCCGGGCTGACACAATCAAGGTCCGTGCCAGTCCCCGGCGGAACGGCCTGTGCGTCTAGAGATTGTTTACTTTCGGGGTGCCGAACCGCCGCCGCCCCGGGCTGCGAACCGCCGGCCTGACTATTTCTTGTGCATCAGACGATCAGAGGCGCAGTGCCTTCCGAGCGCACACGGATGAGGCCCTCCTGGGCAACCGAGGCGACCAGCCGGCCGTCGCGGCTGAAAAGGCTGCCGCGCGTGAAACCGCGCGCGCCGGAAGCCGACGGACTGTCCTCGGCGTAGAGCAGCCACTCGTCGGCGCGGAACGGCCGATGGAACCACATGGCGTGATCGAGGCTCGCGGCCTGGAGGTCGGGATCGAAGATCGAGCGGCCGTGGGCAAACAGCGAGGTGTCGAGGAGCGTCATGTCGGAGGCGTAGGCCAGGACGCAGCGGTGAATGTCGGGATCGTCGGGCAGCCTCTCGGTGGCGCGCACCCAGACATATTGCGTGGGCTCGAGCGGCTCGCGGCTGACGTAGTGGCGGAGATCGACGGGGCGGAGCTCGATCGGGCGCGGGCGATCCCAATACCGCCGCACGCCCTCGGGGGCGTTATGCAGGTAGGCCGCCTTGAGGTCGGCCTCGCTCGGCAGCTTCTCCGGCGGCGGCACGTCGGGCATCGGGATCTGGTGATCGAGCCCAGGCTCCTCGATCTGGAAGGAGGCCGACATGGCGAAGATCGCCTCGCCGTGCTGGATGGCGACGACGCGGCGGGTGGCGAAGCTGTTGCCGTCGCGGATCCGGTCGACCTCGTAGATGATCGGGACCGCCGGATCGCCGGGGCGCATGAAATAGGCGTGGAGGGAATGAGCGCCGCGATTGGAAACCGTGCGGGCGGCTGCGACCAGCGCCTGGCCGATGACCTGGCCGCCGAAGACGCGCTGCCAGCCGACCTGCGGGCTGCGGCCGCGAAAGAGATTGTGCTCCAGCGGCTCGAGATCGAGGACCGAAAGGAGCGTTTCGATCGCGTTGGGCATCTGCGGTCTCCGGCGCTATGTTCTCCGGCGTGATACCACGCGCCTCATCGCCCCTGGAAACCGCGGCGGAAACCGTGGACGTGCTCGTCGCCGGCGGTGGGCAGGTCGGGCTTGCGCTGGCGCTGGCACTGCGCAAGTCGGACCCCGATCTCGCCGTGACGGTGGTCGACGCGGCGCCGCCCGGCGCCCGTCCGCGCGAGGGCCGCGCCTCCACGATCGTGGCCGGCGGACGCAAGATGCTCGAGCATCTGGGCGTATGGCAGGAGGTCGCCGCGGAGGCCGAAGAAGTCACCGCGATGATTGTCACCGACAGCCGCACGCGGGACGTGGTGAGGCCGGTCTTCCTGACGTTCGCGTCGCACGAGGGCGCCATGGCGCACGTGGTGCCGGACGGCGTGGTAGTGGCGGCGCTCA
>CAZXKZ010000012.1:21497-26487 GCA_964641825.1 uncultured Bauldia sp.
GGTCGAACCGGCGCGCGTCCTTGCCAGGACCCGGGGAGGGCGGACCATCGCCGCCCGCCTTCTGGTGGCCGCTGATGGCGCCCGCTCGCGCCTCCGCGAGCTCGCCGGCATCGCCACCATCGGGCACGACTACGGGCAATCCGGGATCGTGGCGACAGTCGCCCACGAGCGGCCGCACAACGGTGTCGCGCAGGAGCATTTCATGCCCGGCGGTCCGTTCGCGACGCTGCCGCTGAAACCGAAGGACGGGCGCTACCGCTCGTCGCTGGTGTGGACCGAGCCGACCGACATCGCCGAGCGGCTCGTCGCAGGCGATCCGCTGGTCCTCGGCGTCGAACTGGAGCGGCGGTTCGGGCATCGCCTCGGAGCTTTCGCGCTGGTTGACGTTCCGCGCGCCTTTCCGCTGTCGCTGAGCATCGCGCGCGCGTTCGTGGCACCACGCTTCGCGCTCGTCGGCGACGCGGCGCACACGATCCATCCGATCGCAGGGCAGGGGCTCAATCTCGGCTATCGCGACGTTGCCGCGCTCGCCGAGACGATCGTCGAGGCCCATCGTCTCGGCCTCGACATCGGCGCGGTCAGCGTGCTCGACCGCTACCAGCGCTGGCGGCGCTGGGACACGACCGAGATGGCGCTCGCCACCGACGGGCTGACGCGGCTGTTCTCGAACGACAACCCGCTGCTGAGGATCGCAAGAGACATCGGCCTCGGAGCGGTCGACCGGCTTCCAGGGCTGAAGCGGCTGTTCGTGGAAGAGGCGGCGGGTGGCGCCGGCATCGCCGGCAATCCGCCGCGGCTCCTCAGCGGCGAGGCGCTGTAACCCCTCACTCCGTTTCTTGGCGAGCGGACCGCGAGACTGGAGAAGGGAGCCGACCTTCCTCATGCGCTGGACAGCGTGCATCGGGAAGTCGGCCAGCGTCACCTATCGGCGGAGCGGCTTGCAATTGCGGCGGGTGCGGACCATAGTCCGCGCCATCGACAAGGGGACTCCCCCGATGGAACGGGTCATTTCGTAGAGCGAAAGTCCGCCGGCGGCGGCCTGTCAGGGCCGCGGTCCCGCTAATCCCCTTCCTGTCGGTTTCTCCATGGCCTTCCTGCGCAACGACGCGATCAATCGCGTCAACCTCCATTCCGGAATCCAGGCGCTCGCCCAAAGCGCGGGCGCGATCTTCTTCATGGTCTTCATGCTGCGGGCCGGCGTGCCGATACCGGCCGCGCTCGTGGCGCAGGCCGGCATCGTTGCGCTCCGCTTCGTGCTGCGGCCCTTCGTGCTGCCGCTTGCCAAGCGATGGGGCCTGAAACCGCTGCTCGCCGCGGGCACGATCGGCATGGCGCTGCAATACCCGGTGCTGGCCGAAGTGCAGGGCGTCGGTCCGGTGCTCGTCCTTCTGGTCGTCGTCGCCTCGCTGAGCGAGGTCGTCTACTACGTCTCCTACAACGCCTATTTTGCAGCGCTCGGCGACGCGGAGCACCGCGGACACCAGATCAGCGCGCGCGAGGCGCTGATGACCGTGGCCGGCATCGTCGCGCCGGTCGTCGGAACGTGGGCGCTGGTGACGCTCGGCCCGCGGTGGATGTTCGCAGGCGTGGCGTGCATCCAGGCGCTCGCCGTGCTGCCGCTCGTGCGCGCGCCCAACGTGCCGGTGCTGCGCGAGGCGCCCGGCGTGTTCAGCGCGGCGCGGACCGCGGCGCTGATCTTCGCCGCCGACGGTTGGTTCGACGCGTGCTTCATCTTCGTCTGGCAGATCGCGCTCTTCGTCTCGCTCGGCGAGAGCATCGCGGCCTACGGCGGCGCGATGGCGCTCGCCGGCCTCGTCGGCGCGGTCTGCGGACTCCTGCTTGGGCGGCACATCGACGCCGGCTTCGGGCGCAGGGCGGTGGTGATCGCCTACGGCCTCGGCGCGGCGATCGTGCTGATGCGCGCGGCGAGCCTCGGCTCGCCGTGGCTGGCGGTAGCGGCGAACGCGCTCGGCGGCCTGTTCTGGCCACTGCTGTCGCCGACCGTCGGCGCCGTCACCTACAACCTCGCCAAGGCATCGCCGTGCCCGCTGCGTTTCAACATGGTGATGGAGGGCGGATGGGATGTCGGCTGCTTCCTGGCGTGCCTCCTCGCGGCGGCGATGATCGCCGGAGGCGTCGGGCTGGCGGTGCCGCTGCTCCTGGCGCTGCCGGCAACGGCGCTGACCGCGGCGCTGCTGTGGCGCCACTATCCGAGCGGCGCGATGGCGGCGGCGAAGTGAGGGATGGCCCCTCCATCGCGCTTCGCGCGGTCCCCTCCCCCGCAAGCGGGGGAGGATGACGGCGGATCAGTCTTCCAGCGGGCGGGCCTCGTCGGGGAGCATGATCGGGATGCCGTCGCGGATCGGATAGGCGAGCTTGGCCGCGCGGCTGACGAGCTCCTGGCGCGCGGCGTCGTATTCGAGCGTCGTCCGCGTCAGCGGGCATACGAGAATCTCGAGGAGCTTCGGATCGACGGCGCCGGCGGCGCGGGCGGCCTCGCTCATTGCAGGCGCCGCCCGTCCTCGCCGCCGGACGGCGCACCGGCCAGCGACATCTCGGTCAGCGCGACGAGCGTGTCGGCGCGCGCCCTGAGATCCGGCGCCTCCAGCAGCGCCTGCTTCTCGGCAGGACCGAAGGGCGCCATCATGGCGAGCGCATTGACGAGCGTCTCGTTCGAGGCGCGGCCAACGCTCTCCCAATCGACGTCGAGGTTGTGCGCGTCGAGATAGGCGCGGAAGGCGCGGAGGACGGCGTTGCGGTCGACCGCCGTCTCCTCGCCGGCGAAATCGACGGCGAACGGCGCGCTGGTGATGCGGCACTGGCGGAACAGCGTCGTGGTCGGCACCTCGTCAACGACCCTGAAGCGCGCGATGCCCGACAGCGTGATCATGTAGCGGCCGTCACCCGTCTCGGCGAAGGAGACGATGCGGCCGCAGCAGCCGACCTGGCGGAGCGTCGGCCCGCGCAGGCATGGGCTGGCATTCTCGTCGGGCTGGATCATGCCGATGACGCGGTCGCCTGCAATCGCCGCATCGACCATGGCCATGTAGCGCGGCTCGAAGATGTTGAGCGGCATGTCGGCGCGCGGCAGAAGAAGCGCCGCAGGCAAGGGAAAGACCGGGATGACCTCGGGGAGGTCCTGAGGGCAGCCGTAGATGCAGTTGCCGGCTTTCATGCGCGTTCCCGCGTCCGTCAGGCGAACAGCAGCGACGAAAGCCGGCGCCGCCCGGAGAGCGTGGCCGGGTCGGTGGGACCCCACGCCTCGAACAACTGGACGAGCTGCTTCCGCGCCTTCTCGTCCTCCCAACTGCGGTTCCTGGCGACGATTTCAAGGAGGCTGTCGCTGGCGCCCTCGCGGTCGCCCCTGGCGTTGAGCAGGAGGGCGAGATCGAACCGGGCCTGCCAGTCCTTCGGATCGGCGGCGATCCGCGCCTCGAGGTCGGCGGTGTCGCCCAGCGACGCGGCCTGCTCGGCGACCTCGATCTGCGCGCGCACGGCGGCGACCGAGGGATCGGAGGCCGCCGTCTCGGCGACCGCGGCGAGGGTCTGCCTGGCCGCATCGAGATTGCCGGTGGCGAGGTGGCAGGAGGCGAGGCCGACGATGGCGGGAACCAGCGTGGCATCGCGGGCAAGGGCGGTGGCGAAGGCCTCCGCCGCGCCGGCGACATCGCCGGCGGCGAGGCGGGCGTTGCCGTCCTCGACCAGAAGCTCGGTGTCGCTCGGACCGGCAGGACCGGCGACGCGCTCGATGAACGCCTTCACCTGACCCTCGGGGAGCGCACCCACGAAACCATCCACCGGCTGGCCGTTCTTGAACGCGATGACGGCGGGGATCGACTGGATGCCGAGCTGGCCGGCAATGGCGGGATGGTCGTCGATGTTCATCTTGACCAGCTTCACCGCGCCCCTGGCGGCGGTGACCGCCTTCTCGATGATCGGCGACAGCGTGCGGCAGGGGCCGCACCACGGCGCCCAGAAATCGACCAGCACGGGCTGGGCGCGGGATTCGTCGAGGACGTCCTTGGCGAAGGCCTGGGTGGTGGTGTCCTTGATGAGGCCGGCGCCGTTGGCCGATCCGGCGGCCGGCGGGCTCGCTTCCGGCATGATCATGCTCATGGGTCGTTTCACCTGTTCGGGCGGGGCATCCCGCCGGTTGTCGCGGATTCCGCCCAAATATGGAGCGGCGGGGCGATTTTCACAATTCGCCGCCGGCCTCCCCGGAAACCGCGGCGATCACCGGCTCGTGGCCCGTGGCGCGCAGGAAGGCGATGAGATCGGCCGTGGCGATGGTGGTGGTGGCGGTGTTGGCGAGCGGATGGCAGTTGATCGTGGGCGCGGCCGCAAGCGGCGCATCCAGCACGACCGTCACGCGGCCCCCGGTATCGTTGATGGCGCCGAACGGCGTCACCGCGCCGGGGGCGACGCCGAGGGTGTCCATCAGCAGCGTCGGATTGCCGAAGGAGATGCGCCCCGAAGCGCCGATGCGGTGGTGGATGTGCTTGAGGTCGATGGCGGCGTCCTCGGCCGCCGTCACCAGGAACAGGGCGCCCTTCTTGTCCTTCAGGAACAGGTTCTTGGTGTGGGCGCCGGGGATCTCACCACGCAGCGCCTGGGACTGCTCGACGGTGAACAGGGGCGGATGCTCCACCGTCGCGACCGTGATGCCGAGGCGCGTGAGCATCCCCATGAGATCGTCCCGGGTGGCGGCCATCTTTTTTCTGTCCGTCCGGCAAGCGTGGTGAGGGAGCCGCACATAGCGGGGAGCGGCGGGGCGCACAAGGGTGCGTGTCCCGCTCCCCATGCCGCTAGGCGGTCGCCGTGAACAGGAAGGTTGGGAGCAAGCATAGCGTGGCCGTCCCGGCCCGTCCGCTCGTATTGATTTTGCAGATGCGGCGGCGATATAAGCCTCCGTTCCGGCCTCGTCGGGCCGGAAGTGAGCGGGTGTAGCTCAGGGGTAGAGCACAACCTTGCCAAGGTTGGGGTCGAGGGT
>CAZXKZ010000013.1:0-17600 GCA_964641825.1 uncultured Bauldia sp.
ACTCCCTTCACACGGGAGGGGTCACAGGTTCAATCCCTGTCGCGCCCACCATCATCCCGGAAGCACGAGGTGGTGGTGCCCGATCTGCTGGTCCGACTGTACGACCTTCCCGACATCGAACGGAAGCTGCCGGCCGCGGTGACGGTCCGCCGCGCGCTGGCGCCCGAGCGGAAGCCGGTTGTCGACTGGATCGGCCGGACTTTCTCGGCGACGTGGGCGGGAGAATGCGAGGTGGCGTTCTCGGCTCATCCGATCACGACGTGGATCGCGACGCGCGGGAACGACCTGATCGGCTTCGCCTGCGCCGATGCGACGGCGAAAGGCTTCTTCGGGCCGACCGGAGTCGATGAAAAGGAGCGCGGGCAGGGGATCGGCGAGGCACTGCTGATGGCGGCGCTCTACGGCATGCGCGAAGCCGGCTACGCCTATGCGGTCATCGGCGGCGCAGGGCCGGTCGCATTCTATCGCAAGCGGCTCGATGTCCTGGAGATTCCGGGTTCCGATCCCGGCGTCTACAAGGGCATGCTGCAGCAAACCTAGAGGCGGGTGACAGGATGCCTGCGACGGATCCCGGCTTTCGTCTCGACAGCGATTTCAGCCCGGCCGAAGGCGAACGCGGGACCGTCCGCCTGACGCTGCGCAACCTCGGCGGCGATGCGGTGAGCGACTTCCGCCTCGCGTTCACCTCGCTCTTCCGCGTGGCGGACCCGGAACGGCTGCAGGGCGGCCGCATCGTCGAGCAGGTGTCCAACTACGTCGTGGTCGAGCCGCCGGAAGGCTTCGTGCTCGGCAAGGGCGACACGTGGACGATCGCGACCGACAGCCTCAGCCACCTCCTGACGCACTACAACTACGGCCCGAAGAGCGCCTACCTCATCCTGTCCGACGGATCGCTTGCACCGGTCGCGGTCGGGCTGATGACACGGAACGGCGCCGCCGGTGTGCCGATCCTCGACTCCGGACCGCGCGCCACGTTGCCTGCCGGCGTACTCCCGCTCGCGATCGTGCCGTGGCCGGCGGCCGCCGATGTCGCGGGCAGGCTCACGGTGGACGCGCCGTTGTCGCTCGTGGACGGGCCGCCGGACGCGAAGGACGCGTTCGCTTCCGCGAGCGCGCTTGCCGCGCGCCTCTTCCCCGACGATGCGCCGCTGTTTGGCGGGAGCGGCATCGCCGTGCGCGCGCAATCCGATGCGATGCCGGCGAGCGCCTATCGCCTCGACTTCGCGGGCGACGGCGCAACGGTGACGGCCTCGGACCGCACCGGTTTCCTGTACGGCTTCATCACGCTGGGGCAGATGCTGCGCGGCGCGCGCGTTGCGCCGCAGGAATTCGCGTTCCCGGCCGGCGGCACGATCGCCGACGAACCCCGCTTCGGGTTCCGCGGCATGCACCTCGACGCGGCGCGGCAGTTCTACACGGCGGGAGCGCTGGAGCGCCTGCTCGACTGCATGGCGTGGGTGAAGCTCAACCGCTTCCATCTGCATCTCACCGACGACGAGGGCTGGCGCTTCGACGTCCCCGGCTATCCCGAACTGGTGGAGACGGCCGCGTGGCGTGGGCACGGACGGCCGGTGCCGCCGCTTCTCGGCAGCGGCCCCGAGCCCTACGGCGGCATCTATACGCGCGCCGAACTCGCTGCGCTCGTGCAGCACGCCGCGGAACTCGGCATCACGATCGTGCCGGAGGTCGACATTCCGGGCCACTGCTACTGCGTGGTCCGCACGCTGCCGCGCCTCTGCGACCCGGACGAGACCGGCGTCTATCGCTCGATCCAGTATTTTCCGAACGACGCGCTCAATCCGGCGATGCCGCAGGTCTACGATTTCCTCGAGTCGGTTTTCGCGGAAGTCGCCGAGATGTTTCCATCGCCCTGGCTCCACATCGGCGGCGATGAGGTGGCGGACGATGCGTGGCTCGGCTCGCCGCTGGCGCTTGCGCTGATGAAGGAGCGCGGCTGGACCGAGAACCGCCAGCTCCAGTCCTTCTTCCTGAACCGCGCGCAGGAGATCGTGCGCGCCACCGGCCGTAGCGTCAGCGCGTGGGAGGAGGCGGCGCACGGCGGCGGCATCGCGACGGACGGCGCCTACCTGGTGGCGTGGCGGAAATCGGCGAGCGGCCTCGCGCTGGCCGAGCAGGGCTACGACGTGGTGATGGCACCTGCCGAGCATTGCTACCTCGACATGGCGCAGGGCGCGGACTGGTGGGAGCCGGGCATGAGCTGGGCGGGGGACGTGCCGCTGTCCATGGCCTACGGACACGACCCCGGCAGCGACTGGCCGGAGGCGGCGCGGCGGAAGCTGATCGGCGTGCAGGCGTGCCTGTGGGGCGAGAACATGCACGATCGCGTCCTCGTCGACCGCATGCTCTTCCCGCGGATGCCGGCGATGGCGGAAACGGCGTGGACGCCTACGGCGCAGAAGGACCTCCGGCGCTTCACCGCGATCGCGCCGATCCTGTTCAGGCGCGGCGAGAAAGTCGGGCGCTGAGCCTTTCCACCGTTGGGAACAACTCGTTGTAGTGGTCGATGACGGCGGTGGCGCCGAGCTCGGCCACCGGCGTCGGGCTGTAGCCGAAGCTCACCACGACGACGGGAATGTTCGCCGCGATCGCCGTGTCGACGTCGATGTTGGAGTCGCCGACCATCACCGCGCGCTCCGGCCGGCCGGCCGCCATGCGGATCGTCTCAGTGAGGTGCCGCGGATCGGGCTTGGATACGCCGAAGGTATCCTGACCGCTCACCGCCGCGAAGCGCGGGCTGAGACCGAGGAGGCCGAGGAGCTTCCGCGCCGGCGCTTCCAGCTTGTTGGTGCAGACCGCGAGCCGCCATCCGGCGGCGGCGAAGCCGTCGAGCGCGGCCTCGGCTCCGGCGTAGGGCTTGCTGGCATCGACGATGTGCGCGTCGTAGTGCGCAAGGTAGGTGTCGAACAGCGCCTCGCGCTTCTCGGGCGACAGCGGCCGGCCGGCGCGGGCATACACGCGCTCGATCATCACGCGGGCGCCCCTGCCGACGTAGCCGATGATCTCGTCGGAGCTGATCGGGTCGAACCCCTCGGGGGCCAGCACCGCGTTCAGCGTGGCGAGGAGATCGGGGGCGGTGTCGACGAGGGTTCCGTCGAGGTCGAAGACGATGACCGGCGGTGCGTGCATCACAGTCCGTAGCCGCGGGCCATCATGGCCGCGAAGATGGGGATGAGAATGAAAACGACGGCCTCGTAGTGCATGAACCGGCGCACGGATGCAATCTCGCCCGATGGCGGCCGGAAGCCCGGATCGGCGACGGCGGAGGCGCGCCAGCGCGCGATGCGCAGCGTCGGCGGACCGGAGAGGGCGCCGACGGCGACGAAGGCCGCGATCTTGGCCCAGAACACCCAGTTGTAGATGTAGAAATCCCACGGCTTGGCGCCGAAGAAGACGCGGCCGAAGCCGACGATGAGGATGAGCGTCGCCAGGATGCCGTAGGCGAGGTCGAGGCGACCGAGGCGCAGGAGCTGCCGGTTGCTGATCTCGGGCCGCACCATCGTCAGCTCCATGGCGAGCACGGCCAGGATGGCGAAGATGAGGAGATGATGGGCGATGGCGAGGAGGAGATCGGTCAGCATTGCCGCACCTCTGTGTGCTTCGGTTCCGGACGGTGCAGGATCGGCGCGTTTTGGCCTCGTGGCAAATGGCCAGCGCAGGTGCTAACAAGCGGCGCAGTCAGCCATCCGCATGGAAAGCGTCATGAAACTCAAGGATCCCAGCCTTCTCCGCGAGCAGTGTTTTGTAGGCGGCCAGTGGATCGGCACGCCGGAAACCGCGGTGACGGATCCGGCCACGGACGAGACGATCGCCAAGGTGCCGCGGTTCGGGACGGTGGAGACGCGCGATGCCATCGAGAAGGCGAACGCGGCCTTCCCGGCGTGGGCGAAGCTCACCGGCAAGGCGCGGGCCAAGATCATGCGGACGTGGTTCGAGCTGATCATCGCCAATCGCGACGACATCGGGCTCATCATGACTACCGAGCAGGGCAAGCCGCTGGCGGAAGCGATCGGGGAGGTGGACTACGCGGCCTCGTTCGTGGAGTTCAACGGCGAGGAGGCCAAGCGCATCCACGGCGAAACCAGCCAGAGCCACCGCGAGGACGCACGCATCGTCGTCCTGAAGCAGCCGATCGGCGTAGTGGGCGCGATCACGCCGTGGAACTTCCCGGCCGCGATGATCACGCGCAAGTGCGCGCCGGCGCTCGCCGCGGGTTGCACAGTGGTCTGCAAGCCTGCCGGCGAGACGCCGCTGACCGCGCTCGCCCTTGCGGTGCTCGCCGAGCGCGCGGGATTCCCGCCGGGAGTCTTCAACGTCATCACCGGCAAGGCCTCGGCGATTGGTGAGGAACTGACGACCAGCCCGCTGGTGCGCTGCATAGCCTTCACCGGCTCGACCGAAGTCGGCAAGCTTCTGATGCGCCAGTCGGCGTCGACGGTGAAGAAGGTTGCACTGGAGCTCGGCGGCAACGCGCCGTTCATCGTCTTCGACGATGCCGACATCGACGCCGCGGTCGAGGGCGCGGTGTTCTCCAAGTTCCGCAACATGGGGCAGACCTGCATCTGCGCCAACCGTATCTTCGCGCAGGACAAGATCTACGATGCCTTCTCGGCGAAGCTCGCGGCGGCGGTCGGCAAGCTCAAGGTCGGGCGTGGCACCGACGACGGGGTGGTGCAGGGGCCGCTGATCAACCCGGCGGCGGTCGAGAAGGTCGAGGAGCACATCAAGGACGCGGTCGGCAAGGGCGCCTCCGTGGTTGTCGGTGGCCACCGCCACGCCCTCGGCGGGACTTTCTTCGAGCCGACGGTGCTCCGGAACGTCACGCCGGACATGATGATCACGCGCGAGGAGACGTTCGGCCCCGTGGCGCCGCTCTACCGCTTCCGCGACGAGCGGGAGGTGATCGAACTCGCCAACGCCACCGAGTTCGGGCTTGCGGCATACTTCTATGCCCGCGACCTCGGGCGCGTGTGGCGCGTGGCCGAGGCACTCGACTACGGCATGGTCGGTATCAACACGGGCGCGATCTCGACCGAGCTTGCGCCCTTCGGCGGCATGAAGGAATCGGGCCTCGGCCGCGAGGGCTCGCACTACGGCGTCGAGGAATTCGTCGAGGTCAAGTACCTGCTCGTCGGGGGGCTCAACACGTGAGCGGTGGTTCGGCCACCGCCGCCGACGAGCGCAAGCGCGCGGCAGAGGCCGCCGTTGCCGAAGTGAAGCCCGGCATGAAGGTCGGCCTCGGGACGGGGCGGGCCGCCGAGCATTTCGTCCGCAAGCTCGGCGAGCTCGTGCGCGAGGGGCTCGACATCACCGGCGTGCCGACATCGGAGCGTACCGCCGAGCTGGCGCGGACAGAGGGCATCACGCTGACGACCCTGGACGACGAGCCGACGCTCGATCTCGTGGTCGACGGCGCCGACGAGATCGACCCGGCGCTGCGGCTGATCAAGGGCGGCGGGGGAGCGCTGCTGCGCGAGAAGATCGTCGCCGCCGCCTCCCGACGCATGATCGTGGTGGCGGAATCGGCCAAGCTGGTGGAGGCCCTCGGCGCCTTCCCGCTGCCGATCGAGGTGGTGCGATTTGGCCTTCGCGCGACCCGCGAGCGGATCGAGCGGACAGCGGTCCGGCTCGGCCTTTCCGGCCATATTACGCTGAGGGCCCAGGCCAACGGCCAGCCGCTCGTTACCGATGGCGGAAACCATATCCTTGACGCATCATTTGGCCGAATTCACGATCCAGATAGCCTCGCCGACGAACTCAACCGAATCCCCGGGGTTGTCGAACACGGCCTGTTCATCGGTTTCGCTTCCACCGCCATTGTCGCACGCGGCGACTGCGTCGAATGGCTTTCTTCCTGAGTCACTCCCGAATGGAGCCATGAAATGCGCATAATCCGGAAGTCAGGCGCCGCTCTGTTTCTTGCGGCCGCTCTCGCAAGCGCGCCGCTGGCGCCAAGCGCCACCGCACAGGAGCTGAGCGCCGAGCACATCGCCGTCGCCGTCGAGGTCGTCCGCAACGCCGGCGCCACGCGCGGCTTCGACAACGTGCTGCCGAGGCTCGCAGGCCAGGTCATCGACCGCCTGATCCGCCTGCGTCCCGACCTGCACCAGCAGATCACCGCGGCGGTGGAGGCAGTCGCCCTCAAGCTGGCGGTCCGCCGCACGGAACTCGACACCGAGGTGGCGCGCATATGGGCGCAGAACTTCACCGAGGACGAGCTCAAGTATCTCCTCGAATTCTACACGAGCGCCGCGGGCAAGAAATTCTCCGAGATCGGTCCGCTGATGGTTGCCGAGTCCCTGCAGGCGGTGGACCGCTGGTCCGGCCGCGTCGGCGAGGAGCTTCTCGAAAAGACTCGCGAGGAACTGAGGAACCAGGGCGTCGACCTCTGACGTGGCTGAATTCGACTACGATTTCTTCGTTGTGGGCGCCGGCTCGGCCGGCGTCCGCGCGGCGCGACGGGCGGCCGAACTCGGCAAGCGGGTAGCCGTCGCCGAGCAGGATCGCGTCGGGGGCACCTGCGTGCTGCGCGGGTGCGTGCCGAAGAAGCTGTTCGTGCACGCCGCGCACTACGCCGAAGCCTTCGAGGACTCGGTCGGCTTCGGCTGGCGCGTCGAGGGGCTACACTTCGACTGGCCGACGCTCGTGCACAACGTCCAGGCGGACGTTTCGTGGCTTTCCGGAGTCTACATCCGCAACCTCGAGAAGGCCGGCGCCGAGATCGTGCGGAGCCGCGCCGTGCTCAAGGATGCGCGCACCATTCATCTTGTCGACGAGCATCGGGACGTGACCGCCCGGTACATCCTCATTGCCACCGGCGGCAAGCCGCGCCGCGACCTCGATATTCCGGGAGTGGATCTTGCGATCACCTCCGACGAGTTCTTCCACCTGCCGCAGTTGCCGCGGCGCGTGGTGGTCATAGGCGGCGGTTATGTTGCCATCGAGATTTCGTCCATCTTCGCGGCGCTCGGCGCCGAAACGACCATGCTTCACCGCGGCGACCAGATCCTGCGCGGCTTCGACGGCGAGATCCGCAAGACGCTGCAGGCGGGCATGGAGCGGCGGGGCATCACGATCAGCACCGGCGAGCAGCCGGCGGCGATCGAGAAGACCGCGAAGGGTCTGCGCGTCATCACCCGATCGGATTCGGCAATCCTCGCCGATGTGGTGCTGATGGCGGTGGGGCGGGTGCCGAACACGGACGGGATAGGACTGGAGGCGGCCGGCGTCGAGCTCGACCCGACCGGTGCGGTCGTCGTCGACCGGTACTCGAAAAGCTCGGTCGACAGCATCTATGCCGTCGGCGACGTGACCAACCGCCTGCAGTTCACCCCGATCGCCATCCGCGAGGGCTCGGCGGTGGTCGACACGCTGTTCGACGGCAGGCCGACGGCGGTCGACTACGACAACGTGCCGGTCGCCGTGTTCGGGAACCCGGAGGTCGGTTCCGTGGGCATGACGGAGGAGGCCGCGCGCGCCACCCACGCCTCGCTCGACATCTACCGCTCGAACTTCAAGCCGCTGCCCAACCGCGTGGCCGGGCGCGACGAACGCATGTTCATCAAGCTCATCGTGGACGGCGACACCGACCGGGTGCTCGGCTGTCACCTCGTCGGCCCGCATGCAGGCGAACTGGTCCAGCTCGTCGCCATCGCGATCCGCATGGGCGCCACGAAAGCGGACTTCGACGCCACCACCGCGCTCCACCCCACGCTCGCCGAGGAGATTGTGACGATGGGCCGTCCCTCCGAGCGCATCCGCCGCGAAGCCGCGGAATAGCTGGATTTCCGGCGCGGCGCGGGCCATCTGCCGCGAAGCTTGGATTTTGCCGGGTTGCGGGCGTATAACGCGCGCCGCGGACAGGCGAATTTCCGCCATACCGTTAACTTTGCCGGCCGTCCTCACGCCGGCACGGAGACAATGCGATGAAAACCGGTTGGTCACCTGCAAGCTGGCGCTCCAGGCCGATCGAGCAGTCGCCGGCGTTTCCCGACGCCGCGTCGCTCGGACGGGTCGAGGAACAGCTCGCGGGCTTTCCGCCGCTTGTTTTTGCAGGTGAGGCGCGCAAGCTGAAACAGGCGCTCGGCACGGTGCAGACCGGCGGCGCGTTCCTCTTGCAGGGCGGCGACTGCGCCGAAAGCTTCGCCGAGCACTCCGCCGACAACATCCGCGATTTCTTCCGCCTGTTCCTGCAGATGGCTGTGGTGCTGACGTTCGCGGGCGCTGTCCCGGTCGTGAAGGTGGGGCGGATCGCGG
Source organism: uncultured Bauldia sp. (assembly GCA_964641825.1). Classification (GTDB taxonomy): domain Bacteria; phylum Pseudomonadota; class Alphaproteobacteria; order Rhizobiales; family Kaistiaceae; genus DASZQY01. Next base: position 8,275 of record CAZXKZ010000013.1, read on the forward strand.
GTCAGTTCGCCAAGCCGCGCTCCTCCGACGTGGAGGCGCAGGAGGGCGTCGAACTACCGAGCTACCGCGGCGACATCGTCAACGACATCGCGTTCGCGCCAGCCGCTCGCGTTCCCGATCCGGAGCGCCAGCTCCAGGCCTACCGGCAATCGGCGGCGACGCTGAACCTCATCCGCGCGTTCGCCACGGGCGGCTATGCCAACCTCGACAACGCACACCGCTGGATGCTGGGCTTCGTCAAGGACAGCCCGCAGGCGGCGCGCTACGAGGAACTCGCCAATCGCATCACCGAGGCGCTCGATTTCATGCGCGCCTGCGGCATCGACCCGGAATCCCATCCGGAGATGCGGACGACCGACTTCTACACCAGCCACGAGGCGCTGCTGCTCGGCTTCGAGCAGGCGCTGACGCGCGTCGATTCCACGTCGGGCCACATGGTCTGGATCGGCGACCGCACACGCCAGCCTGACTACGCCCATGTCGAGTTCGCGCGCGGGATCAAGAATCCGCTCGGACTGAAGTGCGGACCCTCGCTGACGGCGGACGGGCTGATCGAGCTGATCGACCTCCTGAACCCCGACAACGAACCGGGACGGCTGACACTCATCTGCCGCTTCGGCTCCGACAAGGTGGAGGAGCACCTGCCGCGGCTGGTGCGCGCCGTGAAGCGCGAGGGACGGACGGTGCTGTGGTCGTGCGACCCGATGCACGGCAACACGATCAAGGCCTCCAACAGCTACAAGACGCGGCCCTTCGACCGCATCATGCAGGAGATCCGCGGCTTCTTCGCCGTGCATCAGGCCGAGGGAACGCACCCCGGTGGTGTGCACCTCGAAATGACCGGCAAGGACGTGACGGAGTGCACGGGCGGCGCGCGCGCGATCACCGAGATGGACCTGCACGACCGCTACCACACCTACTGCGACCCGCGGCTCAATGCCGACCAGGCGATCGAGCTGGCGTTCCTGGTGGCCGAGCTGCTCAAGCAGAACAGGGCGGGGCAGCCATCGAAGCGTGCCGCCGCCAGCGCCTGAGCGCGGACGATGGGCAAGACCATCACGCTCACGGCCAGCGACGGGCACACCTTCGCGGCCTACGAGGCGGTGCCGCAGGAGACTGTGCGCGGCGGCCTGGTAGTCGTGCAGGAAATCTTCGGCGTCAACGCGCATATCCGGCGCGTGGTGGATGGCTTTGCGGCGGATGGCTATCGCGTCCTCGCGCCGGCGCTGTTCGACCGGGCGGAGCGCGGCGCGGAGCTCGGTTACGACAAGCCGGACGTGGACAGCGGCGTCGCGCTCCGCGCCCGGATACCGAACGAACAGGCGCTGCTGGATGTCGCCGCCACGGTCGATGCACTTCGCTCGTCGGGGAAGGTCGCCATCGTCGGCTACTGCTGGGGCGGCTCGCTCGCCTGGTTCAGTGCCGCGCGCGTCGGGGGCCTATCCGCCGCAGTCGGATACTACGGCGGAATGATCGCCGGAAACCTCGCCGACATGCCGCGGATACCGGTGATGCTCCATTTCGGCGAGGAGGATCGCGGCATTCCGCTGTCGGACGTGGCGAAGATCAGGGAAGCGGCCGATCCGGCACTAGTGCAGATTTTCACCTATCCGCAGGCCGGCCACGCCTTCAACCGCGACGGCAATGCGGCGTTCCACGGGCCGTCAGCGAAGATCGCGCGCGAGCGTACGATCGCCTTCCTGCGCGAGCACGTGGGATAGCTGTCGCGAACTCACGCGGCGCCAATTTCCGAACCGATCAGGACGATGTCATCCGCGCCGGCACGGCTTTTTTGGCCGTGGCGGGTTGCATGACGGGGAATCCGTGGCACACTTCGTAATTGCTATAATTCTACTGTACGGCGAGAGAACGGCTGGGGACCATGAGGAGAGCGCAGCGCGGTGCGCCGCCGCAGCCTGACGCCGATCGGCCGGGCATGGACCGGCGAACTTTCCTTGTTTCGGGCGTTGCATCCGGTGCGTTCGCGGGCGGCCTCGGGTGGTTTGTTGCGCCGGCGCTTGCCGCGACCGAGGCCGAAGCCGAATCGTTCCGCAAGCTCAGCGGCTTTCTCATCGGCGTGCCCGATCCGGACCTCGTTCTCGCCGGTCGCGCCTACGACCAGCTCGTCGCGCTCGACGCGAGTTTTGCGGGGAAAGCCGACGACCTCGCTGCCGCCGTCAGTGCTTCCGGCGCAGCCGACATGGATGCCTTTCTCGCCAGCCCGGAGTCGGTGGGCGAAACGCTGCGCGCCACGACCGTCACCATCGTGTCGGCGTGGTACCAGGGCTACACCGGCACGCCTATCCCGCTCCGCGCGGAGGACGACACCGGCTTCGTCACGTTCACCGAAGCCCGCATGTTCGAACCGACCATGGACGCCACGGTGCGGCCGAGCTACGCGCGCGCCGGCACCAACTACTGGATCGACCCGCCGCCGTTCGTGACCGTGCCGCCGGCGCCGCCCGGAATCCGGGAGTGGGGCAGGGCATCGCCGCAAGGTGTCGGGGAGATCCCCGAGGCGCCGGACGAGGTGCCGTTCGCGCCGCCGCAGGGGCCATAGGGCGATGACGGAATACGACGCCGATGTGATCATCGTGGGTTCGGGGGCCCTTGGCGCCAACGCCGCCTATGAGCTGGCGCGGCAGGGCAAGTCGGTCATCATCCTCGAAGCGGGCCTGCGCATACCGCGGTGGAAGATCATCGAGAACTACCGCAACTCGTCGAAGAAGCAGAACTACAACGCGCCCTATCCGAACGAGCCGTGGGCGCACACCTCCTACGACGAGGAATACATCGACAATACGGGCTCGTTCGACTTCCGGCCCGGCATGCTGAAGGTGGTGGGCGGGACCACGTGGCACTGGGCCTCGGCATGCTGGCGGTACATCCCGCACGACATGAAGCTCAGGAGCACGTACGGCGTCGGCCGCGACTGGCCGATCGACTACGATACGCTCGAACCCTGGTACGACCGCGCCGAGGCGGCGCTGGGCGTCGCCGGCACCGGCGAGGAAGACCAAAGCGGGCAGGGCGGGGCGCCCTTTCCGCCGCGCTCGAAGCCTTATCCGCTGCCGCCGGAAGCCAAGACGTACATGTTCCAGCGTCTGCAGGCGCGGCTTCGGCTGATGGGCTACAACTTCATCCACGAGCCGAACGGCCGGGTGAACAAGCCCTACGACGGGCGGCCGGCCTGCGCGGGCAACAACAACTGCATGCCCGCCTGCCCGATCGGCGCGCAGTACAGCGGCATCGTGCATGTCGGCCATGCGGAGAAGGCGGGCGCTGAACTCCGCACCGACGCTACCGCGTACCTTCTGGAGAAGGGCGAGGGCGGGAAGATCTCCGCTGTCCATACGCGCTCGTCCACCGGCGCGGAGGCACGGCTCACGGCGCGCTATTTCGTCATCGCCTGCCACGGCCTCGAAACGCCGAAGCTGCTCCTGCTCTCCGACGTCGCCAATTCCTCCGACCAGGTCGGCCGCAACCTGATGGACCACTCCGGCATCGGCCTCCAGTTCCTCGCCGACGAGCCGGTGTGGATGGGGCGCGGGCAGATCCAGCAGGGCGGCATCTTCAACTGGCGCGATGGTCCGTTCCGTGCCCGCCATGCCGCGATCAAGCACGCGCCGAGCAACTACGTTCCCAACCCTGCTGTGGCACAGCGCTTGCTCGCTGCCGGCGTGCTCGGCACCGAACTCGACAAGCGCATCCGCGACGAGGCCTCGCGCTGGGTCGATATCTCGACCGTGTTCGAGATGCTGCCATCGCCCACCAACCGGGTGCAGCCCAACCGCGACAAGCAGGACGCGCTCGGCATCCCGATGCTGCGCGTCCACTACGAGATCGACGACTACGTCAAGGCGGCGCGGCCGGTGGCAATGAACGACTTCCGCAACTTCGTCCGCGGCATGGGCGGCGAAGTGATCGTCGATGACACCGGCTGGCAGAACCGCGACCACATCATGGGCTCGGTCATTATGGGCGCCGATGCGGCCGACTCCGTGGTGAATGGTGAGTGCCGCACCTGGGACCATGACAACCTGTTTCTCGCCACCACCGGCGTGGTGCCGGCAGCGGGCGTGATCAACCCGACGCTCACCGGCGTGGCGCTGGCCATCCGGCTCGCCGACACGATCGCGCGGGAGGTCTGAGATGAAGCGCGGCTGGGCAGGAATTGCAGCCCTGAGCCTCGCCGCGGCCCTTGCGGCGACGGCGGCGGCAGCGCAGGCGCCCGATCCCGCGCTGGTGGAGCGGGGCGAATACGTCGCGCGGGCCGGCGACTGCTCATCGTGCCACACCGCGGCGGACGGCGCCGCCTTTGCCGGCGGCTATCCGGTGCCTTCGCCCATGGGCGCGATCTTCTCGTCCAACATCACGCCGTCGAAGACGCACGGCATCGGCAACTTCTCGCTGGCCGACTTCTCGCAAGCCGTGCGGCGCGGCGTTGCGCCCGGCGGCAAGCACCTCTATCCGGCGATGCCGTACCCATCCTACCGGGGCGTCACCGACGACGACGTCGCGGCGCTCTATGCTTATTTCATGCTGGCAGTGGAGCCGGTCGACACCTCGCCGCCGGAGACGATGCTGCCGTTCCCGTTCGACATCCGCATGCTGATGATCGGCTGGAACCTGCTCTATGGCGGGAACGGTTTCACGCCGATGCCGGATGCCAACGCCGCGGTGCAGCGTGGGCAGTACCTGGTCGAGACGCTCGGCCACTGCAGCGCGTGCCACTCGCCGCGCAACATGCTCATGGGCGAGGAACGGTCGCGGCATCTCGCCGGCGGCGTGGTTGAAGGCTGGCAGGCGCCCAACATCACCTCCGATCCGGTATCGGGGATCGGGGCATGGAGCGAGGAGGAGCTTGTCGCGTTCCTACGCGATGGTTTCGCGCCCGGCAAGAACGTCGCAGCGGGCGACATGGCGCAGGTGGTCCAGCACTCGCTGCGCTACCTAAGTGACGACGACCTCGCCGCCATCGCCGCCTATCTGAAGACCGTGCCCGCCATCGCGGAGCCGGGCGTGACGCGCGCGGCCTACGGCTGGACCGAGCCGCGACCGGCGGCAGTGACGACATACGAAACCGGCAGCGGGCCGCTCCAGTCCGACCTCGCCCAATCCGGGACGCTCGACGGGGCGGTGCTCTACAACGGCGCCTGCGCCTCCTGCCACGGCGTCGACGGCACGGGGACGGCGGACCTTTTCTACCCCTCGCTCACGGCGAGCGCGACGGTGGGCGCGCTCAACCCGGCCAACCTGGTGCTGACCATCGTCGATGGCGTCAACCGGGAAAGCGGCTCCGGCCACGTCTTCATGCAGACGTTCGGCGAGGAACTGACCGACGCACAGGTGGCGTCGGTGGCGAGCTACGTCACCGCCCGCTTCGGCAACCCCGACGTGGTGGTGGACGAGGTGACGGTGGCCGAACTGCGCGCCGGCGGTCCGAAGCCTCCGATCCTCGCGGCCGCTCCCTATCTTGCGGCGGGGGTGCCTGCGGGGCTCCTCGTGGTCATGCTGGCGGCGATTTTCTTCTTCGTCCGGCGGCGGCACAGGCCCGCCTGAGCGGCGGGCGGAAGGATCACAGGGCCGTCAGCAATTCCGCCTTCACGACCTTGCCGTTGGCGTTCCGCGGCAGCGTGTCCACGAAAACGAAACGCGACGGTATCTTGTAGGGGGCAAGCTCGCTGCGGCAGTGGCGGACCAGCTCGCGGTCGTCGACCGGCGGCTCCACCGCGACGACGAAGGCCACGACCTCCTGGCCGAGGTCGGGTGAGGGAGCGCCGACCACGGCGGCATCGGTCACGCTGGCGTGGCGGCGGAGCGCCTGCTCGACTTCCTGAGCGTGGACCATCAGCCCGCCGCGCTTGATGAGATCGGCCGCGCGCCCATGGATGTGGAGCATGCCACGCGCATCGAGCAAGCCGATGTCGCCCGGGTAGAACCAGCCGTCGCGATATCCTTCGTCCTCGCTCTCGGCGCTGCCCGGCGCCGCCGATGCAACCGCGGGGCCACGGATGGCGATCCGGCCGACGCCGCCGGGAGACGCCTCCTCGCCGGAATCGGTGGTGATCCGGACCTCGATCCCTACCGCCGGCAATCCGGCGACGGTCGGGTCCTGGTCGGCTGACGGATCGTCGAGGACGGCGATCGTCCCCACTGCGGTCGCGCCGTAGTAGTCGATCAGCCGCGGGGCAACCAGCCTGCGGATCGCCGCGCGCTCCTCGGGCTGCAGCTTGCCGGTCGTCGAGATGAGCGCGCGCAGGTTCGGCATCAGAAGCGCATCCCTGCCGGCCGCCGTGGCGACCACGGCGCGCGTCATGTTCGGCGAAAGGTTCAGGGTCGTGATGCCGTGGCCGTTGACGTAGGCGACGAGCTCGCGTGGCTCGAACAGGATCGGAAACAGAGACAGCGTCGCGCCGGCGAGGATCGCGCAGAGCGAATGCTCGCGTCCCGCCGTGAAGGCCAGGGCCAGCGTGTTCAGAAAGCGGTCGTCCGGCGCGAACATGCCGGCGACCGCGCGATTGCAGAAGCGGGCCAGCAACTGCTCATGCGTGACGATCATTGCCTTCGGCTCGCCGGTGGTGCCGGAGGTCAGGCTGTAGACGCACGGAGCATCGGTGACCGCCGCCAGCGGCCCGTCATCAGGTTCGGCATCGGCGAACGCGGCAGCGTGTACCGTCGCGGGGGACCAATCGAGCGCGCGCTCATCGTCGACCACCACGGCCCGCGGTGGAAACCGCTCGACCACGCGGTCGAACTCCTTGCGCGTGCCACGCCAATCCAGCGGCAGGATGATCGCGCCGAGGCGGATGGACGCGAACATCGCCGCCATGTGCTCCGGCGTCTCGCGCAGCCGTATGCCGACCACGTCGCCGGGGGCGACCCCGACCTCGCGGAGCCTGCGCGCCGCCTGCAGGACGAGCCGGTCGAGGCCGGCGTAGCTGATCTGCGCACTCGACGTTTCGATGGCGATGTTCGTCGGCTGATACCAGGCGAGACTGGCCAGGCGCGCGTAGAGGTTCATCGTTCCGCCGCTGAGCTGGCCACAGGAGCCACCCGGTCGAGGAAGGCGCGAATCTCGGGGATCGAGTCGCCGAGCCGATCCTCGAGGACATCGCGGTGGGTGCCCTCGACCAGGAACACCCGGGCGCCGGCGATGAGCTTGTGGTACCCGTTGCGCGGATTAAGGGCAGTGTCCGCACGGTTCACCCTGCTGACCAGGAGCGCGGGGCACTGCACCGGCTTCGGCACGTAGGTGGCAGCCGCGGCCGACATGATGGTGTCGATGTGTTCCCGGCGCTGCTCCGGTGTCGCCTCCGGATGCGCCTCGATCCAGGCGGAAGCGTTCGCGGCTTCCCGGAGCCAGTGCGATCGTACTGCCTCGAGGGTGAGCCCGGATGTGTGAAAGAAAGGCGCCCATTTCCGGTTCGTCGGGAGCTCCATCAGGATCAATCCCGCGACCGTATCGCCGGCTGCGGCGAGTTGGCGCGCCATCTCCCACGCGACGAACGTTCCGACGGCGCAGTGGCCCATGAGCAGATACGGACCATCGGGCTGAACTGAACGCATCGCTTCGAGATAGAGGCTGGCCATCGCCTCGATGCCGGTCACGGGATGCTCACCGGCCGTGAGACCCTTGGCCCGGAACGTCCATACCGGGCGATCCCCGCCCAGAGCTGCCGCGAACCGATGCGTGAAGAGGTCGTCGCCTCCCATGCCATGCACGGAGAAGATCGCCAGGCCTTGGCCCGAAGGGCGCACCGGGATCAGGATGCGGCTGAAACTTTCACGGCGTGCATCGGCGATCCTGGCGGCGAGCAGGCGCGGCGTGGCGGCATTGATGAGGGCGGACAGGGACAGGCTGACGCCGGTATGCCGCTCGATTTCGCCGACGAGCGCGGCGGCGATCAGGGAATCCCCGCCAAGGGCGAAGAAATCGTCGTCCAGGTCGACGCTATCGACATCGAACACGGCCGCAAACATCCCTGCGACGGCCGCGGCATCCGCACTATCTCCGCTGGCGCCGGAAACCGGCGCCAAAACCCGTACCGACACTCTGACTCAAACCCCCAGCAAGCTTTACGCTGCAGTGCAATCCTAACGGATCAAGCCTGCCTCGCAAGGGCGGCGGCCGGCTGAACGGTGCCGATTTGCCCGCGTTGCCGGGCCGCGCTAAACCCGCCGGTATGGCAGCATCCCTGACCGATACGCTGAAGATCGCCGTCGCCCAGCTCGACTCGGTGGTGGGCGATATCGCCGGGAACCTCGCGAAGGCGCGGGCCGCGCGTGCGACCGCGGCCACCGACGGCGCGGACCTTCTGGTCCTGTCGGAGCTGTTCATCGCCGGCTATCCGCCCGAGGACCTGGTGCTGAAGCCGGCGTTCCAGGATGCCTGCCGGGATGCAGTCGAGGCGCTGGCGAGGGACACCGCCGATGGCGGGCCTGGCGTCGTCATCGGGTCGCCGTGGCCGGAGGACGGCAAGTGCTACAACGCCGTCGCGCTCCTCGACGGCGGCAGGGTGGAGGGGCTGCGCTACAAGGTGGAGCTGCCCAACTACGGCGTCTTCGACGAACTCCGCGTGTTTACCTCCGGGCCGCTGCCGGGGCCGGTCGGCTTTCGCGGGCTGAGGCTGGGACTGCCCATCTGCGAGGACATCTGGTTCGAGCAGGTGTCCGAGTGCCTGCTCGAAACCGGCGCCGAGATGCTGATCGTACCGAACGGCTCGCCCTACTGGCAGGGCAAAGCCGAGGTGCGCCAGCAGGTGGCGATCGCGCGCGTTGTCGAAACCGGGCTGCCGCTCATCTATGTCAATCAGTGCGGCGCGCAGGACGAGCTCGTCTTCGACGGCAGTTCGTTCGCGCTGCATAGCGACCGGTCGCTGGCCTTCCAGATGCCGCAGTTCGACCCGGGCATCTCCACCACGACGTGGACGAAGGACGACGGGCGGTGGCGCTGCAGCGACGGGCCGATGGCGACGTTGCCGGGCCTGGAGGAAGCCAACTGGCGCGCGTGCGTCGTGGGCCTCCGCGACTACGTCAACAAGAACGGCTTTCCGGGTGTGGTGCTCGGCCTTTCCGGCGGCATTGACTCAGCGGTAGTGGCGGCGATGGCGGTCGATGCGTTGGGCGCCGACCGTGTCCACTGTGTGATGATGCCGTATCGCTACACGGCGCGGGAAAGCCTCACTGATGCGGCGGCGATCGCGCAAACGCTCGGTGTGCGCTACGACATCGTGCCGATCGCGCCCCCGGTGGAGGGTTTCGCGGAAACGCTCGCGCCGCTGTTCAAGGACACAAAGCCCGATATCACCGAGGAGAACCTGCAA
>CAZXKZ010000013.1:17637-19270 GCA_964641825.1 uncultured Bauldia sp.
CGATCTCGAACAAGTTCCGCTCGATGGTGGTGACGACCGGCAACAAGTCCGAGATGTCGGTGGGTTATGCGACGCTCTACGGCGACATGAACGGCGGCTTCAACCCGGTGAAGGACCTCTACAAGACCGAGGTCTACGATCTCGCGCGCTGGCGGAACGCGCACAAGCCGGAGGATGCGCTCGGGCCTTCCGGGCTGGTGATCCCCGAAAACGTCATCACGCGTGCGCCCTCGGCGGAGCTCCGCGAGAACCAGACGGACCAGGACTCGCTGCCACCCTACGATGCGCTCGACGACATCCTGGAATGCCTGGTCGAGAACGAGATGCGTGTGGCGGAGGTCGTCGCGCGCGGCCACGACCGCGCGACGGTCGAGAAGGTGGAACGGCTGCTCTACATCGCCGAGTACAAGCGGCGGCAGGCGGCGCCGGGCGTGAAGATCACCAAGAAGAACTTCGGCCGCGACCGCCGCTATCCGATCGTGAACAAGTTCCGGGATCGGGGCTAGGTGCAGGCCCGAGAAAAGGCTCGGGCAGGCATCCGGTAAACGCTACGGCAGCCCGGGATATTGGATCCTCGCTTGCGCGAGGACATCGCGCATGGTCGGCAATCGCGTGCGGGTCCGCGGTCAACCCGTGCGCCGTTTCGTGCTGGCCGACAGCCCTAGTTCGATCATCTCGCGCGTGTACCGCTGATAGGGGACGCCGCGCTTCTTGGCACGCTCCTTCAGCGTTTTGACCAGGGACTCCGGCAGCCGCATGTTGATCCGTCCGGTCTTCGGCTCGAATTCAAAACGGGCCGGCTTGAACTGGGAGAAATCGTACTCGCTGAGGTCGGCGTTGGCGACGAAATCCTCCGCCTCCTTGTCCGTCCTCAGAACCGGGAACTGCTTCAGCTTACGATCTGGTTTCTTCATACCGCTTGATCTCTTTCTTGTGCATGTAACGGGCGCTGAGTGGCCTTATCAGCCGCTGTCCTGACCGCTCCCGAACTGTGAAGACGACAAACACGTATCGTCCACTGTGCGCCACACCGACGGCACGAACGCGGGCTTCGTCACGGGAGTGGGCTGCATCCGTCGCGAAAAAAGTGGAGGCCGTAAAAACGCTCTCGATCTCCGAGATCGAAACGCCGTGCTTCTGGCATTTCGCCCGATTCCCTTCGTCCCAGTCGAAGCCGGCGACGCTAGCCATTACCGGCATACTTGCGCTTTGTATGTACAAATGTCAACCGTAAACCCGCTGGCGCGTTCCGCTTTCGTTCGCTACACACGTCCTCCATGCAATGGTCCCCGCAACAGGATGCCGCCCTGGCGGCGGTGTCGCGCTGGTTGAAGGCCGGCGATCGGCAGGTGTTCCGCCTGTTCGGGTATGCCGGCACCGGCAAGACGACGCTGGCCAAGCATGTCGCTGAAGGTGCGGACGGCGGCGTCGTCTTCGCAGCCTTCACCGGCAAGGCGGCGCACGTGCTGCGCAGCAAGGGCTGCTTCGGCGCCGGCACGATCCACAGCCTCATCTACCGCTCGCGCGGCGAGGACGAGAACGGACCGATGTTCGTCCTCAACAACGACAGCGAGGCCGGCAAGGTGTCGCTGATCGTCATCGACGAGTGCTCGATGGTGGACGAGGCGATCGG
>CAZXKZ010000013.1:19280-26313 GCA_964641825.1 uncultured Bauldia sp.
ATCTCCTGTCGTTCGGGACGCCGGTGCTGGTGCTGGGCGATCCGGCGCAACTTCCGCCCATTGCAGGGGGCGGCTTCTTCACCTCGGACGAGCCCGACGTGATGCTGACGGAGGTCCACCGCCAGGCGGCCGACGATCCGATCATCCGCATGTCGATGATCGTGCGCGAGGGTGGAGCGCTGGACCACGGCGCCTATGGCGGGAGCCGCGTGATCACGCGCGACGAGATCGAGCAGGAAGAGGTGCTGGCGGCGGACCAGGTGCTGGTCGGACGCAACACCACCCGCCGGAGCTACAATGCCCGCATCCGCGCCTTGCTGGAGCGCACCGGTCCAGTGCCCGAGGCGGGGGACACGCTGGTGTGCCTCCGCAACGACCGCAAGCGCGGCCTCCTCAACGGTAGTCTCTGGAACGTCGATCGCGCACGCAAGCCGCGCAAGGGACTCCTTCGCTACACGCTGTCGCCGGAGGATGGTGAGGCCGGCAAGCGGCGCACGATCGTCTCGATCAACCCGGCGTTCTTCGACGGGACCGCCGATGCGCTGCCCTTCGCGGAACGGCGGCGCTCGGACGAGTTCGACTTCGGCTACGTGCTCACCGTGCACAAGGCGCAGGGCTCACAATGGGACGACGTGATGCTGTTCGACGAAAGTTTCGCGTTCCGCGAGCATCGCGCACGCTGGCTCTACACCGGCATCACCCGCGCGGCGACGCGGATCACGGTGGTCCGCTAGATCTGACCGACGTTGGACGGCGGTACCGGGCCGCCCGCGGCGGCAGGGCGCGGGCCGAAGATGTTGGGCAGCGCGATGTTGGGGAGATCGGGCAGATTGGGCAGCGAGAATCCGGGCGCGTCGAGCACGACCACCCGCGTGCCGATCGGCACGCGCTCGTAAAGGTCGATGACGTCCTGGTTCATCAGGCGCACACAGCCGCTCGACACCGCCTTGCCGATGCTCGATGGATCGTTGGTGCCGTGCAGGCGGTAAAGCGTGTCGCGATTGCCCTGGAACAGGTAGAGGGCGCGGGCGCCGAGCGGGTTCTGCAGGCCGCCTTCCATTCCGTTCGGGTATTTGGCGGCCTCGGGATCGCGCGCCTGCATCTCGACGGGCGGAAACCACTTGGGCCACTGCTGCTTGTTCTTGATGACCGCCTCGCCCGACCAGGCAAACCCCTCGCGGCCAACGCCGATGCCGTAGCGCATCGAGGTGCCGTTAGCCTGTACCAGGTAGAGGAAGCGATTGGCCGGATCGACGACGATGGTTCCGGGCTCGGCGACGATACGGGCCGGCGTGCGCACGACCTGCCGCATGTACTTCGGGTCGACCCTGCCGGCGGGAACGGCGGGGATCGTGAAGCCGCCGTCCTGCATCTGGCCGTACATGGTCGGCTGTGGGCCGCCGGTGAGCGCGATCTCGGGAAAGTCCGACATGGTGCAGCCGGCGACAAGCGACGCCAAGGCTGCGGCGGCAAGGCCAGCCATCGCCCTCCGCACCGGTTGCGGGTCCATGCGTCGGAACACAGTTGCCTCCACGTCCGCACTTGTCTGGTCGGGTTGTCGCAGACGATCTGCCCTGAGCAAAGCCGAATCTGCGGGCAGAGGCAACCCGGTTACTGCGCGTAGAAATCCGCCGGGCCCACGATCCTGATCTTTCGGCCGTCCGGCGCGGTACCGGACGCCATTTCCGTGGGCGGCTGCATTGTGGCACGCACCGGATCGAGCCCGCCGGCGCGGTTGGCGGCGGTTTCGGGATCTTCGCCACGGCCGCGCGGGCGGAGACGCGGCATCGGCATACCCGGACCGGGCGGCTCCTGGAGCGAGGCGTGCGCCCAAGGCTGGTCGATCGGCGCCGGATTGGAAAAATCTGTGAATTGGGGGAGCGGCGCAATCGTGCCGCACGTGCAGGCCTTGTCGTACTCGCGGCGGAAGCGAAAAGCCGTGGACAGCGCCGTATACGGCCGGCCGTCCAGCGAAACCATGGTGTCCACCTCTTCGCCGGGGTTTCGGTGGATGTAAAGCGTGGCTTCGGCGCCCGGGCACATCTGCTGGCAGGTGGCGGCGTCGGCGGCAAACTTGCCGGGCAATGTCGAAAAGCTGATCGGAAAGTAGAAGCCGTCGCACGAGCGAACGCAGAGCGTGCGGTACGTGCCGCCGCCATAGCCGCTGTCGTATCCGAACTCGTTCGGGAATGGACTCAGAGGCGCGCCGAAGAGGGAGCCGAAGAGGCCGCCGCTGCCCGGCATCAGGTTGCCGCCGTTAGCGGCGGAGTCTCCACGGCAGCCGTTGAGCGCGAGCGAGCGCAGTATCTCGCTTCGCTCGCGGCCGAGCGCAAATGGGTCGCCACCGGACTGAGCCCGCGCACGCATCAGGCGCGTGAGGTTGGACTTCATCTGGTCGATGGTGGCCATCAGTTGCGGGCACTTCGGTTCGGCGCGGCGCTGGAAGATGAGGAAGCCGCCGACGCAGCCGGCGCGCCGGGCTTCCGCCATGGCGCGGTCGATCTCGTTGCGCTGTTGCGCGAGAGCGTTGTCGTACTGGCGTGCGTCATCCGGGCTTCCCGTAGACGACGCCTGCTCGACCCGCATGAGGCGGGATTCAAGCTCGAGGCAGATGTTTCCCTGGGCGAGGGCGTCGCCGGCGGCGAGTCGGACGGCCGCGGCAAGCAGGAATGTCGCGACGATAGACGAGCGTCGTCTCATTGTGGTCTCATGCATCGAACGAAGCGCGCTTCGCCCAGCCGGACCCCCCTCTACGGCGTTCTGCCGTGTTGGTGCGATACTGCGGTACGGGTGGGTTCAGGTCAAACTGCGGGAGGTGCTATCGCCGCGAGCGCCGGTGCCACAGCACTGCGGCCACATAGACCAGCGCAGACAGGAGAGCGATCCAGAAGCTCGTCGGCCAGTCCGTGTAGTACGCAAAGGTCACACCCGCCCATGCTTGCGCCAAGGCCAGCACGGCGGAGACGGCAACGCCGAGACCGAGTCGGCCGGTGAGGAGCTGTGCTGCCGCCGGAGGTCCGACCATCAGCGTGAAGACGAGGAGCACGCCGACGATCTGGATCGACTGGGCGACCGCCAGCGCCACGAGCGCCAGGAACAGGGTGCCGAGCAGCCGCAGCGAGACGCCGCGGGCCTCGGCGAGCTCCGGCTGGAGCGTGGCGAACACGAGCGGGCGACTGATGATGCCAAGCGCCGCCATCGTCACCAGCCCGAGCGCCGCAAGCGTCCACAGCATGGGGACGCTGACGGCAAGCACGATGCCAAAAAGCAGCGAGGTGGCCTGTATGGCGTTGGTCGTGGTGAGGCTCAGGAACAGGATGCCGAAGCCGAGCGAAACCGCCAGCACGATGCCGATGGTGACGTCGCGGTTGCTGAAACGGTCCCCGAGCAGCCCCATGGCTGCGCCTGCGCCGACCGTCAGGCCGATGACGCCGTAGATCGGTGCGAGGCCAATAAGCGCCGCGCCTGTTGCGCCGGCAAACGCGATATGGGCGAGCGCATGTCCCGCGAAGGTCTGGGCGCGAAGCACGAGGAAATACCCGACGGTGCCGGCGACGATAGCCACGATGCCGCTCGCCAGAAACGCGCGGACCATGAAATCGTAGCTAAGCATGATCGTGACCGACATGCGGATGGCCGGAATGATCGTGCGGCCTGTCGTGGTCGTGGCTGTGGTCGCGCTCGATGTCCTGCCCGTGGGACATCACGAAGATGTGGCCGTTGGTGCGCACGACATCGATAGGTGCGCCGTAGAGCGGCGACAGCACCTCCGGCTTGATGACCTCGTCCACGGTGCCGAGCGCGGCCTGCCCGTGGCCGAGATAGAGGATGCGGTCGACCGCGCGGAGAACCTGGTTGAGCTCGTGCGCCGTGAAAAGGACGGTAATGCCGAGCGTCCTGTTCAGCTTGCGCACGAGATCGACGATCACCTCCTGCTGGTAGGGGTCAAGGCCAATGAGCGGCTCGTCGAGGAGCAATAGTCGGGGGCTCCCGATGAGCGCCTGCGCGATCAGCAGGCGCTGCCGCTCGCCCCCCGACATTTCCGACAGCGGGCGCGCAGCGAGATGCACCGCGTCCACCGCCGCAAGCGCCTGCTCCACATCGCGCCTAGTGTCGGCCCGCAGTATGGGGAGGCCCCAGCGGTTGCCGTCGACCGATGCGGCCAGGAGATCGCGGCCGACGATGGACGCCGGGATGGAGCTCCGTACCTGCGGGAGATAGCCGATGGCAGCGTTGTTGCGTGCCGGCGGCTCCCCGAAGACCCGGATCGTGCCGGCGGCAGCAGGCAGCAGGCCGAGCATGGCCTTGATGAGCGTGGTCTTGCCGGAGCCGTTCGGCCCCAGCACGCCAACGAACTCGCCCTCGGCGACGGCGAGGCTGATGTCCGAAAGGACGGGCCTGCCGCCGACTGAGAGCGTCACGCCATCGAGAGAGAATGCGCTCAAGAAGACGGATCGCCGAGCGCCTTGGCGGTGGCGTCGAGTGTGTTGAGCATCCATTCTGCGAAGGTCGTGCCGTCCGGCTGCGTCTCGGTCACGCCGACAATCGGAACTCCGGCCGCCTCAGCGAGCTCGGCCAGATTGCGCGTGAATGCGTCCTCGACCTGCGCGTTGTAGAAAAGGACGCGCACGCGGCCGTTGCGAACGTCATCCTCCAGCGCGGCGATGTCGCTCGCCGACGGCTCGGTTTCGTTCATGATTGCCGTCTGGAAGGACTCGTTGGTCATCGTCAGGCCAAGCGCCTCGGCCATGTGGCCGAACACCGGCTCGGTTGCGGCCACCGGGGTACCCTCGAAATCGGTACGGAGCTCCGCGACCTTGTCACCGACCGCAGCCAGCGACGCCAGCAGCGCGTCGCGGCGCTGCTCGAACTCTGCCTGGCCTTCCGGGTCGGCAGCGACAAGGGCCTCGGTGAGCGCGCGGACCATGGCCGGCATGGCGTCGGGATCGTACCAGACGTGAGGATTGTCGCCTTCCTCGACGCCGATGAGCTCGGCGACGTTGATGACGGTCCGGCCCTCGACCTCGTTCGCTTCGAGCAGGTGCTCCATCCAGTGGTCGTAGTCGGCGCCGTTCATCACGACGATGTCCGCATCCGCGACCGAACGGGCCACCGAGGCCGGCGGCTCGAAATCGTGCGGATCGGTGCCGGCCGCGACGATGACGCTCTCGACGGTGACACGGTCTCCGCCGACAACGGCAGCAGCTTCGCCGTAGAAATTCTCCGCGGCGACGATGGAAACGGGCTGTGCGGTGGCCGGCAGGATGAACACGGACGCGAGGACAAAGGCAAACAGACGCATCATTGGGAGGTCTCCGGGATTGGCGAAACGTTATAACATTACATATCGCGTCCGATCAAGCCCGCGCGGGGAGGCGTGCCTGCCTTCAGTGGATGCTCTGCACCAGCCGGGCGTCGGGAAAGCAGGTGGGCGCCTGGCCCTTGCGCGCCTGCCAGAGCCCGACTGCAATCCGCGTCTTGAAGCCGACGAGGCCGTCCGCGCGGCCGACATCGTGGCCCTGGGCGACCAGTTGATCCTGCATGTTGCGGACGTCGCCGCGGCTGAACCCGCCAACCTTCTCCCAGCCGGCGCGCATGCGGCGGTTGTCGCTGAAGCGGTCGGCGAGGTGGCCGATGTAGAGGGCGTAGAGGTCGGAGAAGTTGTACTCCTTCAGCGCGTAGAAGTTCTCGGTCACGATGAAGGCCGGCCCGTGCCGTCCGGCAGGCATCAGCAGGTAGCCCAACCGGTCGGCGCGCGCGGGAAATGCGCTGCCATCCGCAGGGACGACACCAAGGCGCGCCCAATCATCCATCGGCTTGCCCTGTTCGGGCCCTTCAAGCGTGCAGGCGACTTCCGCCGGGACGATCACTTCGAGTCCCCAGCCACGCTGCGGATTCCAGCCTTCGTTGCGGAGATAGTTGGCGATCGAGGCGAGGGTGTCGGGAACCGAGTCCCAGATGTCACGCCGGCCATCGCCGTCGAAATCGACCGCGTAGCGCAGGAACGTCGACGGCAGGAACTGCGGCTGGCCGAGCGCGCCTGCCCATGACGAGCGCATGCGGTCCGGCGCGACGTCGCCGCGCTCGACGATCTGGAGGGCAGCGATGAGCTCAGGACGGAAGGTGGCCTTGCGGGCGCCCATGAAGCCTTGGGTCGCAAGCACGCGGATCGCCGACTTCGGGATGGCGACCTCGCCGAAGGCCGACTCCTTGCCCCAGATGGCGACGAGGATCTTGCCCGGCACGCCGTACTGCCGCTCGATGGCGGCGATCGCGCCCGACCAGCGATCGAGGCGCGCCCGCCCGCCGCTTGCCAGCGCGGCGAGATTCTTTTCGCCGAAATAGTTGCCGGGCGAGCCGAACTCCGACTGCCATTCGACCTTGGGCGGGGCGGGCTGCGTTCCGGGCGGGACAAGCTCAGGGAGGTCCCAGTCGAGCGTCACGCCGGCGAGTGCGCGCTCGAAGGCTCCGCGCGAGACGCCCGCTGCCTGTGCCTCCTGCCAGATGTCGGAGCCCAGCCACTGCTGGAACTGCCGCTCCACGGCGTTCCGGTCTGCCGCGGCCAGCGCCTGCGGTAGCGCCACCACGGCAACGAGTGCGAAAAAGAGACGTCCGATCATGCCCACCAGCCTGGTCTGGTAACGGATTCGACACGCAAGATATGGCCGGAACTTGACCTTTTCCGCCGGATAAGCGATTGGACCGGCCATGACGGCATCGATCTGCATTTGCGGGATCATCATTACCGGCTAGCAAAGCGCTGGCTGAGGCCGTCCTCTCTTTGCCCTTCGAAGATGAGACGATCGCCCGGCCGGTGAGGGAACTTGTCGTATGGGCCTCAGGCTCCACAACACGCTGACGCGGACGAAGCTTGACTTCGTTCCGATCGACCCTGCGAACGTGCGCATGTACGTCTGCGGGCCGACGGTCTACGACTTCGCCCATATTGGCAATGCGCGGCCGCTCATCGTCTTTGATGTACTGTTTCGCCTGCTCCGCCATCTTTATGGGCCAGAGCACGTTACCTACGTCC
>CAZXKZ010000014.1:0-13453 GCA_964641825.1 uncultured Bauldia sp.
CACCGATCGCTTCCTTTGTGAACGTGCCGGTCCGGTAGCGCCCGTTCCGCTCGCCGAACGATGCTCCTGAGCCGGGAGCACCGCCATGGTCATGGCACCGCCTGCGTCCGGGCATCGGCGCATTCTGGCACTGGCCGGATCGCGTCCTAGCACCGCAAATCGGGGTTTCGAACGGCTCGGAAGTTAACATGCAGCTAGCCCCGGGGGTTGATTACGGTTTTTGCGTGAGCCCCTCTGTCTATGGGAGGCCGTGCGGGCAGTCGTCCAATCTCCAAAATTCTCAGTTTCGTTTTTGCCGATGTGGAGTGACTGTCCCATCCGTCCCGTGTGTGTCCCAAGTGTCCAGCCGTCTCGCAAAACGCTGTCCCTCGCGGGATAGCCGTGGGGCAGCCGCAACGCCTAGAGCCACTTGGGTTTGAGGCGGTTTGTCCCAGTGGGACACCCCTATACACTGTCCCATGGGACACCCGGCTCACGACACGCCTCCCTTGAGCCGCCGGGCCACGGTGGAGCGCGAGACGCCGGTGCGCTCCGATATGTCCCTGATGCTCATGCCGGACTCCTGAAGCTTCCGCAGCATATCGTCGCCGGAGCGGATGTCGCCGGTGATCCATTGCCCGTTGACGTAGGTAGCCTCGAACGATGCAGCGTCCGGCCCGAAGAAGCCTCTTGCCTTCTCGAAGATCACCTCGAACCGGGCACCCTGCTCGGCCCGGTAGTCGGGCGGCCGGCGGAGAGCGATGACGGTGTCGAGCACGTCCTCTTTGCGGCTGGTGCCGCGTTGGGCGCCGCCTTTGCCGGCGTGGTGGACGAAGATGACGCTCTTGCCTTTGCGCCTCTGGGCCAGCGCCCAGGTCTGAATCGGCAACCAGCTGTCGGCGTCGTTCTCCTTGATCGACCGGCACAAAGTGGAGAGGTTGTCGATGACGATCAGGTCGGCATCGGCGATCACCGAGTCGTAGAACGGCTGTACCTTGGGGTCGGCGAGGTCCGGCAGGCCATTCTCGGTGAGATCCGCCGCGGCAATCCAGAAGTGATCGAAGGTCTTCAGCGCCTGTTCTCCCGCCGCTTTCTTGAGCCGAGCCTGCAAATCCTCGCGCGGCATCTCGCCGTCGATGAGCAACACGTTGTACGACTTTGGAGCCACCCATTTGAAAAGGCTTCCCCCCGAGGCCACCGCAAGACCCACGCGGTGAGCCAGCATCGTCTTGCCGACGCCGCGGGGGCCGTAGATCATCGCCAATCCGGCGGTCCGCAGCCAAGGCGACAGCATCTTCTCGCGCAGCGGGAATACATGCCGAAGAAAATCGTCCAAGGGTTGCGCAGTCACCATCGTCTGTGTTGAGGGTTCGACGACAGACGTTCGCGCGTCTGCACGGAACCCGCGGTCCGAAAGATCAATCGGCGCATCCAAGGCGTCACAGATCAACCGCTGCAAGCGGTCTTGGCCTTGGGTTTCAATCATACCGGTGGCTTCGAAGGCGCTTTGGCAGCGGTCGGCGAAGGCGACGTTGTCGATCTCTCCCCGAACAATGACGCCGGACGCCAACTCTCGAAGCAGCATGCCCACTGCGGCATGCTGACTCTCCGGATCGTTTGATGTCGCAAGTGCGACATTCTCAACGCTCTCGAAGCCGGATTCGTAATCGCGCGTGAGCATCACGCCTCGCCCTAGACGGACGAGCCCCCGGCGTCCGGAGTGCGTCCGCTGGCTTGAGCCTTGCGATTTTCGATGAACCGCACAATCTCTCGCGCGGACCAGCCAACGCGGCCCGCCGACAACCGGATCGTCCGGGGAAACTCGCCACGCCGCGAAGCCCGCCAGATCGTCGTGCGCGACAGGCTCGTCATCGCGCAGACCGCGCGAATGCTGAGAATGCGATCGAACTCAGGGGCTTCCATAGTCGGCGGTGCGGTTTCACCGTTTTGCCACCGCTTTTTGGGACTGAACGAGATCCTGGCGATAGGCCAAATCGCGGAAAAATCAGTTCCGCCTATCGGTCAGAAACCCGCTCGATATACATCTCGCCAAACCTTCGGCCGCGATCGCAGAGGTCTTGAGCAACCCGCTGAAGGGTTCTCGGGCTCAGTCCGCGAGGCCGCGCCCAGTCTTTTATGGGCGTCGAGACCGCGATCAGAAGTGACAGAAAAGGAGCTGGCTGATCGCTGTTGCCGATTGCGCAGGTGGCTATCGGTTCGTCGCCGATTTCGCTCCACAAGAGCAACACGCGAGCCACGAAACGCTCTCTTGCCTGTTGTTGGTTCTGTCTTGGGGATCGCTCTAGTTGGGGAAGCAGAGGCTGCGGCGTCGTGGCTTCAAGGTGGTCCGCCAATGAACGCAGCGAGACTGCTACCTGTTGTATCCGAGAGACAGCCATCGGGTGCGGCCCCAGAATAGGGCGCCCGCGTGAGTCTCGGTCGCGCAAACGCCCAACTACATGAGGCATCAGTTCGATGGTGGACCACGGCGACGTATGGAGTTCGTCTTCGACGATTTTAGCGGCGTTGCGTAGTGTTTTCGCCCTCTGTTTCCTTCGCTGCTTGACAGCGTAAGGCTTCGGTTTGGCCGGATCGATTTCGGCGAAGCAAAGGTCGCGGAAGAAGCCGTGCAGTCGGTTGATCGTTTCGTCGGCCGCTCTGGTGATGCGGTTCAATTCAGCGCGAACCGCGGTACGCCATTCGGTTTCGGTGAGTGCCGGCTCGCGACCTCTGGGACGCGGTGCGCAACGGAGTTGTGACCTATTTGTGACCTGGCGCGCCATGATTCTGTCGCGAGAGCTAAGGTTTCCAGTCTATCTATTTGAAATCAGTGGTGACCCCGGCGCGATTCGAACGCGCGACCCCCAGATTAGGAATCTGGTGCTCTATCCTGCTGAGCTACGGGGTCGATCACCCGGCCGCCCCTCTCACCACAGCCGGGGCCGCGGTGCAATCGGTTTCCTGCGGCGGGGAGGGTGCTCTTCGGGCTAGTCTTACCGGCATGGGGCTTTCCGGTTACCCGTGGCAGCGGCGCCTCGCCGCCCTTCTGCTTGTGCCGCTCGGGTTTGGCGCGGGTCGGGCGCTTGCTGAGGTGCCGGGGTGCTTCGAGGCGCCCACAGGTGAGGCGGTGGTCGTGGCCGATGCCATCGACGGCGACACGGTCCGCCTGGTCGATGGGCGGATCGTGCGGCTGGCGGGGATCGAGGCGCCCAAGCGGCCGCTTTCCGCCCCGCCCGAGGCGCCGTGGCCGCTCGCCGATGCGGCGATGGCGGCACTTTCGAGCCGGGTGAGCTCGCGGTCGGTCTCCCTGTACCTCTCCGGCGAGGATCCGGACCGTTACGGTCGGCATCACGGTCGCCTCGCGATCGGGGCTCAGTTGGGCTGGGTGGAGCGCGAACTGCTGGCCGCTGGCTGGGCGCGCGCCCATCCATTCCCCGGCGAAAACGGCTGTTTCCCTGAGCTTCTCGCCGCCGAGACGGCCGCCCGTGAGGCCGCGCTCGGCCTCTGGGCGAGCCCCGAATTCGCCGTCCGCAGTTCCGATGATCCTTCGCTTCCGTCACGAAACGGCCTATATGAACTGGTCGAGGGGCGGGTGGTTTCGGTGGGCCGCGGCGCATACATGACGTTTCTCGATTTCGGTGCCGATGTTCGCCGCGATTTCACCGTCATGCTGACGCCGGCCCTCGTATCGGCGATGGAAGAATCCGGCCTGCCGCCGGATTCTTTGGCAGGGCGCCGGGTTCGCGTGCGTGGCATCATTGAGGAGAGCGGAGGCCCGGCGATTCGGCTTGTCGAACCGGCGGAACTCGAGGTGATCGACTGACGTGACGGGGACGGCCGCGCATCGCGATACTGCCGACGTGCGCAGGGTGAGCCTGCGGCGCGCGTCCATGCTTGGCGCATTATGCGCCATCTTCGTTGCCGGCTGCACCGCAACGAGCGGCACTGGCGGCCCCACTGCTGCGATATTCGGCGCCGACCTTGAGCGCCCTGATCCCGGGGTCGAGCGGGTCGACAGCGAGGAGCATAGCCGGATCGTTGCCGCCTACGGTGGCATCTATCGCGATCCAAAGGTCGAGCAGGCGATCGTCCCGATCGTGAGCCGGATCGTTGCCGCCTCGGATCGCCCGGACCAGCCCTACCGCATCACCATCCTCAATGCACCGGCGGTGAACGCGTTCGCGCTGCCGGGCGGCTACCTCTATGTCACCCGCGGGCTTCTCGCGCTTGCCAACGATTCCTCGGAGGTGGCAGCCGTCCTTGCACACGAGATGGCGCACGTGACCGCCAACCACGCCATCCAGCGGCAGAACAAGGCACGTGACGCGCAGATTGTCAGCCAGGCCGT
Source organism: uncultured Bauldia sp. (assembly GCA_964641825.1). Classification (GTDB taxonomy): domain Bacteria; phylum Pseudomonadota; class Alphaproteobacteria; order Rhizobiales; family Kaistiaceae; genus DASZQY01. Next base: position 4,328 of record CAZXKZ010000014.1, read on the forward strand.
CAGCGACGTGGATCCGGACAGCGGCCAGCTCGCGCTCGCGTCGAGCCAGCGTACACTGGCGAGCTTTTCTCAGCAGCAGGAACTGGAGGCCGATGCAATCGGTGTGAGAACGATCGGCAAGGCGGGCTACGATCCGTTTGCCGCCGCACGCTTCCTGTCCACGATGGCTGCCTATTCCGACTATCGCGCGTCGCTCACGATGCGGGACAAGCGGCCTGACTTCCTCTCCTCGCATCCGAGCACGCCGCAACGCGTGGATTTCGCCGAGCGCGCGGCGCGGCAGTTCGGTGCGCCGGGTGTCGGTGCCGTGGACCGCGAGCGGTATCTCGGCGGGATCGACGGCATGGTCTTCGGCGACGATCCAAGCCAGGGCTTCGTGCGGGAGCGCACGTTCGTTCACCCCAAGCTCGGCATCGGCTTCACGGTCCCGGAGGGTTTCGTCATCGACAACACCTCGGACGCAGTGCTTGCAACCGGCGTCGATGGCACGGCCCTGCGCTTCGATGCCGTGGGTTTAGCTCAGGGCACGGACCTCGCGGAGTACCTCAAGTCGGGGTGGGTGAACGGCCTCAATGAGGCGAGTGTCCGCAGCTTCTCGGTCAACGGGCTGCAGGCCGCATCCGCCGAGGCGGAGGCGAAGGGCTGGTTCTTCCAGATCGCGGTTATTCAGGCGGGCGGTGCGGCCACCTATCGCTTCATCTTCGCGAACGAGGCGCGGAACGAGGCATTTCGCCAGGCCGCTCAATTGACCGTCGACAGCTTCCGCACGCTGAGCGAGCGCGAGATTTCTGCGTTGAGCTCGCTCCGCATTCGTCTCGTCGAGGCGCGCCCGGGAGACACCGAAGCCTCGCTCGTCCGGCAGATGCGCGGGGTCGATCGTCCGCGCGAACTCTTCCGCGCGCTGAACGGCCTCAACGCGAGCAGCCGGATCGAGCCGGGAATGACCTTCAAGATCGTGACGGACGGCTAGGCCGGCTTAGACGAACGTTCCGGCGTCGGGATGATCGCGCAGAAGCGCCTCGCGCAGCTTTTCGAGCGCGCGGTTCTCGATCTGCCGAACCCGTTCCTTCGAGATTCCGAGACTCTCGCCAAGCTCCTCCAGCGTGGCGCCTTCATCGCGGAGGCGCCGCTCGCTGACGATCCTCAGTTCCCGCTCATTCAGCACGTTGAGCGCCGAATGGAGCCAGATGGTGCGGCGTTCGCGATCGACCTCGTCGCCGACCGCTTCGTCGGGCAGGGCCGCTCCGTCGATGAGGAAGTCCTGCCGATTCGACGTTGCGGTATCTCCGTCCGTCTCGTGTAGCGGCGCGTTCAGGGACGTGTCCGGTGCGGAGAGGCGCGAATCCATCACCTCGACGTCGCTGACCGAGACTCCAAGGGCCTCCGCGATCTCGGCGAAGATCATCCGGCGTGGTCTCTGATCGGACGTTTGTGCGAGGCGCGCGCGGAGCCGACGCAGGTTGAAGAAAAGCGACTTCTGCGACGAGGACGTGCCGCCGCGCACGATCGACCAGTTCCTGAGGATGTAGTCCTGGATCGAGGCGCGGATCCACCAGGTCGCGTACGTCGAGAAGCGCACGTCGCGGTCGGGTTCGAAGCGCGCCGCGGCCTCCAGCAGGCCGACATGGCCTTCCTGGATGAGATCGCCCATGGGCAATCCGAAATTGCGGAAACGCGCGGCGATGGCGACCACTAGGCGCATGTGCGCCGACGTCAGGCGATCAAGCGCTGCCTGATCGCGGTCCTCGCGCCAGCGGAGCGCGAGTTCATGCTCTTCGTCGCGCTCCAGATATGGAGCGCGCATCGCTGCCCTGACGAAATCACGGTTGGATGCCGATGCACTGGCCATTGGCTTCTGCCTCCTTGCGGCTTCAAGGGCCGCCCGAGGAATTGCCCACGCGAGCGAAGTCTACTCCGCCCACCGGGCTTTCTGGCACACAATCAGGTGAACGGCCGTGAGAGAGGTTCGTTCCCTGTCGCCCAAAACAACGAAGGCGCCGGACCGGCCGGCGCCTTCGGAAAAATCCGGTAAAGCTCCCGGTCGATTATGCGGCCTTGGCGTCTTTGGCCTCTGCCTCGCGCGGTGCTCCGCGGCGGGGGCTTTTGGCGAGGTTCTGCTCGATCTGCCGGATCGCTTCGGTTTCCGAAATCTTGCTCACCGACGAAATCTCGCGCGACATACGATCGAGCGCGGCCTCGTAGAGCTGGCGCTCGGAGTACGACTGCTCGGGCTGGTTCTCCGAGCGGAAGAGATCGCGGACGACTTCAGCGATAGCGATAAGGTCGCCGGAATTGATCTTGGCTTCATACTCCTGCGCCCGGCGGCTCCACATCGTGCGCTTGATGCGCGCGCGGCCGCGCACGGTTTCGAGCGACCGCTTGACGGTAGCCGGGTCGGCCAGCTTGCGCATGCCAACCGACGCCGCCTTCATGACGGGAACGCGCAGCGTCATCTTGTCCTTGGCAAAGGAGATGACGAACAGATCCAGCTTGTGGCCGGCGACTTCCTGGGTCTCGATACCGGAAATACGGCCAACGCCGTGCGCCGGGTAGACGATGTGTTCGCCGGTCTTGAACCCGGATTTCTGCGTCGATTTCTTGGCCGTTGCCATATTCTGTTTAACTCCGTTGCCGCCCTGCGCCGGACTGTAGCTGTTACCCGCAGTCCATTCGGTTGCCGTTCGTGCGAACTCGACGCTTGGGCGCACCTGAAACCCAACCCGACAAGCGTTAACTCGTCCGGGCGGTGCTCAGAATTCAGGCGTGCTCAGGAAAAGTGCAAAAAGCGACGAGCAAGCTCGTTTTGTTCCGGCAGTGTCACCAATATAGCACAAAACGGGGAAATTTCAATGGGTTAACCGGCCCAAAGTAAATAACTCCCTTGGAACAGGTGGTCTTGCGCCTGTTCTCAGTCGCCTTCGCCGGGATTTGGCGAGAAGTACTTCTCGAACTTCCCTTCCATGCCGTCGAATTCCTTGGCGTCCGCGGGCGGGTCCCGCTTGGCGGTGATATTCGGCCATTGGGAAGCATAGGTCTTGTTCAGTTCCAGCCACTTCTCCAGCCCAGGTTCCGTATCCGGCTTGATGGCGTCGACTGGGCACTCCGGCTCGCACACACCGCAGTCGATGCATTCGTCAGGATGAATGACCAGCATGTTCTCACCCTCGTAGAAACAATCGACGGGGCAGACTTCCACGCAGTCCATGAACTTGCAGCGAATACAGTTGTCGTTGACGACGTAGGTCACTGGTCAATTCCCGCAGAAAACCGGGGTTCGGTATCCGGTTTGTCCTGATGGCGCAAGGATGGCGGTTGCCGCAACCGGCACGAAGTGGGCACCGGTTGCTCCGTTCGCCGGGTGGGTGAGCAAGGCGGTTGCGTGCCGCCCGTCCTTGCAGTTATCCCGGCGCCGATAGCCGCTCTACGCCCCTTCACTTCGCGGTGCCGTCAGTTCCTCATAGAGGGTGCGCGCTTCCGCCGCGGGACCGCGTCGTTCACCGGTGGCGACGACGCGGAGAACGCGGATTCCAGCCGCCGTCGCAATGGTCAGCGTATCGCCGATTCTCACCGGGCGCGCGGCATTCACGATTTTCTCGCGGTTGATGCGGATGTGGCCCGAGACCGCGAGCTTCTGCGCGAGCGTCCGTGTTTTCGTGACGCGCGCATACCAGAGCCATTTGTCGATGCGCTGGTCGGGCAAGCGCCTTCGGCTCTAGCCGTCCCGTTCTTTGGCTTCGAGTTGCGCCTTGAGCGCGGCCAGCGCAGCGAACGGAGAATTGGGATCTGCGACTTTCTCCGCCGGCTTGCGCGGCGGTTCGGCCACGAACCGCGTTCGCCGCGCCGGAGCGTCGCGCTGCTGCGCACCGTCCGGTCTCTCTCCACCGGAACGACGGCGGTCGCGTCGTCTCCGTTTGTGCCCGCCACGATCGTCGCGCGCGTGGTCCTCGGAGCCGTTCGGGTTGCGAGCGCGTGCCTCCGACTGCTTGTCGCCCGCCGCTTCGGCTCCGGCGGGTTGGCGCGGCCGTGCGTTCCTTCCTTCGCGCGGGCCATCACGCCGCTTCGGTGGGCGATCCCGATCGCGCCTGCCGGGGCGCCAGATTTCGACGAATGCAACTTCCGCCTTCGGGGCGTCCTCAGAGGAGGTTTCCGGCTCCGGAGTCGAGTCCGATGCATCCGCGGGATCAGTCAGCGCATCGGGTACTGCCGCCGCTGCTTCGGTTGGGGGCTCGGCTTGCCCAGCCGGCGGAAGCCCCTCGGCCGGTGCCGTGACGGAATCCGCCGCGTCGGCAACCGTCGTATCGGTGTCAGGCGAGAGCTGGCTCGGTGAGGGCTCAGGTTCAGGCGCGGGAGCCGCAGATGTTGCAGCGACCTCGGGCGCCGGTCTGCGGTCGACGCGGTAGCCGAGCGCGCGGAGGACCGAGGCGAAGTCATCTCCGGCGCAGCCGAGGAGTGATGTCATCCCGACGGTCACCGTGAAGCCGAAGCCGTGCACAGCTCCGTCCGGCGGGTCGGGCGTTTCGGTCGTCGGGCGCCAGGCCAGCAGCGGACGGATGATGTCGGCGAGGCGTTCGAGGATGTCGATGCGGACCGCGCGCGTGCCGGCCGCCTTGAAGCCGACAACGCGATAGAGCGTTGCAGGTGCGGCCTGATCGACCGGCACTGTCGTGCGGCCTGATGCGGCAAGGCGGGAAAGATCGGACAGGCCAGCGATATCGAGGCCGCCGTTCTTCAGAGCCCAGAAGATGGCGAGCACGCCGCTCGGTCCAGGCTTCAGAAGTGCGGGCACGAAGATATGGTAGGCGCCAAAGCGGACACCCAGCGCGCGCAGTCCGGCGCGGGCGTCCTGGTCAAGTGCTTTGACCTCGTCGGCGATCTCGCTCCGTTCAACAACGCCGAGATTCTCCGATAGCCGGAAGGCGATGCCGCGGGCAGGGGCGGGTAGCGCGTCCGCATTCCGGAGGTCGAAGAGCGGCTTCAGAAGCGTCTCGGCGTGGTTGGCGAGCCAGAGATCGATGCGCGCCTGGACGCGGTCGCGTGCCGGCCCGTTCAACGTCTCGTCGGCGAGCAGGATCAGGCGCGGGCGCAGGATGTCGTCGGACTCGACCAGCCTGGCGATCGCGGTGCCTTGCCAGCGGAGCGTGCCGTCGCCGGCCAGCACGAAATCCGGATTGGCGGCGGTCGCCACCTTGTCGGCGCGCCGTGCGATCTCGCCGGCGAGAGCCTTGGCGGCCGCCGCGCGCAGCGCTTTGGCCTCGGGGCCATCTGCCATAGGGTCGGGGGCGAAGCGGAAGCCGTCCAGATTGCCCACATGCTGGCCTTCGACCAGCACGTCGCCGGTGGCGTTGATCTCGGCTTCCAGCATCTCGCTCTCTTTCAGCCGCCGCATCAGGACACTCGTCCGCCGGTCGACAAAGCGGGCGGTCAGCCGCTCGTGCAGAGCGTCCGACAGGCGATCCTCTATCGCGCGGGTGCGTTCCTGCCAATGGAGCGGGTCACGAAGCCAGTTCGGGCGGTTGGCGGCAAAGGTCCACGTCCGGATATGGGCGATGCGATTGGCAAGGGTATCGATGTCGCCGTCGGTATGGTCCGCGAAGGCAACCTGCGCCTCGAACCAGTCGTCGGGAATGGCGCCGTCCCGGGCAAGATACGTGAAGATGGTGGCGACCAGCTCGGCGTGATTGGTGGGCGCAATCTTGCGGTAGTCGGGGATCTGGCAGACCTCCCAGAGCCGGGCGACGCGCTCGCGGCCGACGGCTAACGCGGCGATGGCGTCGTCCCGCGCGACGCGCGCCAGCACCTCGACATCCTCGGACGGCGGCGCCTTGGTGAGGCCCTCGCGTGCGGGCGCCGTGTCGAGGCTCGCCTGCAGGTCGGCGAGCGAGGCGTAGTCAAGGTCGCGGTTGCGCCACTGCACGGTCTTCACCGCATCGAACCGGTGGCTTTCGAGGGCTTCCACCAGCGCGTCCTCGAAAGGATCGGCGCGACCGGTCACGCCGAAGGTGCCGTCGCGCATGTGGCGTCCGGCACGTCCCGCGATCTGGGCGAGCTCGGCCGCGGTCAGCCGGCGGAACTGATAGCCGTCGAACTTCCGGTCGTTGGCAAACGCAACATGATCGACATCGAGGTTGAGGCCCATGCCGATCGCGTCCGTCGCCACCAGGAAATCGACCTCTCCGGACTGGAACAGTTCGACCTGGGCGTTGCGGGTCCGCGGCGACAGCGAGCCCAGGACGACGGCCGCTCCGCCGCGCTGCCGGCGGATCAGCTCGGCGATGGCGTAGACCTCGTCGGAGGAGAAAGCCACGACTGCCGAGCGCGTCGGCAGACGGGTGATCTTCTTCGTCCCCGCGTACGTCAGCATCGACATGCGCGGGCGCGTGACGACGTTCACGCCGGGGAGCAGCTTCTCGATGATCCCGCGCATCGTCGCCGCACCAAGCAGCAGCGTCTCGTCACGCCCGCGCAGGTTGAGCATGCGGTCGGTGAAGACGTGACCGCGCTCGAGATCGCCGGCTAGCTGAATCTCATCAATCGCAAGAAACGATGCGTCCGTGTGGTCGGGCAGCGCCTCCACGGTGCAGACCCGGTAGCGCGGCGAGGGCGGGATGATCTTTTCCTCGCCGGTGACCAGCGCCACGCTGTCGGTGCCGACGCGGGCAGCTACGCGATTGTAGACCTCCCGCGCCAGCAGCCGCAGCGGCAGGCCGATGACCCCCGTGGCGTGGCCCAGCATCCGCTCGATCGCGAGATGCGTCTTGCCCGTGTTGGTTGGCCCGAGCACAGCAACCACGTTGCGGTTGCCCGGTGCTGCGTTTGCCATCTGGTCGGCGGTCATCTTGTCGGGGAGGCTTTCTGTTTCGGGCCGTCATGTCTTGCGAACAAGCTGTGAACAGAACCGGGGACAGCCCTGTGGATAACTTGTGGATCGCTTGTGGATGCGGCAGCCCTTGGTCCTAGTTCGTACTCGTCGGCGCCTCGGCCAACTGGCGGAATTCCTGCGCCGATATCACGAGGTCGCCGACCTGCGTGCCGATGAGGATGCGATACGGCACCATGACTCTGGTTCCCTCGACCGGCGCCATCCAGACTTCCAGCCGGGTGTTGTTGGCCATGTAGGTGACCGCTTCCCGGCTCGGCCGATGTCCGGCGATCGGAACGTAGCGTGCTGCGCAGACGAAGACGTCGCCGCGGAAGCCTGCGGCAACGCTCTTGGTTTCCTTGTAGCTCAGGCGAATGTCGAACCGCTGCCAGCCGTCGAAGACGTTCACCGTGCGGTTGCAGACCTGCTCGCCGCTTGGAGCAGCGGGGTTGTCGAAGGCCACGAAGAACGAACTGATCGGGTCGAGAACGTTCGACTTGTGCCGGTTGGTCAGCGGAACACGGTCGGCGGCCTGGATCAGCCCAGGCTCGGCCAGCAGGTCGACGACTGCGCCACCTCTCATCGACATGCGGACCTGGGTTTCGAATCCGCTTTCGCTGGTATCGAGATTGTAGGTGGTCGGGACCACCTTCGATCCCCTGATCCGGCCGGATCCTGCCATCAGCGCCCGGGCGTCGGAGACGAACCGGCTGATGCCCCAGGTGGAGCCGTTGATCGCGGCTGCGTAGTTCTCATCGGTGAACTTCGCCTTCACGTCGGCGCGGCCGACGGTCAGCCCCGCCACCGAGATGGTGTACGACGCGGTGAGTGTGGTTGCTGCCGCGGCCGGCAGGCTGGCGAGGAGCACGAGCATGATCGCGCCGAGCGCCACGACGGGCGCTGCAAGCCTACCCGGCCGGAGGTCTGTTGAAGCCTGTTTGGCGTTCATGCTGCTGCGCTTGCAGGTCGATCGCTCTCGGCGGGTCCGATGGTTGGCCGAAACTTAAGGCAAACCGGCCTGCGCGTCACGCCGCGGCGGGCCTTCGAAGCCGCCTTGACGTTGAAATCCGGCGTATCTATAGCAATGCGCAAATTTCCCCGCCTCTTCCAGTGAAGGCGAAACCGCCGAAAAGTGGCGGTAGACCAAGGATAATGCCATGTCACGGCGCTGCGAACTCTCCGGCAAGGCGGTGCAATCCGGCAACACCGTCAGCCATGCCAACAATCGTACCCGCCGCCGCTTCCTGCCCAACCTCAACCAGGTGACGCTGATCAGCGATGCTTTGGGGCGGAACGTGCGCCTCCGGGTTTCCTCCCATGCGCTCCGTTCGGTGGAGGCCCGTGGTGGTCTTGACGCGTATCTGCTCAAGGCGCGCGACACCGACCTCTCGGATCGCGCGTTGAAGCTCAAGCGGCAGGTCGCGAAGAAGCTCGAAGCACAGGCTTCTTAGCTGCTTTATCCGGCCTGACCGCGTCGGCGCCCTTGACGGGCGCCGTTCTCCGTTTCCGCGCTACTGGAGAATCCGCCGCGAGCGGCCTCGCCGTGACGGCGCCGGCGCGTGCTCGTCGAACAGCTCGGCGAGCTTCTCGGTCATGGCGCCGGCGAGCTCCTCCGCATCGACAATCGTCACCGCGCGGCGGTAGTAGCGCGTCACGTCATGGCCGATGCCGATGGCGATCAGTTCCACCGGCGAGCGTGTCTCGATCTCCTCGATGACGTGCCGCAGGTGGCGTTCGAGATAGTTGCCGGGATTGACCGACAGGGTCGAATCGTCGACCGGCGCGCCGTCCGAGATCATCATCAGGATCTTGCGTTGCTCGGTGCGGCCGATCAGGCGGGAGTGCGCCCAGGCGAGCGCCTCTCCGTCGATGTTCTCCTTCAGCAGGCCCTCGCGCATCATCAGCCCGAGGTTCCGGCGCGAGCGCCGCCAGGGAGCGTCGGCGGCCTTGTAGATAATATGGCGGAGATCATTGAGGCGACCCGGATTGGCGGGCTTGCCCGCCTGAAGCCAGGCTTCACGCGATTGCCCACCCTTCCACGCGCGTGTCGTGAAGCCGAGAATCTCGACCTTGACACCGCAGCGCTCCAGTGTGCGGGCGAGGATGTCGGCGCACGTGGCAGCGACGGTTATCGGCCGTCCGCGCATGGAGCCCGAGTTGTCGAGAAGCAGCGTCACGACCGTATCGCGGAACTCGGTCTCGCGCTCGGCCTTGAAGGAAAGCGGGTGCATCGGGTCGATGACGACGCGCGACAGGCGCGCCACGTC
>CAZXKZ010000014.1:13463-25140 GCA_964641825.1 uncultured Bauldia sp.
TCCTCGAGGTCGAAGTCCCAGGCGCGGCTCTGCTGCGCCATCAGGCGGCGCTGCAGGCGGTTGGCGAGGCGCCCGACCGCGCCCTGCAGCGGGGCGAGCTGCTTGTCGAGATAGGAGCGCAGGCGATCGAGCTCCGCCATGTCGCAGAGTTCCTCCGCCTTCACCGTCTCGTCGAACTTCTGGGTGAACGCGTGGTAGTCCGCGATCGGCGGGAGATTCGACCACGGCGCCTCGGGGCGCCGTGCCTCGCCGGTTTCGCGGGCGTCGGCGAGCTCGGAGTCGTCCATCATTTCCTCGGCGTCGGCTTCGCTGGCCTCGCCCTCGCCGGCATCGGATTCCTCAGCCGAGGCCTCCACCTCGTCGGCGCTTGCAGCCTCGGCGCCTTCGGCGGAATCCGAAGCGCCGTCGGCGTCGTCCGCCTCCGAATCCTCCTGGCCCTCCTCGCTGTCGTCACCGCTCTCGCTGCCGGATTCGTCGCCCATTTCGAGCGCCGTCAGAAGCTCGCGGACCGTGTCGGCGAAGCGCGACTGGTCGTTGATCGAGTCGGTGAGGCGGTCGAGGTCCTTGTCGGCGCGCTCCTCGATCCACGGGCGCCAAAGCTCGACCAGCTTCCTGCCGGACTCAGGCGCGGTCTTGCCGGTCAGGCGCTCGCGCACGAGCAGCGCCACCGCGTCCTCCAGCGGCGCGTCAGCGCGGTCCGTTATCTCGTGATAGTTGCCGCGGTGATACTTGTCCTCGAGCATCGCGGCGAGGTTGTTGGCAACGCCGGACATCCGCTGTGCGCCCAGAGCCTCCACCCGCGCCTGCTCGACTGCGTCGAAGACCGCGCGCGCATTCTTGCCGGCAGGCGCGGCGCGGCGATGCACGGCGGCATCGTGGCAGGCGAGGCGGAGTGCAAGCGAGTCGCCGAGGCCGCGGGTGACGGCGACGTCGTTCACGGTCATCTTGCGGGGAGGCTCGGGGAGACGCGCCTTGTTCCCCGACAGTTGGGGACGGTCGGCGGCGAAGCTCACTTCGAGGTCGGGCTTGCCGGCGATGGCGCGCATGCAGCCGGTCACCGCGCGCTTGAACGGTTCGGTCGGGGATTCGCGCGGTGGTGCGGCGACCTTGGCGTTGCTCGACATCGACGTTCCGGCAGAAGACCCTTAGCTCATCACCACGTTCGCTGCCGATTCCGGCAGCTCGGCGTTGAAGCAGCGCTGGTAGAACTCGGCCACCAGCGTCCGCTCGAGCCCGTCGCACTTGTTGACGAAGGTGACGCGAAAGGCGAACCCGACATCACCGAAGATGTCCGCATTCTCCGCCCAGGTGATGACCGTCCGTGGGCTCATCACGGTGGACAGGTCGCCGTTGATGAAGGCGTTCCGTGTCATGTCGGCGACGCGCACCATCTTGGCAATGATCGCGCGTCCCTTCTCGTCGCGGAAAGACGGCACCTTCGCTGCGACGATGTTCACCTCGTTGTCGTGCGGCAGGTAGTTGAGCGTGGTCACGATCGACCAGCGGTCCATCTGGCCCTGGTTGATCTGCTGGGTACCGTGATAGAGGCCCGACGTGTCGCCGAGGCCGATCGTGTTCGCGGTCGCGAACAGTCGGAAGGCGGGATGTGGGCGGATGACCTTGTTCTGGTCGAGAAGGGTCAGGCGGCCGGAGACTTCGAGCACGCGCTGGATCACGAACATGACGTCCGGCCGGCCGGCGTCGTACTCGTCGAAACAGAGCGCGATATTGTGCTGGAGCGCCCACGGCAGCATGCCGTCCCGGAACTCGGTGACCTGCATGCCGTCCTTGATCACGATGGCGTCCTTGCCGACCAGGTCGATACGCGAGATGTGGCTGTCGAGGTTGACGCGGACGAGCGGCCAGTTGAGCCGTGCCGCCACCTGTTCGATGTGGGTCGATTTTCCGGTGCCGTGATAGCCGGTGACCAGAACGCGGCGATTGCGGGCGAAGCCGGCGAGGATCGCGAGGGTGGTCTCGCGGTCGAAAAGGTAGTCGGGGTCGACATCCGGAACATGCTCGTCCGGCTCCGAATAGGCCGGCACCTCCATGTTGGAGTCGATACCAAAGACCTGGCGGACCGAGATCTTCATATCGGGCAGGGAGGAGGCGAGTTCTGCTGCTTCGGTCATAGAAATTTCGTCGCTCGGGACGCCAGTTTCGGGATTTTTCTCGGATTTCCGCAGCTTGCTGCGGCTCAAGTGCGGCCGTCTTAGCAGAAACCGGCCGCTTTCAGATAGTGGTAAGCCTGGATGATCTGACGCAGGCGATCCTCGGACGATCGGTCGCCGCCATTGGCATCGGGGTGGTGCTGTTTCACCAGCGCCTTGTAGCGTGCCTTGATCTCGGTGCCTTCCTCGTCGCCCTCGAGGTCGAGAACCGCGAAGGAGCGCCGCTCGGCGTTGCGAAGCTGTCGCCGCGCCGGCTCGGCGGTGCGCCGGTCCGTCCGGCCGCCTCCGAAGATGCCGAAGGGGTCCGAGAAGGCTGCCGACCAGGCGCTGTTGGGGTCCGCGGTCCGGTCGAATTCCTCGCGGTTGACGCCCATGGTCCAGGTCGGGCGGTGCCCCGTGGCGGCAGAGCGTTGGTAGGCGATGATGTCGTCATCGCCCATCCCGGCGAAGTAGTTGTAAGATTTGTTGTATTCCCGCACGTGGTCGAGGCAGAGGTTGTAATATTGCCCCTCGCGGCCACGGCCCTTGGGGGCACGGTAGCCGCCCGCGTGCGTGCAGCCCTGCCATTCGCAGGGTGCCGTCTCCGGGGTATCGACCGCGGGGCCATCTGTGGCGATCCGGATGCGGTCGAAATATTTGGAGTTCAGGTTCATCGAAGGATTATGGTCCAGCCGCCGCGCCTCCGACAAGCGCGGAGCATTACTGATGAGGCACACAGCCCGATGACAGTGGCCGACAGGATCAGGGAAACGTTAACCGGGACCTTTCGCCCGGTGTCCCTAAAGGTGGTGGACGAGTCCCACCTCCACAAGGGTCATGCCGGGCACAGGCCCGAAGGTGAGAGCCATTTCCGGGTGACGATCGCCGCGGAGGCCTTCCGCGGCAAGAGCCGGGTGGCGGCCCACCGCATGGTCTATGACGCGCTTGCGGCCGAGATCGAAGGCGGCGTGCACGCACTGGCAATCGAGGCGAAGGCGCCGGAAGGCGTCTAGGTCCCGGCGACCGTGTCGCCCCTGCGGCGCGGCGCACCTTCGCCCTCCATCCATTTCAGGAACGCGGCGCGATCGATACCCTCGTCGTTGCGGCGGTGGAAGTAGAGATGCTCCGCGACGCGGCGCATCGGCGCAAGGCCAAGCCCGGCGTTGATGAGGGCGTTCGGTGGCGCAAGATCGAGTGCGGCGCGCATCAGGCGTTTTGCGCGGAAGGCGGGCACCTCGCGGGCGAGCGCATGGTGAGGGGCGGGGCCGCCGTTCATGAGATGATCGGCGACCAGCGCGGCGGCGCGGCGTCCGAACTTGAAGGCGAGGCGGATGCCGCCGCCGGTCATGGGCGACACCCAGCCCGCCGCGTCGCCAATGAGCAGCACGCCGGGTGCCGCGATGCGCGGCAGCGGCCCGCCGCACGGGATGAGCCCGCTCCGTCGGCCGACGATCTTGAGGCGGCTCCAGCCGAACGTGGCCTCCGTCTTCGCCATGAAACCGGCAAGGTCCGGTCGGCGGCCGTGGCCGACTGCCAGGCCGAGCTGAATGATGTCCGGCCCCGGCGCTGCCCAGCCGATATAGCCCGGCGCCATGGACGAATCGGCAAAACAGTGAAGGAAGCGTGGGTCGATCGTATCGTCCGGTTCGAGCTCCACCTCGAGGCCGGTGAGGAACCGACGGTTGGTCGAGAGGCCGAAGGCCTCGGCGACGCGGGAGCGCGCGCCGTCGGCGCCGACGAGATAGCGCGCCGTGATGTCTATCCCGTCCAGCCGGATGTATGCGCCTTCGCGTGTGGCGCCGGCGAAGCGCGTGGCGCACAGGATCGCCGCCCCGGCGGCGCGGGCTTCCGCCGCCATCCAGCGCAGGAGGTCGGCGGTTGCGGTGGTGAAGAAGGCATTCCCCGGCGAGAAGAGGTCCGCCGATGTCAGGTTCGGCGCGTAGAGCCGGACGCCCGGCACGCGCCGCGTCAGGCGGTGCGGGATGTCGATTTCCTCGATCGCCTCGCGGACGAGTATGCCGGAGGTGTGGACGCGGGCGCCGGGCTCCCGCTTGGCCTCGATGACCAGAACGTTCAGTCCGCGGGAGGCAGCGGTCTTCGCGGCGGCGAGGCCGGCAAAGCTAGCGCCCACAATCACGACGTCGAAATGCATGGCGGGTCGCCCTTTGAGGTAGGATGCCGACAAAAGCGCACGACTGCGGCTGATTTTGGCTAGCGCGGCGGCAAGGGTGTGGCAGGAGCGGCCGAGGACGCCGCCGCCGCGCGGTTCAGGTTCAGGGGCGTGATGCGCAGCGCGGTGATGCGATTGCGGACACGGCGCAGCACCTGGAAGCGGAAACCGTGGAAGGTGAATGCCTGGCCGGGCTCGGGGATCGTGCGCGCCTCGTGGATGACCAGTCCGGCGATGGTGGTCGCCTCCTCGTCGGGAAGGCTCCAGTCCATCACGCGGTTGAGGTCACGGATGGGCACCGAACCGTCGACGTTGACGGAGCCGTCGGGCTGGCGGCGGACGCCCTCGACGGTGAGGTCGTGTTCGTCGGTGATGTCGCCGACGATTTCCTCCAGAATGTCCTCGAGCGTGACGAGGCCCTGCACCTCGCCGTACTCGTCGACGACGAGAGCGATATGCGCCTTTCGCTTGAGGAACGCGTTCAACTGGTCGGGAAGGGTCGTGCTGTCCGGCACGAACCACGGCTTCTTGGCGACCCGCGCGATGTTGATGCGCGTCGCATCGTTGTCGACCGCCTTCAGCGCACGGAGCAGGTCCTTGACGTGGACAATGCCGATGATGTTCTCCGGCTGTCCCTGCCACAGGGGCACGCGGGTGTAGGGGTTGGCGAGAATCTCGTCGACGATCCGGTCGACCGGGTCGGCAGCGTTGACCGAGTGCATGTTGGTCCGATGGACCATGATGTCGGCCACCTCCAGCTCGCCGAAGCGGAAGAGGTTGTGGATGAACTCGGCCTGCTTCTCCTCGACCTTGCCGTGCTCGGCGGAGACGTCGACCAGCCCTTCGATCTCGTCGTGGGTGAGGATGTCCTGATGGGTGCCCTCGCGCACGCCGAGCAGGCGCAGGATCGCGCGCGAAGCGCCGTTGAGCGCCCAGTTCAGCGGATAGAAGATCACGAACGCGACGTGCAGGGGATAGGCGATCCAGAGCGAGACCGGCTCCGGCTCGCGGATCGCCAGCGTCTTGGGCACCTGCTCGCCCACGACGATGTGGAGGGACGAGAAGACCAGGAAGCCGACCACGAACGCGGTCAGGTGGAGCGCCGACTCGGGCATGCCAAGGGGGATAAGGACAGGCGTCAGGATCGCGGCGACAGTGGGCTCGCCAACCCAGCCAAGACCAAGGGAGGCCATCGTGATGCCGAGCTGGCAGCACGCGAGGTAAGCCTCGATGTGTCTGAGGATGTGCTGGGTCAGGCTGGCGCCCCAGCGGCCCTGTTCGGCGAGCGCGTCGATCCTGAATCCCTTCGACTTCACCAGCGCAAATTCGGCAGCGACGAAGAATCCGTTGGCCGCCAGCAGCAGGACGGCAAGCAGGACGCTCCAGAGAGTCCCGTTCACGTGGCGACTTTCTCCGCCAGGTATTCCACGACCTCGACGCGGGGAATGTCGTTGGCGACAAACGCCTTGCCGATGCCGCGGGTGAGGATGAACGTCAGCTTGCCGCGCGCGACCTTCTTGTCCTGCGCGATGTGCTCTATGAGCGTCTCGGCAGTGAGCCGCGGACCGCGAATCTCCGTAATCGCCGTCGGCAGCCCGACTTCCTTGAGGTGTCCCGCGACACGCGCGGTATCGCCGGGCGGCGAGAGGCCGCGGCGGGCGGAAAAGTCGAACGCCAGAACCATGCCGATCGCCACCGCCTCGCCGTGAAGCAGGCGGTCGGCGTATCCGGTCGCCGCTTCCAGCGCGTGGGCGAAGGTGTGGCCAAGATTGAGCAGGGCGCGCACCCCTTCGTCGCGCTCGTCCGCAATGACGGTCGCTGCCTTGGCGCGAACGGCAATGGCGATCGCGGTCTCGCGTTCCGGCCAGCCTGCGGACATGGCACGCCAGTTCGATTCCAGCCAGGTGAAGAATGCCGGGTCGCTGATCAGTCCGATCTTGGCGACCTCGGCGTAGCCGGCGTTGAAGATGCGCGGCGGCAGGGTGTCGAGCACGCTTGCATCGGCGAGAACGAGCGACGGCTGGTGGAAAGCGCCGACGAGATTCTTGCCGCGCTCCGTGTTGATGCCCGTCTTCCCGCCGACCGAGGAATCAACCTGCGCGAGCAGCGTCGTCGGAATCTGGACGACGCGCATGCCGCGGCGCACGATTGCCGACGCGAAACCGGCAAGGTCGCCGACCACGCCGCCACCGAGCGCCACCACGATGTCCTGCCGCTCCAGCCGCGCCGCAAGGATCCCGTCGACTACCGTCGCCAGGCGATGGAAGCTTTTCGATTCCTCGCCGACCGGTACGACAATGGCGGTCGCGACTTCGACGCCGGCATCGGAAAGGCTCTTGCGGAGCGCGGGAAGGTGAAGGCCGGCGACGGTTTCGTCGGTCACGATGGCGACGCGGACACCCGGGAAGCGTTCGGCTATTTCCGCGCCAGCCCGCTCCAGCAGGCCGCGACCGATGACGATCTGGTACGACCGTGGTCCGAGGTCGACGGGAACGATCGTCGGCGCGCGTGGAAGGACGCCGGCTTCAGCCATCGGGCTCAGGCCTCTTCCACAGCCTCAGTTCCGAGGCTGTCAGCGAGCGCCACGAGTATGTCGTCGATGACGGTATCGTGGGCCACGTCGCGTGACTGGATGTGGATGTCCGCTTCGGCGTAGACCGGGTAGCGCTCGGCGATCAGCCGGTCGATCGTCTCGCCGGGATCGCCGTTCTTGAGAAGTGGCCGGTTGCTGCGCCGCCTGACGCGCGACAGCAGCAGCTCACGGTCGGCCTTCAGCCAGATCGAGATGGCCTTGGCGCGGATGGCAGCGCGGGTCTCCGGCTGGATGAATGCACCGCCGCCGGTGGCGAGCACCTTCGGGGGGCCTTCGAGCAGCCGCTGGATCACGCGGCGCTCGCCATCGCGGAAATAGGCCTCGCCGTGGAGTTCGAAGATTTCCGGGATGGTGGCGTTGGCGGCCTGTTCGATTTCCGTGTCGGCGTCGGCGAACTGCATGCCGAGCCGCATGGCAAGCCTGCGGCCGATCGACGATTTCCCGGCGCCCATCATGCCGACCATGACGATGGTGCGGCCGGCAAGCAGGCGCGCGACCCGCGTTTCCAGCGGTTCGTAGCCCTCGCGCCTGTTCTTCGCCACGGATTCCTCTCTCGTCTTCGGTTTGGTGCGAGGTAAGAGCGTGTTTCAGCCTCGCGTGTCAAGGCAAACAGCCGCCCGATTGCGGCTTCACCTCGCTCCCGTGATCGGTGAAAATGGTAACCGCCCCTTCAACACGCCGGTCTATCATTGCGGCAAGATGCCAACTCTGGTCCGATTCCTGACGGTTGTGGTGGTGCTGGCCGCGCTCGGAGCGGCGGCCGTGGTCTACCTTGCCTACATGGTGGAGCCGAATACGCGCGAGATGACGATTCGCATCCCCCCGAACAAGCTCACACCCCCGCCCGAGCAATGATCCGCGAAGGACTGGCCGACGGCTACCACGTCGAGGCGTTTCTGGAGATGATGAGCGCCGAGCGCGGTGCCTCGCCCAACACGCTGGCGTCCTATCGCCGCGACCTCGAGGACTACAGCCAGTTCCTGGCGCGGCGGAAGCTCGGCTTCATCACGTCTTCCGCCGATGCGATCCGCGACTACCTGTCCGATCTCGACGACCGCGGGTTTGCAGCGGCCTCCGCCGCGCGGCGGCTTTCCGCCATCCGGCAACTCCATCGCTTCTTCGTCTCCGAGCAGACGCGCGCGGATGATCCTACCGGGATCATCGACGGGCCGCGCAAGGGCCGAAGCCTGCCGAAAGTGCTCACCGTCGACGACGTGGACCGGCTGATCGAAACGGCGGCGTCCGAGGCGCGGCGCATCGACCTCACCGAACCCGGGCGTCTGCGCGCGCTTCGGATGCACGCGCTGATCGAGATGCTCTACGCCACCGGGCTGCGCGTATCGGAGCTGGTGTCGCTCCCCGCTTCGGCAGCACGCGGGAAGCCGATGTTCCTGACGATCCGCGGGAAGGGCGGTCACGAGCGGATCGTACCCTTGACCGACAAGGCCAACGCCGCCGCGCTTGCCTACGCCGCCGCCAACGCGGCGGCCGGCATCCGCGAGGAGCGCTGGTTGTTTCCCTCGATCGGCGAAAGCGGACACATCACACGGCAGGCCTTCGCCCGCGACCTCAAGGCGCTGGCGGCACGCGCCGGCATACCGACGGCAAAGGTTTCACCGCACGTGCTGAGGCATGCCTTCGCCAGCCACCTCTTGCAGAACGGAGCCGACTTGCGCGTCGTGCAGCAGCTTCTCGGCCATGCCGACATCTCGACGACCCAGATCTACACGCACGTCCTGACCGAGCGGCTGAAGGCGGTCGTCAACGAGCACCATCCCCTTGCCAAGGGATAAGCCGCGCCGCGGCTTGACACCACTCGGCCGCAAGGTCAGTTTCCGCCCGCTTTCGGCACCCTTGGGCCTCGATGCGCAGCTATCTCGACTTTGAAAAGCCGGTCGCGGACCTCCAGGGCAAGGTCCAGGAACTCCGCTCCCTCGGCAACGAAGGCGATGCGGTCGGTATCGGCGAGGAAATCTCGAAGCTCGAAGGGAAGGCCGCGCAGGCGCTTGCCGAGATCTATGCCAGGCTGACGCCGTGGCAGAAGACCCAGGTTGCGCGCCATCCCGACCGCCCGCATGCCGGCGACTACATCAAAGAACTGGTGCAGGATTTCACGCCGCTCGCCGGTGACCGTTCCTTCGGTGAGGATGCCGCCATCGTGGCCGGGCTCGGCTTCTTCCGCGGCCGCCGCATCGCTCTGCTGGCGACCGAGAAGGGCAGCGACACGGAGAGCCGGCTGAAGCACAATTTCGGCATGGCGCGGCCGGAGGGCTACCGCAAGGCCATCCGGATCATGGAGCTTGCCGACAACTTCGGCCTGCCGGTGGTGTCGCTGGTCGACACGGCGGGCGCCTATCCGGGCGTCGACGCGGAGGCGCGCGGCCAGGCCGAGGCGATCGCCCGGTCGACCGAAGCCTGCCTGAAGCTCGGTACGCCGAGCGTTGCCGTCATCATCGGGGAGGGTGGCTCGGGCGGCGCGCTCGCCATCGCCACCGCCAACAAGGTGATGATGCTGGAGCACTCGATCTACACCGTCATATCCCCGGAAGGGGCCGCCTCGATCCTCTGGCACGATTCCTCCCGGGCCCAGGACGCGGCGACGATGATGAAGATCACCGCCGACGACCTCGCGAAGTTCGGCGTGATCGACAAAATCATTCCGGAGCCGGTCGGCGGCGCCCACCGGGAGCCGGCGGTGGCCATCGCCGCCACCGGCGACGCCATCGCCGATTCGCTGGCCTCGATGGATAACCTGCCGCCCGAGGAAATCAGGCGGCAAAGGCGGGAGAAATACCTCGCCATGGGCCGGTCGCTTTAGCGCCGCCTCGTCTTGCCTCCGCCACATCTTCGGGCGAAAGTCCCCGTGTCCGAGAGGACGGGGCGGGGGAACCGGTTAACGCCTCGTCAAGGTTGACGTTTTAGGGATTCCCGGTCTAAGGCCGGGGACGCTCGGGCGGGCTGACGGGGAGCAAAAGGGACGCGAATGGCCTTTCGACCGTTCCGGGGACTGTCGATCAGCCGCGCAGCCGTCTTCGCGCTGGCGCTGGCGGGCCTCGCCGCCTGCTCAGGCTCCGAAATCCCCAAGGCAGCCAAGCCGGTCCCTGCTGCGCTCGTGCAGCAGATGCAGCGTCTCGACATGAAAGAGACGTCGCAGATCTTCATCCGCATCTTCAAGGAGAGCTCCGA
This sequence comes from uncultured Bauldia sp., assembly GCA_964641825.1. Taxonomy (GTDB): domain Bacteria; phylum Pseudomonadota; class Alphaproteobacteria; order Rhizobiales; family Kaistiaceae; genus DASZQY01. The sequence goes on from CAZXKZ010000014.1 coordinate 23,563, forward strand.
GCTGGAGGTGTGGAAGCAGAAGCGGAACGGCCAGTTCGCGCTGCTCAAGACCTACAACATCTGCAAGTGGTCGGGGGTGCTCGGACCGAAGATCAAGGAAGGCGATCGGCAGGCGCCGGAGGGCTTCTACACGGTCACGCCCGCGCAGATGAATCCGAAGTCGAGCTACTACCTGTCGTTCAACATCGGCTACCCGAACGCCTTCGACCGCTCGCACGGGCGCACCGGCTCGCATCTCATGGTGCACGGCGCGTGCTCGTCGGCCGGCTGCTATTCGATGACCGACGAGGATGCCGGCGAGCTGTTCGCGCTCGCCCGGGATTCCTTCCGCGGCGGACAGACCAACTTCCAGATCCAGGCGCTGCCCTTCCGCATGACGCCGGCGAATCTGGCGCGCCACCGCGACGATCCCAACATGGAATTCTGGAAGATGCTGAAAGTTGGCTCGGACCATTTCGAGCTGACGCTGAAGCCGCCGAAGGTCGACGTCTGCGACCGGCGCTACGTGTTCAACGCCGATGCCGGCGGCGCGAATTTTAGCGCTGCGGCCGCCTGTCCGGCCTATTCGGTGCCGGAGACATTGACGGCGGCCCTCCAGCAGAAGCAGGCCGCGGACGATGCCGCGCTGCTGACCATGATCGCCGGCCTCGACGCCAAGGCGGCAGATGAGGCCCAGGCGGCGCAGGCGGCGGCCATCGCACAGGCTGAGAAGGAGCAGCGGGCCGCCGAGCGCGCCGCGCAGCCCTCGCTGATGTCGCGCATCCTCGACCGGGTGGGGATGGGCGGCAACGACGATCCGCCGCCGAACCTCGATACCGCGCCGGTCGCCTCGGTGGCGCCCGTGTCCGTGCCGGCGGCTCAGACGATTGCGTCGGCGCCCGCGTCCGTGCCGACGCCCAAGCTGCGGCCGGGGGATGCTCCCGTAGCGGCTGCTGCCCCTGCGCCTGCTCCAGTCCCGGCGGCGGCCCCCGCGCCGAAGCCGGTTCCAGCAGCCACGGTCGCGGCTACGCCTGCGCCCGCACCGGCGCCTGCCTACGTGGCCGAACCGCCGAAACCCGACGTGGGGACTTTCGTGAAGAAGAAGTTCCTGTGGCCCGGCGAGGAAGACGTCGCGGCTCCGTCAGGCTAGAGCCTGCACCCGCTCCGTTCCTGCCCTTAGCGCTGGACGCCTTCGCCTAAGCCAACCGTCCGTGGCAGTGCTTGTACTTCTTGCCCGAACCGCAGGGGCAGGGGGCGTTCCGCTGCACCTTGCCCCAGGTCGCCGGATTCTGCGGGTCGATCTGCGCCGTACCGGCCGCTGCTGCGGTCGAGGTGGCGGCAAAGCGGCCGTTGCGGACCGGCTGATTGGCGGGACGCGCGCCAGCCGGAGGTTCGTCCATCTCGTTCTCGCCGGTCGTCGGGTCGAGGTGGGTCGCTTCGAGGCGGCCCATGTCCTCTTCCGGAGCGGTCGGCGGGGCGCGCTGGACGATCTCGATACGCATGATCTGCGCCGTCACGGCCTCGCGGAGGCGGGCCAGCATGCCCTGGAATAGCTCGAAGGACTCGGTCTTGTACTCGTTCAGCGGGTCGCGCTGGGCA
>CAZXKZ010000015.1:0-24460 GCA_964641825.1 uncultured Bauldia sp.
AACGCCGGATTGACGGCAACGAGCTGGCCCTGAAGGTGGGTGGCAAGCTCAGTGATCTCGACGCCATGCTTGGCGGCGGCGCCCTTGAGCTCGTCGCAGTAGGTCTTGCTCTCGGCGGCTTTCTTCAAGTCGATCAGGCGCGAGTCCCACGCGGCGATCTGCACACCCTTGTAGCCGAGCGACGCAGCCCACCCGCAAATCGATTCGAACGTGTTGTATGGCCCCTCGTCACCCACGAACTGCGCGAGGAAGATTGCCGGACCCTTGATCGTCTTCATCATCAACTCCCGTTTCGGAACTCTTATGCCTTCGACCAGCGGTCACGCAGGAAATCGTGGCCGAACTGATAGACCTCGTCAGTGCTGGGGAAGAAATCGCGCCAGACGCGCGTGGCCGCCGCCACGGCGGGCAGCGAGCGACCGAACGCTTCGATCACGTACCAGCCGTCGTAGCCGCCCTTTTTGATGGCCTTGAGGGTCGCGTCCCACGGCACATGCCCCTTGCCGGGTGTGCCGCGATCGTTCTCCGACAGATGGACGTGGTTGATCTCGGCGAGGTTGGGCGCAATGACGCCGACCGGATCCTTCTCTTCGATGTTGGCGTGGAAGGTATCGTAGAGGAACCCGTAGTTGGGCTCGTCGACCTGGCGGACGATGTCGGCGCTCTGGGCAGAGGTGTTGAGCGCGTAGCACTCGAAGCGGTTCAGCGGCTCGACCGACAGCTTGATGCCAGACTTGGCGGCGTGCTTCGCCGCCTTCTTGTGGACCTCGACGATGCCGGCGAGCTCATCCCTGGTGGGCGGGTTGCCGGTGAAGATGCCGAGCGGCTGGTAGAAGGGACCGCAGAGTACCTCGCCTTTGGCGGCGGCGAGGCAATCGATCGCCCACTTGACATGCTCGAGGCCGCGCTCGCGCACCTTGGCGTCGGAGCTCGTGCAATCGTGCGCCTCGTCGGGGATGACGGCGACGCCCGTCACCCTCAGGCCGTTGTTGGCGGCCTCCCGCCCGACACGCTCGTAGACCTCAGGCGTGCCTTCGAAGATCGGCAGCTCGACCCCGTCGTAGCCGGCCGCCTTGATCTTCGCGAACAGGGGGAAATGCTCGTCGGTGACGTGAGGCGACCAGAGAAGCATATTGAAGCCAAGAAGCATTCCGAACTCTCCCTTTACACGCGACCTGCGTTCTCCACCGTGATGCGTTTTCTCAGCCTCACGCCGCGCTCGGTGCGCGGAAGCGCGATGCCGCTTCCTTGATCCGCTTGTAGAAATCGGCGCTGCTGAAGATCACCAGCGTGATGACGAGGATGGCGCCGGTGGCGATCTGCTGCTGCTCCGGTGTAATGCCGGCAAGGCCCAGCGTGTTCTGCGCGAACGCGAGCACCAGCAGAGCGAGGAGCACGCCCGGCATGGTGCCGCTGCCGCCGAAGATGTTCACGCCGCCGAGCACCACTGCCGTGATGACCGACAGCTCGAGGCCGGTGCCGGTGTCGGAGCGCGCGCTGGCAAGATAGGCGGTGAGCACGATTGCCGCGAGCGCGGCCATTGTGCCCGACGCCATGAAGCAGCCAGTGAGCGCGCGCTTGACGTTGATCGCCGAGTAGCGGGCGGCTTCGCGATTGTTGCCGATGGCGTAGAGCGCACGGCCCCAGCGCGTCCAGTGGAGGTAGACCGCAAAGCCCGCGAAGCAGACGAGGAAGATGACGGAGCTCCACGGGACCGGCGTGCCGGGGATCGTGCCGAAGCCGATTGCCTGGTACCAGCCCGGAAAGCTGCTGATGCCGCGCTGCTCGAGGATGATCTGCGCGATACCGCGATAGAGGGCGAGCGTGCCGATGGTGACGACCAGCGACGGCAGCATGCCGTAGGCCACGACGACGCCGTTGAAGGTGCCTGCCGCGAAACCGACGATGACGGCGCCGGCCATCGCCAGTTCGATGGGCGCGCCGAGCTCCATAAGCACGGCGATCGTCGCGGCGCAAAGACCGACCATGGAGCCGACGGAGATGTCGATCTCGCCGGTGATGATGATGAGCGTCATCGGCAGGGCGAGCAGCGCGACCGGAGCCACCGCCTGCAAGGCGATGGTGATGTTGGAGACGGTCAGGAACCAGCGCGAGACCTCGGCGCCGACGAAGAACGTGGCGACGAGGACCACCAGCAGGAAGACTTCCCAGCGCGCCAGCCGCTTCATGCGCCGAGCTCCTTGGCGGGAGCCTTCAGGCCGAGGCCGGGCTGGCGACGGCGCGATTCCTGCTGGATGCGGTCGGCGCGGCGGGCCATGGCGCTGTAGAAATAGACGGTGGCCAGGATGGCGGCCCCGATGACCGCTTGCACCCAGAACTGGCTGATGCCGAGGAGCAGCACGCCGTTCTGCAGCACCGCGAAGATGACCGCGCCGATGGCCGCGCCATAGACGGTGCCGCTGCCGCCGAAGATGCTGATGCCGCCGACCACGGCGGCGGAGATCGACTGAAGATGCATCTGCGGCGCGATGACCGCATCGACGGTTCCAAAGCGCGCACCCCAGAGAACGCCGACGAGCCCGCAGAGAAGACCGGACAGCAGGAAAACGCCGGCGACGCCGCGGGCTTCGCTGATGCCGAGCGAGCGGGCGCCGTCGGGGTTGCTGCCGAGGGCGTAGAGGTTGCGGCCGGCGCGGGTATAGGTGGCGGCAAGGCCGATCCCGATGGTGATGGCGAGTGCCAGCCAGACCAGGATGGGGACGCCGAACACGTTCGTGCGCGCGACGGCCTCATAGGCCTGTGGAAGCGACGTCGCCGAGATCTGTCGCCCACCGGCGTAGACCAGCACGAGCCCGCGGTAGATCGCGAGCGTGCCGAGCGTGGCGACGATCGCCGGGATGCGAAAGACCGCTACGAGCAGCGCGTTGCCCGCGCCCATGGCAAGACCGACGGCCATGCCGATGACGAAGACGATGGCGATGGAGCCCGCGGGGTTGGCTTCGAGCCACTCGGACGCCACGAAAGCACTCATCGCGACGATGGCGCCCACCGACAGGTCAATCTGGCGCGCGATGATGACCAGTGCCTGGCCGACGGTGACAATGCAGACCAGCGTCGCCGACAGGGCGACCTGCTCGAGATTGGCGTACTGGAGGAAACGCGGCTCGCGCAGCGTGATGCCGAGGCAGATCACGAACAGCGCGAAGACGAGCACCACCTCGCGAATGCGGAACAGCCTGCCCAGGGCACCGGCGAAGTTGCGCGAAGCGGGATCGGCGACGGTGCTCACGGTCATGCCGATACCATTTGTGCGGCCCTTGCCGGTTTGCCGCCGTGCGCGGCAGCCAGCAGGATGGCCTCGCGATCGAACTCCGCGCGGTCGAAGACCTCGGCGACGCGGCCGCCGCGAAACACGAGCATGCGATCCGCCATGGCCATCACCTCCTCGGCATCGTCGCCGATCAGGATAATCGCAATTCCCTGAGCCGCGAGGTGCGAAATGATGCGATGGATCTCGGCCTTGGCGCCGACATCGATGCCGCGGGTCGGCTGATCCAAGATGAGGATGCGCGGCTCGGGCAGGAGCCACTTGGCGAGCAGCACCTTCTGCTGGTTGCCGCCCGACAGCGTGCCGGTCTCCTGCTCGACGCCGGTGGCCACGACCTTCACGCGGCGGAAGAAGTCGTTGGCGATCTCCTTCTCGCGCGCGGTGTCGACGATGCCGAGCATCCGGGAGATGCGCCGGAGAATGGGAAGGGTCTGGTTGGAGCGGATCGGGAACTGAAGCACGAGGCCCTGCTGATGGCGGTCCTCCGGCAGCATCGACAGGCCGTGCTGCATGGCTTCGGCGGGAGAAGACGGCGCGATGACCGCCCCGCCCTTCCTGATCTCGCCGCTGTCGGGCTTGCGGATGCCGAACAGCATCTCTGCGACCTCGGTCCGCCCGGCGCCGACGAGGCCGAAGAAGCCTAGTATCTCTCCGGCCCGCAGATCGAAGTTCACGTCCTCCACGATCACCGCGCCCGACAGGCCGCGGACGGACAGGACCGCCTCGCCGATCTCGGCGACCTCCTTCGGGAAGAAAGATTCGGGCTCGGCGCCGATCATCAGGCGGACGATCTCCTCAGCCGACAGGCTCTGCGTCGGCCGCGTCGCAACGAGCCTGCCGGACCGCAGCACCGTCACCTCGTCGCACCAGCCAAGAATCTCTTCGAGGAAATGGCTGATGAAGAGGATCGCGACGCCCTGCGCCTTGAGCTGATTGATGATGCCGTGCAGCCGGTCGAGCTCGCGGCCGGAGATCGCCGAGGTGGGCTCGTCGAGGACGAGGATCTGCGCGTCGAACGACAGGGCGCGGGCGATCTCGACGGACTGGCGCTCCGCGATGGACAGCATCTTCACGGGCAGGCGGACGTCGATCTCGACCCGCAGCCGGTCGAGGAGTTGACGCGCCATGCCGGTCATCGCGGCCCAGTCGACGCGGCCGCCGCGACGGGGCTGGCGGCCGACGAAGATGTTCTCCGCGACGGACAGATCGGGGAACAGGGCGGGATGCTGATGGACGACCGCAATGCCCTGCCGCTGCGCGTCGGTCGGTCCGAGGATCGAAGTCTCGACGCCGTTGCGGAAAATCTGGCCGGCGTCGGGCCGGTAGATGCCCGCCAGAATCTTGACGAGCGTGCTCTTGCCGGCGCCGTTCTCGCCGGCGAGCGCGTGAACCTCGCCGGCCCGAAGCGTCAGGTCGACGTTGCTCAGAACCTCGACGGACCCAAACCGCTTTCCTATGCCGCGAAGTTCAATCGCCGGCGGACCATCTGCCATTGCAGCTTCCGGGTCTTGGCTGTGTCGCTCGGGAGAATAGTCAATCGCGGGACGCGAGGGCAGACCACCCTCGCGCCCCACACGAAAGGCGCGCCTTTTAGTAGGCGTGATCCTTGTAGTTCTCTTCCGTGTACTCGAGCGGACCGCCGGTGACGATCTGACCGCCGAGATCGGCGATGATCTCGTAGGTGCCGGGCCACTTGCGGCCTTCCGGAATGGTGAACGACTCGCCCACCTCACCCTTGAGCTCGCCGGCGGCCATCAGCTTGGCGGCATAGTAGGTGATGTAGCCGAGCTTGACCGGATCCCAGAGGTAGAAGACCTGGATCGTGTCGCGCAGCATGTAGTCGGCGGTGATGCTGGGGACGCACATGCCGGCGAGCTTGATCTGGCCTTCACCCTTGCCGAGCGACTCAAGCGCACGCGCAACGGCGGGCAGGCCCGGGCAGGTCGGCGCATAGATGCCGGCGAGGTCCGGATACTTGGTGACGAGAGCCACGGTGGCGTCGAACGCCTGCTGCTCGTTGTCGTTGGCATAGACCTCGTCGACGATCTCGATGCCGGAGTATTCGGGCTTGCTGAGCTCGTCGCGGAACGCGGCGATCCAGGCGTTCTGGTTGGCGGCCGTGGCCTGCGCGGACACGATCGCAACCTTGCCCTGATTGCCGAGCTCTTCGGCGAGCCGGGTGGCGCCAAAACGGCCGACGGAGTCGGTGGTCGCCATGTTGACGTGGAACGGACGGGCGTCATAGGCCGAGTCCGCATCGAAGGTCAGCACGATCGAGCCGATCTGCTGGGCACGCTTCATCGCCGGCGCAACCGCGTCGGGATCGTTCGGGGCGACCGCGATCGCCGTCACGCGGCGGTCGGCGAGATTATTGATGATGTCGACCTGGGCGGTAGCGCTTGCCTGCGTCGGCCCGTAGTTCTCGACCGATCCGCCCAGTTCCTCCGCCGCCATCTGAGCGCCGAGAAGCGTGGCGTTGTAGTAAGGATTGGTCGTCGACTTGATGACCATGGCGAGCTGGAAGTCGTCGTCCTGCGCGCCCGCCTGTACCGCGAATAGCAGCGACGCCGCAGCGACGCCGGCTGAAAGCCGTCCTAGTTTACCCAACATTGGTCTTCCTCCGTGGTTGTCTCATCCCAGTGGGGGCGCCGTCTTCGGCGCCTTTCTTTTCATTGGCTGGAAGTCCGCTGTTCCAGATCGATCCCAGCGTATCGATTAGGTGAGGCTATCACCAGCATTTGAAGCAGGCAATAGCCTCACATTCTTATCGTTTAGTCCGTATTCCTGGAGGCTGGATGAACCCGTTCCCCAATACGCCATTGACTATATCCGACATCGAGCGTAGTTCGCAATGATGTATTTCATTTCACGTATGTGAACAATGACCGTCAAATCGGCTTTACGGGCCCTGCAGATCCTGGAGCTGCTGACGCGCCGCGGGCGTCGGCTCAAGTTCGCCGAGATCCAGGACGCCCTCGACTTCCCCAAGGCCAGCCTGCACGGCCTGCTGCAGACCATGGTCAGCGCCCGCTGGCTCGAACTCGACGCGGCACGCGAGTATGCACTCGGCGTGCGCGCATTCGAAGCCGGCGCCGCCTACTCGGCGATGGTGCCGCTGGAGGCGCGCGCGCAATCGATCCTGCAGAAAGTGAGCGATCTCACGTCGGAAACCGTCCAGCTCGCCGTCCTCGACGATTTCGAGGTGCTCTATGTGGCGAAAGTGGACGGGAAGCACATGCTCCGCCTCGACTCGGCCGTCGGGCGCCGCCTGAAGCCGCACGCCACCGGGGTGGGCAAGGTGCTGCTCGCCTCGCTCACCGACGATGTCCTCCAGAAATGGCTCGTCTCGCATGCGCTCGAACGGTACACGGAGAACACGCTGGCGACAGCCGATGCCCTGCTGGCCGAATTGAGGACCGTCCGCGCGCAAGGATATGCGATCGACAACGAGGAACGGACAGCCGGCGCCACCTGCGTGGCGGTCGGGGTGCGCGACCACAGCGGCGCGTGCATCGCCGCCATGAGCGTCTCGGCGCCCGCGTTCCGTTTCCGCGGGCCGCAGCGCAAGGCGGCGCTGGGGCACCTCAAGCTGGCAGCCGATGAGCTTTCCCGTTCGCTCGGCTATCCCGGCGAAACCTCGGCGGCCGGGGCGTAAGGCGATGGCGGGGCGCGAGCCGCACTGGGAGATACAGGTTCTCGAGTTCGCCCGCAGCGCTCCGCAGTCGCCGGCAAACATCTACGCGGGCGCGCACGGCGAGCCCGACCTCGTGCTCCCCTTCTCGTTCGCGCTCGCACGGAACGGCGACCGGATCCTGCTGGTCGACTGCGGCTACATCGATGAGGGCGATGCCGCCGTCATCGCCCGCAGGGTGAACGTGCGCGAGTGGATCTCGCCGGTCCGCCTCCTCGCCGAATGCGGCGTCGCGCCGGACGCCGTCACCGACGTCATCGTTTCGCACGCCCACTTCGACCACATCGGGTCGATCGCGGAGTTCCCGAAGGCGCGCCTCTACATCCAGAAGGAGGAATACCTCTGGTGGTTCGAGGCGCTGGCGCTGCCGCGGCGGTTCAGCGCGCTGACGGTGCCGGTTCATCCGCCCGACCTGGTCGCGGCTTTCGCGGCCTCGCTCGAAGGGCGTCTCGTCCTCCTCGACGGCGATCGCGACGATATCCTGCCGGGCGTTCACGTCCGGCGCGGGCGCGGACATACCCCCGGCCAGCAGTTTGCGGTCCTCCAGACCGCACGGGGCCGGACGGTTGTCTCAGGTGATTGCGTCTACGGGGCGCGCAACATCCTCGGCAACAACGGCGACGGCGTCTACGTGCCGCTCGGGAACGGCGTCGGCTCGGCCATCGACCAGCTCGACACCATCGACCGGATAAACGCCGAGATCGCGGGCGACATGGGCCGGCTGGTCATCCTGCACGATCCGGACGGGTGGCCGAACCTGCGTCTGCAGGCCGAAGTCGACGGCTTCCGGATTCTGCGGCTGGAGTAGCTTCCGCGGCTAGCGCGCCGCCCACAGGAGGCCGCGTTTCAGGATCGTGCGCATCTGCGGCACCTCGAACTCCTTCGTCACGTGCCCGAGAGAGGAGTAGAAAACACGCCCCTTGCCGTGGTGGCGCTTCCACACCACCGGCATCACGACGCCCTTGATCCACGGGGCGTGCTCGCCGGAGAAGGCCGTCGTCGCCAGCACCTCGTTCGAGGGATCGACGTGCATGTAGTACTGCTCCGAGCGGTAGTCGAAGTCGTCGATGCCTTCCATGATCGGGTCATCGTGCCTGGTGACGTTCACGCGATAATCGATGACGTTGCCGGGGTGAGCCACCCACTGGCCGCCGCACATGAACTGATAGTCGACCGCGTCACGGAAGGCGTCGCACATGCCGCCGTGGTAGCCGGCGAGGCCGACACCGCCCGCAACCGCGGCGGTCAGGTGGGCGACCTCTTCCTTCTCGATCTTCGACATGGTGTAGATCGGCACGATAAGGCTCATGTCGCGGATGGAGGGATCGGCGAAAGCCTCGGTGGCGTTCTCGACGTAGACCTTGAAGCCTTCCTCCTCCAGCATGCCGCGCACGATGCCCGCGCCGAGTTCCGGCTCGTGCCCGCTCCAGCCACCCCACACGATCAAGGCTTCACGCATCCGCTTCTCCCGTTGATGTGTCCCCGCCTGTTCAGCGGATGGTCCGAAAAAGCATTGACTATTGCGATCACGCCGGGCCGCTGGTGCATCCCGTATGTGATCGCCGATCAGCGGCTCCGGCCCCCTGTGTCCGGTCAGCGGGCCGCGGCGGCGGTCGCTGTCGCCTCGGCGCTGAAGACGTAGAGCTTGTAGTCGACCGGATCGGACGCCGGGCCGAGGACACGGACCTGGATCGTCTCGTCCTTGTCGGCGGTGAACGTCGTGCCCGCGAACCAACGCCCGCCGCCGGCGCCGCCCAGCCCTTCCTCGCCGCGGAAGAGCGTCAGCGTGATCGACCCGTCGCGATCGCCGTAGGCGAAGAACGAGTAGGTGCGGCCGGCTTCGACAGGCACGTCGTGGACGCGGTACTGGGTCGTGCCGGCGCGCACGGCCCCGGCGCCGCGAAGCGAAGCCGGCACGATGAGATCGGCCTCACCGACTGGCGCGCCGGCGGCCTCTGCCAGAGCCGCCCGCGTGGTGGCGATCATCGCAGTCTCGTGCTCGTTGAACCGGTCGAGCGCTGTCTGCCATCCGGCGCGGGCGGCCTCGACATCGAACAGCGAAGGATCGAGCGCGGCCGGGATGAGATCGGCTCGCTGGGCATAGTTGAGGAGCACCGCGCTCGGCGTGCGGCCGGTCTCGGTCTGGACAACGGTGCCACCACTCAGCACGGCGACGACCTCGCCGTCCTTGTTGATGATCGCGCTACCGCTGGCGCCGCCCGCCGCCGGCAGGCTGTTCTGGACGAGATAGGCGCCGGCATCGTCGCCCGCGAACAGGAAGAAATCGGACAGCGACGTGACGCGGCCGAACTGAAGCTGCGGGTTCGGCGCGATCTGGGCGCTCATCTGGGTGCCGACACCCTCGATCGGATAGCCGGCGAACGCCAGCGACGTGCCGGGCGTGACGGCTTCCGGTCCCGCGTTCGCCGCGATCGGCAGACCGGGCGGCAGCGCATCGCCGTTGTCGACCTCGAGCACGCCGACGTCGTAAGCAGACGGCCACGCAATGCCGCGGGTCATATCGCGGAAGCCGGTGCTCGCGGTCTCGGCCTCGGTGAGGAAATCGCGGAAGGCGAGATAGCCGGGATGGAGCCGGTTGCCGGTGACGACGTGGTCCTCGCCGTTGCCGCCGGGCGGGCGCACGAGCAGCGTCTGCCCGCGGGTCAGGCGATCGAAGAGAATTGCGACATGTGCATTGGTGAGCATCACGCCGGGCGCATACGGCCACGCGGTGCCCTGCACCTGCTCCAGCCCCTCGCGGTCGCGCAGCACGACGGCGTAGGCAGAATCGCGGAGCGTGTCGGTGGACGGGAAATCGGCAGCGGCGAGCGCGGTGGTCTGCTCGCGCAACGCAGCCAGCTCGGACTCCAGCGACGAGCCGCGCGTGAACATCCAGCCGACGACGGCGGCGACGGCGACGATCGCAACCAGCGCCGCGATCTGGTAGCGGCGCGCGACGGCGAAACGCTTGCCGGCCGACTCCTGCCCCTTCCGCCTGATCGTGACCGGGCCGGTGTCCTCACCGCCGGTGGATTCGATGCGCACGCGGAACAGCGGCCCATCCTTGTCGCCGAGACGGACGAGCGCGCCGTCCTTCAGCGGCTGGCCGCGATCGGCCGGGTAGCCGTCGACCTCGATCCAGCGGTCGCCGAACGGCTCGATGGCGTAGTCGCCGGAGACCTGGCGATAGATGCGGCCGTGCTTGCGGCTGACGATGCGCTGGGAGGCGGGCGGGAAGACGATGTCGCTTGCCGGATCGCGCCCGAAGGTGACCTGCTCGACGCCGGCATCGAAGCTCTTGGGCGCGGCGATGGTTTCGCCGGGCTTGGAGCGCTTGTCCTCGGCCGGCTCGACGGTGATGCGATAGTCCATTGTTTCGTGATCTTCCCCGTTGCTTCTCCGCAGGCGGATGCGCGGGGCCTCCGCCTTGCGCCCCCGCCGGTCACTACGGCGAACGGACGCCCTCGGCAATAGCGGCGGGAATTGCCGCGCCACTATGGCCGAATCCGGTCACAACGCCGGCCGCGGAATTAAATCTTGGTCATGTGGGGCCGCCTAGAACAGGCCGACGACGTTGCGGTCCTTGTCGAGGCCGATCTTGTTGGCGGCGGGCACCTTGGGCAGGCCCGGCATGGTCATGATCTCGCCGGTGATGACGACGATGAACTCGGCGCCGGCAGCGAGCCGCACCTCGCGTACCGGAACGACATGGCCGCTCGGCGCGCCCTTGAGGTTGGGGTCGGTCGAGAAAGAATACTGCGTCTTCGCCATGCAGATCGGGAACGAACCGTAGCCCTCGTCCTGCAGCGCGCGGAACTGGTCGCGCACGCTCTTGTCGGCGACCGCTTCGCTGGCGCCGTAGATCTCGCGGCAGATGGTGTCGACCTTGTCCCAGAGCGGCATGTCGTCGGGATAGAGCGTGCGGAACTGCGAACGTCCGCCTTCGGCGAGCGCCACGACCTTGTGGGCAAGCTCCTCGCTGCCCTTGCTGCCGTCTGCGAAGTGCGTGCAGCGCACAGCATCGACACCGAGCTCCTTGCAGAGCGCCGCCAGCGCATCGAACTCGGCTTTCGTGTCGGAAGCGAACGTGTTCACGGCGACGATAACCGGCACGCCGAAATGACCGACGTTGCGGATGTGGCGGGCGAGATTGGCGAAGCCCTTCTCGACTGCGGCGATGTTCTCCTTGCCGAGCTCGTCGAGCTTGACGCCGCCGTGCATCTTCAGCGCGCGGATGGTGGCGACGATCACCGCCGCGGACGGCGCGAGATCCGCCTTGCGACACTTGATGTCGAAGAATTTCTCGGCGCCGAGATCGGCCCCGAAGCCGGCCTCGGTGACGACATAGTCGGCGAGATGCAGCGCCGTCGTGGTGGCGAGCGCCGAGTTGCAGCCGTGAGCGATGTTGGCGAACGGGCCGCCGTGAACAAAGGCGGGATTGTTCTCCAGCGTCTGGACGAGATTGGGCATGAGCGCGTCCTTGAGGAGCACGGTCATCGCGCCGGCCGCTTCGAGGTCGGCGGCCGTGACGTTCTTGCGCTCGCGCGTCTGGCCGACGACGACCGCACCGAGGCGGCGTTCGAGATCGGCGAGATCGGTGGCGAGGCAGAAGATCGCCATGATCTCGGAGGCCACCGTGATGTCGAAGCCGGCCTCGCGCGGGAAGCCGTTGGCGACGCCGCCGAGCGAGGTGACGATCTCGCGGAGCGCCCGGTCGTTCACGTCGAGCACGCGCCGCCACGAGATGCGGCGGAGGTCGAGGCCGAGCGCGTTGCCCCAGTAGATGTGATTGTCGATCAGTGCCGAGAGCAGATTGTTGGCGGCGGTGATGGCGTGGAAGTCGCCGGTGAAGTGGAGGTTGATGTCTTCCATCGGCACGACCTGGGCATAGCCGCCGCCGGCCGCGCCGCCCTTCATGCCGAAGCATGGGCCGAGCGAGGGCTCGCGCAGGCAGATCATGGCGCGTTTGCCGATGCGGTTGAGCGCATCACCGAGGCCGACCGTGGTGGTGCTCTTGCCCTCGCCCGCCGGTGTCGGCGTCATCGCCGAGACGAGGATGAGCTTGCCCTGCGGCTTCTTCTTCGCCGCGGTGACGTGATCGAGCGCGATCTTCGCCTTCCACGGACCGTACTGGTGGACATCGCCCGGCGGGATATCGAGCTTCTGCGCGATCTCCAGAATGGGGCGCATCTTCGCCGCGCGGGCGATCTCGATGTTGGTCTGCATGGGCGATTTTCCCCCGAGGATCCGTGCGATACTGCGATTTGCCGGCCGCTCTGCCGGCTATCTGGAACGAGCAATAGCCCGAAATCCGGGCGCCTTCCTAGAAGGCGCCGGCATAGTCATGGAAGAAGGCGGCGCGATCTTCAGCAGTCGAGCGTGTTCGACCGCTCCCATTCGGTCAGATGGCGGGCGTACTCGTTCCACTCGCGGTTCCTGAGCTTGACGTAGGAATCGACGAACTCGTCACCGAGCTCGCGGCGGAGGAGCTTCGACCCTTCCGTGAGGCGGAGCGCATCGAGAAGATTGAGCGGCAGGCGCTTCGTGTTCTTCGGCGCCTTGTGCCCTTCCGTGTACATGTCGATCTCCAGCGGCTTGCCGGGATCGACCTCGCGCGCGATGCCGTCGAGGCCGGCTGCGAGCACGGCGGCCGGCAGCAGGTACGGGTTGGTGGCGCCGTCGGCGAGACGGAACTCGAAGCGGCCGCCTTCGGGAATGCGGATCATGTGGGTGCGGTTGTTGCCGGCATAGGTGATGGTGTTCGGCGACCAGGTGGCGCCCGACGTGGTCACCGGCGCGTTGATGCGCTTGTAGGAGTTCACCGTGGGGTTGGAGATCGCGCAAAGCTCGGCTGCCGCTGCCATCACGCCGCCGATGAAGTTGTAGCCGAGCTTCGAGAGGCCGTGCGGGTCGTCGCCGTCCTCGAAGACGTTGTCGTTCCCCTTCCACAGCGAGACGTGGAAGTGGGCGCCGCTGCCGGTGAGGTTGATGAACGGCTTCGGCATGAAGGTGGCGCGCAGGCCGTGCTTCTCGGCGATCGCCTTGACCATGTACTTGAAAAAGGTCTGGCGGTCGGCGGTGACGAGCGCGTCGGCGTAGTTCCAGTTCATCTCGAACTGGCCGTTGGCGTCCTCGTGGTCGTTCTGGTACGCGCCCCAGCCTAGCTCCAGCATCGCGTCGCAGATCTCGGTGATGACGTCGTAGCGGCGCATCAGCGCCGACTGGTCGTAGCAGGGCTTGGCGGCGGTATCGGCGGAGTCGGACAACGCCTTGCCATCGGGGGTCAGCAGGAAGAACTCGCACTCGACGCCGGTCTTCATCGCATAGCCCTGCCCGGCCGCCTTGGCGGTCATCCGTTTCAGGACGTTGCGCGGACTGTGCGCGACGGGCTCACCGTTGATGTACGGATCGGCGGCAAGCCAGCCGACCTCCTTCTTCCACGGCAACTGGATGAGGCTGTCGGGATCGGGGATGGCGAAGACATCCGGGTCGGCGGGCGTGAGATCGAGCCAGCTCGCGAAGCCGGCAAAGCCGGCGCCGTTCTTCGCCATGCCGTCGATCGCGGCGGCCGGAACCAGCTTGGCGCGCAGCGCACCGAAAAGATCGACGTAGGAGATCAGGAAATATTTGATCCCGCGCTCGCGGGCCTCAGCGGAAAGTCTGGCTGCCATCATCGTCCCCCGTCATGGGCAGCTACTGGCTCAACTGTCGTCCTCACGAAGGCGAGGATCCAGTACCCACTAGCGCCGGCGTCGTTTACTGCATGCCCGCTTGCGCGGACATGAAATCGTGGTTGTGCGCCCGCTGAACAAAGCTATGCCCCCGCCCCCGGGATCCAGCTCGTGCCGGCGAGCGGCACGCGCGCCATGGCGGCGGATTCCACCGTCAGGGCGACGAGATCCTCGGGTTCGAGATTGTGGACGTGCGACTTGCCGCAGGCGCGCGCGATGGTCTGCGTCTCCAGCGTCAGCACGGCGAGATAGTTGGCGAGCCGCCGGCCCGCGAGCACCGGATCGAGCCGCGCGGCGAGCTCCGGATGCTGCGTGGTGATGCCGGCGGGGTCCTGGCCCTCGTGCCAGTCGTCGTAGGCGCCGGCCGTGGTGCCGAGCTTCTGATACTCGTCCTCCAGCTCCGGGTGATTGTCGCCGAGCGCGACCAGCGCCGCCGTGCCGATCGACACCGCGTCGGCGCCGAGCGCCAGCGCCTTTGCCACGTCGGCGCCGTTGCGGATGCCGCCCGAGACGATGAGCTGCACCTTGCGGTGCATGCCCAGATCCTGGAGCGCCTGCACCGCCGGCCGGATCGCGGACAGGATCGGCAGGCCGACGTGTTCGATGAAGACTTCCTGGGTCGCCGCCGTGCCGCCCTGCATGCCGTCGAGCACGATCACATCGGCGCCAGACTTGATCGCCAGCGCGGTGTCGTAATAGGGCCGCGAGGCGCCGATCTTGACGTAGACCGGCTTCTTCCAATCGGTGATCTCGCGCACCTCGCCGATCTTGATCTCGAGGTCGTCTGGCCCCGTCCAGTCGGGATGGCGGCAGGCGGAGCGCTGGTCGATGCCCTTGGGCAAGGTTCGCATTTCGGCGACGCGGTCGGAAATCTTTTGGCCGAGAAGCATGCCACCGCCGCCGGGCTTGGCCCCCTGGCCGATGACGATCTCGATGGCGTCGGCGCGGCGGAGATCGTCCGGGTTCATGCCGTAGCGCGATGGCAGCATCTGGTAGACGAGGATCGAGGAGTGCCCGCGTTCCTCCTCGGTCATGCCGCCGTCGCCGGTGGTGGTCGAGGTACCCGCCGCCGAGGCGCCACGGCCGAGCGCCTCCTTGGCCTGCGCCGAGAGCGAGCCGAAGCTCATGCCGGCGATGGTGATCGGGATCTTCAGATGGATCGGCTCGGATGCGAAACGGGTACCCAGCCAGACGTCGGTGCCGCATTTCTCGCGGTAGCCCTCCAACGGGTAGCGGCTGATCGAGGCGCCGAGAAAAAGCAGGTCGTCGAAATGCGGGAGCTTGCGCTTCGCGCCGCCGCCGCGGATGTCGTAGATGCCGGTCGCGGCGGCGCGGCGGATTTCAGACAGCGTATATTCGTCGAAGGTCGCGGAGGGGCGCGGCGCGGTGCGTGGGGTGGCGTCCATCAGTAGGCCCCGGCCTGGTCGACGTGGAAATTGTAGAGCTTGCGGGCGGAGCCGTAGCGCCTGAATTCGCCGATGTCGATTTCGCCGTCGAGCCCGGCGCGCTTCAGGACATCGGCGAGTATCGTCCGGTGCTCGTCGCGGAGCGGTTTCTCGATGCAGTCGGCGCCGAGGCTTCTGACGCTGCCGCGCACGAACAGCCGGGCCTCGTAGATCGAGTCACCGAGCGCATCGCCGGCGTCGCCGAAGACGACGAGGTTTCCGGACTGCGCCATGAAGGCGCTCATGTGGCCGACGTCGCCCTTCACGACGATGTCGATGCCCTTCATCGAGATGCCACAGCGGGAGGAGGCGTTGCCGTCGATGCGCAACAAGCCGCCGCGCCCGGTGGCGCCGGCCGACTGGCTGGCATCGCCCGTGACGTGGACGAAGCCCGACATCATGTTTTCCGCGACCCCCGTCCCGGCGCTGCCGTGGACGATGACAGTCGCCTGCTTGTTCATGCCGGCGCAGTAGTAGCCGACTGATCCGTTGACCTCGACGGTCACCGGTGCATCGAGGCCCGCGGCGACGGCGTGCGCGCCAGCGGGATTGTCGACGGTCCAGTGGCGTTCGTTGGTGTCCTGGCGGAGCGCGTGGAGCGCCTGGTTCAGTTCGCGGAGCGGCGTGACGCCGAGATCGACTTCAGGCATCAGCGCTCCCAGAAGTACACAGTCGCGGGCTCGGGCTCCCATACCCGAGCCTCGGCGATGCCGGGGAGCACCGAAAGGGCGCGATACTCGGAGCCGAAGGCCACGTAGCGATCGGTCTCGGCCATCACCGCGGGCTTGCATGCGATCCCGTCGCGGAGCACGCCGAAGCCGTTCTCGGTGCCGACGACGAACGTATAGAAGCCGTCGAGATCGGACAGGCTCGCCTTCAATGCCTCGCCGAGCGACATGCCTTCTCGCATGCGCCAGCTCAGGTAGCCGGCAGCAACCTCGGTGTCGTTCTCCGTTTCGAAGGCGAAGCCTTCGCGCACAAGATCGCGGCGGACGTTGTTGTGGTTGGACAGCGAGCCGTTGTGGACGAGGCACTGGTCCGGACCGGTCGAGTAGGGATGGGCGCCGTTGGTCGTCACCGCCGACTCGGTCGCCATCCGGGTATGGCCAATGGCGTGGGTGCCGGTCATGGCGCCGAGACCGAAGCGCTCGGAAACTTTCT
Organism: uncultured Bauldia sp.; assembly: GCA_964641825.1. GTDB lineage: Bacteria > Pseudomonadota > Alphaproteobacteria > Rhizobiales > Kaistiaceae > DASZQY01. Next base: position 16,318 of record CAZXKZ010000015.1, read on the forward strand.
CCGGGCGGCCCACTTCCTTGTAGAGCTCCATCCGGTGGCCGCGGCCCACGACATCGACGTCCGGCGCCTCGCGCGCCAGCCATTCGACGACCTTGGCCATCGTCTTGTCGTCGGCGGTGACGACGGCATGGGTGTCGTGGAGTACGATCTTCGCCTTCGGAAAGGCCTTTGCCAGCCTGCTGGTGGCGGCTTCCATCTCGGCGGGCTGTATCGTCCTCAGCGTGAGTTTGCTTTTGCCCTTGCTGCCCTCGCCATAGACGGCAAAACCGGCGCTGTCCGGGCCGCGATCGGAAAGCGTTCCGAGCATCTGCGCCGTCAGCGAACCCAGATGCGGTTCGAGCGACGGGTCCTTCAGAAACAAGCCGACGATGCCACACACGGGGTCCGGTCCTCCGACTTCCCAAGCCTGGCGACTGATGTAAGCGGCGCCAAAATCGCCGTCAATCGGGAATGAAACAAAGTTTCCTGTGGGGAAATATCCTCTCTTCGCTGTCATGCCCGACAACAGTGGTCGGCTTACGATCTCGGGTAGACGATGATCGACAGGTACGTCATCGGCTGCTGGATGAGCTTCTCTGGTCCGTGCGGCGCACGGGCATCGAAGTAGAGCGCATCGCCGGGCGAGAGCGGATAGAGCTTGTCGGCGTGGCGGTACACGACCTTGCCGGTCAGCATGTAGATGAACTCTACGCCGTCGTGCTGGAAGAGCGCATACGGCTCGGCATCGGCCGACAGCGTGATCAGGTATGGCTCCACGACGATGTCGCCTGACAGCGAATGCCCGAGCAGTTCGTAGCGATGGCCGCGCTTGGTGCCGCGGCGCTCGATGAGCGCGCCCTGCCCGGCACGCACATACGAGCAGGCGCGCCGCTCCTCGACGTCCTCGAAGAAACCGGTGAGCGGCACGTTCAGGGCGCGGGCGAGCGCCTGCAACGTCGCCAGAGATGCCGAGGTGCCGCCGTTCTCGATCTTCGACAGCATGCCGGGCGACAGCCCGGCCTCGGCGGCGAGATCATTGGCGGTGATCTGCAGCCGCTGCCTCAAACGCCGCACGCGCCGGCCGATGGCGATCTCGAGCGACAGCTCGCCGATGGTCGGCGCATTCGAGCCGGTGGCAAGGCGATCGGGCGCTGCCTCCGCCTTGGATCGACGCGCCCGCGGCTTCGTACCGCTCCGGTCTATTTTCCTCATCCGGTTAGCGGTGGGACGGCTGACGGCTGCCGAGTTTTGCCGCCTTGCGCAAAGCCTCGTCGATACGCGTCTGCCAGCCCGGGCCGGTCGCGCGGAAATGTTCCAGCACGTCAGGCGACAGGCGAAGGTGCACCGACCGCTTTGAAGCAGCGGATTTCGGACGCCCCCGCGGCCGCGTCAAGGTACCCCGCCCAGGCCGGACGACCTTGCCGCCGACGGCGAGCTCCGCGCGATCGAGCTGATCGTCGGTCCACTCGGGCATCTCGTCACGCTCGCGTGCCGTAATCGGACGGGCATCAACTTTTGCCCAATCGGTGCGCGACTTTCGCTCTTTCGCGGTCATTGCATTTCCTCATCGATATGACGTGGCGGGAGTCACCCCGCGGCGTCCACACCACCATCACCAGCCGTTCATCAAGCAAACCGTAGGTCTGGTATCGCGGTTCACCGTAGTCGAAACGATCGTCGAGAAGTGTCAGAGTCGGACCTTCGAATACATATTCGGCGTCGGCGAAATCGAGCCCACGTTCTGCCCTCGTCGCCGCCCGCTTTCTCGGATCAAACGTGACCTTCATAATTTATGTGGCCACAATAATTTCTGAAGTCAAGGGGCGAGCAGTCCCCTCTCCCTCCGCGTCCCGCTCGGCGGCTCGCCATAGGCCCCGCGGTACGCGCGGCTGAACTGGCTGGCCGAACCGAACCCGGTCGCCATCGCCACATCGATCAGCGGCAGCGAGGATTCACGCAGCAAGAGCCGTGCCCGCTCCAGCCGCAGCGCACGATAGTGCTCATGGATGCTGCGACCGACATGGCGGCGGAAAAGCCGCTCGAGCTGGCGCAGCGATATGCCCGCCGATCGCGCGAGCGCGGTGCGGCTTGTCGGCCGCTCCAGGTTCGCCTCCATCGTCCGCAGCACGCCGAGCAGCTTCTCGTCGGCGATGCCGAGGCGGAAGCGCAGGTCCATGCGCTGCGGCCCCATGCCCTCGCGCACATGGGTGAGCAGGAACCAGTCGCCCACCGCCGCGGCGAGCTGGTGGCCATGGTCGCGGGCGATCAGCGCCACCATCATGTCGAGCGCCGAGACGCCGCCCGAGCAGGTGATGCGGTCTCCGTCGATCTCGAACAGCGACGGCACAACCTCGACTTCCGGGAAGGCTTCGCGGAACGCCGGCGCGTGCTCCCAGTGCAGCGTCGCGCGGCGTCCGTCGAGAAGGCCGGCGCGGGCGAGCACGTACGGCCCGCCCGAGATGCCGCCGATGGCGACGCCACGGCGGGCGAGCCGGCGGAGCCAGGCGAACGTGCGCGCGTCGTCGAACGTCGAGGGATTCCCGGCGGCGCAGACGAAGACGATGTTGGCATCGCGGACGCGGTCGGTCCCCGAATCCGGAATGATCGCGACCCCGTTCGAGGCCGCCACCGGCCTGCCGCCTGGCGCGGCGTGCCACCAAGTGTAGAGCGGCTTGCCGGAGAGCTGGTTGGCGGCGCGCAGCGGCTCGATCGCGGCGGCATATGACATCAGCGCAAAGCCGGGCACCAGCAGGAAGCCGATCGACTGCGGGTGCGGACGCTGGTTTCCGGCGACCATTGGCGCATATTGTCAAGCTAATGTCGTTTTACGTCAAACAGGAAGCCCGCACCCTGCCACAATAGCGCCCATGCGCTACTCGGCCTTTTCCGTCTTCGCCAATGCGCTCAGCGGCAACCGCAACTGGAAGCCGGTCTGGCGGGAGCCCGAGCCGAAGCCGTCCTACGACGTCGTCATCGTCGGCGGCGGCGGGCATGGACTCGCCACCGCGTACTATCTCGCGAAAGAGCACGGCATCACCAACGTCGCGGTGGTCGAGAAGGGCTACCTCGGCTCGGGCAACGTCGGGCGCAACACGACGATCGTGCGCTCGAACTACCTCCTGCCCGGCAACATCCCCTTCTACGAATGGTCGATGAAGCTCTGGGAAGGGCTCGAGCACGACATCAACTACAACGCGATGGTGAGCCAGCGCGGCGTGCTCAATCTCTTCCATTCCGACGCCCAGCGCGATGCCTATGTCCGCCGCGGCAACGCGATGCGCCTCCACGGCGTCGATGCCGAGATCCTCGATCCCGAGGGCGTGCGCGCGCTCGTGCCGTTCGCCGATTTCGACAACGCGCGCTTTCCGATCAGGGGCGGGCTCATCCAGCGCCGCGGCGGCACGGTGCGCCACGACGCCGTCGCCTGGGGCTACGCGCGCGCCGCGGACGCGCGCGGCGTCGACATCATCCAGAATTGCGCCGTCACCGGTATCCGGACCGAGAACGGCCGCGCCGTCGGCGTCGAGACGGAGAAGGGATACATCGCCGCGAAGAGAGTGGCGCTCGCCGCCGCCGGCAACTCGTCGCGGGTCGCGGCAATGGCGGGGCTCCGCCTGCCCATCGAGAGCCATGTCCTGCAGGCGTTCGTCACTGAGGGCATCAAGCCGCTCATCGATGTGGTGATGACGTTCGGCGCTGGTCACTTCTACATCAGCCAGTCCGACAAGGGCGGTCTGGTCTTCGGCGGCGACCTCGACGGCTACAACTCCTACGCCCAGCGCGGCAACTTGCCGACGGTCGAAGACATCATCGAGGGCGGCATGGCGGTGATGCCGCGGATCGGGCGGCTTCGCGTCGTTCGCACCTGGGGCGGCGTCATGGACATGTCCATGGACGGCTCGCCGATCATCGACAGGACTCCTATCGACGGCCTCTACCTCAACGCCGGCTGGTGCTACGGCGGCTTCAAGGCCACGCCCACCTCGGGCTGGTGCTATGCGCACCTGATCGCCACCGACCGGCCGCACGAGGTCGCCGCCGCCTACCGGCTCGATCGTTTCGCCTCCGGCAAGGTCATCGACGAGAAGGGAATGGGCGCACAGCCCAACCTGCACTGATGCGGATCAGATGCCCATACTGCGGCGAGCGCGCGCTGGAGGAATTCACCTACCGCGGCGATGCCACGGTCGTGCGCCCCACAAGCCTCGACGCCTCCGCTGCCGACGCATGGGTCGACTACGTCTATCTCCGCGACAATCCCGCCGGACTCCATCGCGAGCACTGGTATCACGGCGCCGGTTGCCATTCCTGGCTCGTCGTCACGCGCGATACCACCACCCACGAGATCACCGCCGTCGAACTCGCGGCAGGAGACGCGCACGGATGAACGCGCCCGTTGCCGCCACGACGCAAAGCCATCGCCTCGCGTCCGGCGGATCGGTCGATCGCACGCACACGATTCCGTTCGCGTTCGACGGGGCCGCGCTCACCGGGCACCAGGGCGACACGCTCGCCTCGGCGCTCATTGCCAACGGCATCCATCTCGTCGGCCGGTCGTTCAAGTATCATCGGCCGCGCGGCATCCTCTCCGCCGGTTCGGAGGAGCCCAACGCGCTCGTCGAGATGCGCACCGACACGCGGCGCGAGCCCAACACGCGCGCCACCACCGTCGAACTCTATGACGGCCTCGTTGCGGCGAGCCAGAACCGCTGGCCGTCCCTCCGCTTCGACGTGAGCGCGATCAACCAGCTCTTCGCGCCGTTCATCGGCGCGGGCTTCTACTACAAGACGTTCATGTGGCCGTCGGCGCTTTGGGAGAAGCTCTACGAGCCGCTCATCCGGCGATCGGCCGGCCTCGGCCGCGCGGCGGATGATAGCGACCCCGATCACTACGAGAAGGCATACGCATTCTGCGACGTGCTGGTCATCGGCGCCGGCCCGGCCGGCCTCTCCGCTGCCCTCACTGCGGCGCGGTCGGGCGCGCGCGTCATCCTGTGCGACGAGGATTTCTGCCTCGGTGGCCGTCTCCTGTCCGAACGCGAGACCATCGACGGCAAGCCGGGCACCACGTGGGCCGAAGACGCCGAGGCCGAGCTGCGCTCGTTCCCCGACTGCACCATCCTCCCGCGCACGACGGTGTTCGGCGTCTACGACGGCGGTACCTACGGCGCGATCGAGAAGGTGAGCGACCACCTCCCCGTACCGCCCGAATACCTGCCGCGCCAGCGGCTCTGGAAGATCGCGGCGAAACGCGCGGTGCACGCGGCTGGCGCCATTGAGCGCGCGCTCGTCTTCGGCAACAACGACCGCCCGGGCGTCATGCTCGCCGGCGCGGTGCGCAGCTATGTCAACCGCTTCGCCGCCGCCCCGGGACGGCGCGCGGTCGTGTTCGCCGACAACGACGACGGCTATCGCACGGCTGCCGATCTCGCCGCAGCGGGCATCGAGGTTTCAGCGATTGTCGACGCGCGCAAGGACGGCATCACCAGCGCGCGCTCCGACACGCGCATCGTGCGCGGCGGCGTGGTGCGCCAGGCGCTCGGCCGGCGCGTCCACGGCGTCGAGATCGCCGACAGCGACGGCAAGCTCGAACGCATCGCCTGCGATTTCGTCGCCATGTCGGGCGGATGGAACCCGGCGATCCACCTCACCACCCATCTCGGCGGCAAGCCCGCGTGGAACGCCGAGCGCAGCACCCTCCTCCCCGGCAGGCTGCCGCCCGGCATGCGCGTCGCCGGCGCCGCGGCCGGCAGGGCGTCGCTCGCGGCGTGCATGGCCGACGGCGCCAAAGCCGGCGCGGATGCGGCGCGCGATCTCGGCTTTGCCGCAACCGCCCCCGAGGTCCGCGCCGACGAGACGCCCGCCGCCGCCTCGCCCGCCTGGTACGTCAAGGACGCCCCGGGCAAGGCCTTCGTCGATTTCCAGAACGACGTGACCACGTCGGACATCAAGCTCGCCGCGCTCGAAGGCTTCCGCGCGGCCGAGCATGCCAAGCGTTACACCACACTCGGCATGGCGACCGATCAGGGCAAGACCGGCGCCCTCAACGGCATGGCGGTGCTGGCGGACGCCACGAACCGCACGGTCGGCGATGTCGGCATGACAACCTATCGTCCGCCCTACGTCCCGGTCGCCATCGGTGCGTTCGCCGGTCATCACCGCGGCAAGGATTTCCGCCCTACCCGCCTCACTCCGTCACACCAGTGGGCGCAGGAACAGGGCGCGGTCTTCGTCGAGGCCGGTCCGTGGCTCCGCGCGCAATGGTTCCCGCTCTCCGGCGAGACGGACTGGTTCCAGTCGGTAACGCGCGAGGTCGCCGCGGTGCGCGAGCGCGTCGGAGTCTGCGACGTCTCGACCTTGGGCAAGATCGACATCCAGGGGAGCGACGCGGCGGCGTTCCTCGACCGGGTCTATGCCAACACGTTCTCGACGCTCGCCGTCGGCAGGGTGCGCTACGGCCTCATGCTGCGCGAGGACGGCTTCGTCTTCGACGACGGCACGACCGCGCGCCTCGGCGAGGACCACTACTTCATGACGACGACCACGGCGAACGCCGTCCGCGTCATGCAGAACCTGGAATATGCACATCAGGTGATCTGGCCCGATCTTGACGTGCAGATGGTCTCGGCGACCGAACAGTGGGCGCAGTTCTCCATCGCCGGACCCCGGGCGCGCGATGTCGTCCGCAGCCTCGTCGACCCGGCTTTCGACGTGTCCAATGCGGCCTTCCCCTACATGGCGGCCGGCAAGGTCACCGTCTGCGGCGGCGTGACGGCGCGGCTCTACCGCCTCTCCTTCTCCGGCGAACTCGCCTACGAGATCGGCGTGCCGGCGCGCTACGGCGATGCCATGATCCGCGCCATCATGAAGGCCGGCGAGCCCCTTGGCATCGTCCCCTACGGCACCGAGGCGCTCGGCGTCATGCGCATCGAAAAGGGGCATCCGGCCGGCAACGAACTCAGCGGCCAGACGACCGCGCACGACCTCGGCTTCGGCAAGCTTCTGTCCACCAAAAAAGATTTCATCGGCCGCTTCATGGCGGCGCGTCCCGCGCTCACCGATCCGGCGCGCCCCTGTCTCGTCGGCATCCGTCCCGTCGACCGCAGCCAGCGCGTTTATGCCGGGACGCATTTCATCCCGAAGGGTGTGGCCATCGAAGCTGCCAACGACCAGGGCTACGTGTCATCGGTCGCGTACTCGCCGTCGCTTGGCCACTGGATCGGCCTCGGCCTCCTGTCGCGCGGACCCGAACGGCATGGCGAACTCCTCCGCGCCGCCGATCCGCTTCGCGGACGGGAGGTCGAGGTCGAGGTCTGCTCGCCCGTCTTCGTCGATCCGGAAGGAACGCGCCTCCGTGCCTGAGATGCTCGCGACCCGCTCCGCCTTCGCCGGCATCGCGCTGCCGGGACGTTACGGCAACGCCGAGAGGGCTCCGGGCGTCACGATCAGCGAGCGTGTCGATCTCGGCCTCGCCACCCTCACCGCGCGCAAGGGCAAGGCTGCCGACCTCGCCGCCGCGGTCCGCTCCGCCTATGGTGTCGACCTGCCGGCAGATTCCACCGTCGCCGGCGGCGTGTCGGCCGCGTTCATGGGGACCGCGCCCGGACAGTGGTTCGTCGTGTCGGAGCATCTCGCCAACGGTGCGCTCGCCGACGATCTTGGTGAGCGCCTCGGCGGTCTTGCCGCGATCACCGACCAGAGCGATGGGCGCGGCGTCTTGCGCGTGTCCGGCCCGGATGCCCGCACCGCACTCGCCAAGGGCACGCCCATCGACCTGCATCCGTCGGTCTTCAGACCCGGCAGCGCCGCCACCACCGTCATCAGCCTCATCGGCGCCCAGATCTGGCAGGTCGACGACGCCCCGACCTACGACATCGCGGTTTTCCGCGCTTACGCCGGCAGCTTCTGGCGCTGGCTGGCATCCTCGGCCGCCGAATTCGGTTATGTGGTTGAGTCCGGCGGCCGGACAGGCTTTTCTGGCTCCTAGAAGAAATACAGACTACGGGAGGCCGGTCAGGGAATGGACGTACGCGCTGCAGTCGCCTTCGAGGCGGGCAAGCCGCTGAGCATCGAGACCGTTCAGCTCGAGGGCCCGAAGGCCTTCGAGGTACTGGTCGAGATCAAGGCGACCGGCATCTGCCACACCGACGAGTTCACGCTGTCC
>CAZXKZ010000016.1:0-5937 GCA_964641825.1 uncultured Bauldia sp.
CTGGCTTCTCACGCGTGCCGCCGATCTCGGATCGCCCGACGCTCACCTCGTCCTATCGCGGTTACCCGATATTTCGGACAGCGATCGCTACTACCACATGGAGGTGGCCGCGCTACAGTTGGAGGAAGCCGGCCGGGAGGATGAGGCGGAGGAAATCCGCGCCGAGATTCCGGCGGCCGACTATGTCGACGCCGCCGACCGCGCCGAGGACGAGTTCCGCGTCGAGCGGCTCGTCGGGCTCGGCGATGGCGTCTTCGACCTTCTCAGGGGTGTCACGAACTAGCGCTTCCGCGCCGCCGCTCTCGCGGGAAGCGGGAACGCGATCGCGTAGACCTCGCGGGAGGGCAGGGGCCGTCCGTCCGCGTCGTGCGCCTTCTCGCCACCTACGGGAGCCGTCCGGCCGATAGGCGTGAAACGAACCCCGATGTCCGGCTCGGCGCGCGCGCGCGCAGCGAACACCAGCGTGGCGATGGCGGTCGACGCCGGCAGGCCGACGAGATCGGAAGCCGCTGACAGCCGCGAGATCGCGGTTTCGTTCGGCGCGCCCTTTGCGTCGGTGGCCGGTCCGAAATCGGCAATGATACGGACGGGCGGATGCCGCGGTCCTACGACGCCGGTGAGCGCCTGCGACAGCTTCAGCGCGTCGGCGATAGTCTCGACCGGGACGGCCAATCCCTGCCGGCGGTCGCGCGAGGTGCGCGGTATGGGATCAAGTCTCAGCCCAAGCCCCGCATTGGCTTTCGCAACGGTGGCGGGAAGATCAAACGGCTCGCCCATCGACCACAGAAAGACGACCGGCCGGAACGGGTCGCGCTGCTGCTGCGGCGCGCTGCTCGACGTGGAGGCATCGACAGCGAGCGGGATCGGAACTACCGGCAAACCGGCGGCTGCCCAGTCGCGTGCGGCGGTGCGCGCGCCGGCCACGGAAGCGGGATCCGTCCGCTGATCGTCCATGGCGAGCATGACGGCGCGCGCGGAAAGCGTATCGGCGCGAAGGAGCGCGAGGCCGGCGGCGAGCTTGAAGGCGTGGAAGTAGTACGGATCGAGATGGCGGAGGTCGGGCGGGCGCTCGACCAGCGTGATCAGCGACGCAGAGCGGCGCAGACATTGCCAGAAGCGGGAATTCCAACGATCGGGCGCGTCCGGGGGATTGCCGATGACAACAGAGGTCTCAGCAAACATGTCCGCCGGAAATGGCAGGACGATATGCAACTCGGCACCGGCGTCGAGGGCCGTCTCGGCCGTGACGATGTCGGCACCGCACGCGAGTGCGCCGTAGACGTAGCGGACGCCTTCGGCAGCGATGGCTTTAGCCAGCGGTGCGCGCAGCGCATCCTCGAGCTGCCGCTGCGCAGCATCGTCAAACCTCGAGCCGCGGAACAGGGGGCCGGAATAGACGGCGGTGGCGCCGACGGGGAGCGCGGCGAGATGCCGGTTCGCCGCGACAGCGAGATGGTCGGCGATCCGACGGACCTGCAGGCGCGTGGACGAACGGTGCCCGTCAGAGGCATCCGCTTCCCGATTCGCGGCGGCGAATCGCTCCTCCGCTGCGGCTTCGTCTCCGAGCAGGAGATGAGCTTCGGCCAGCGTCGCGTTCGGCCAGTAGCCGGCTGGCCGCGTCCCGAGTTGCCGCACCACGGCGCGCGCCGTCTTAGCGGAGCGCGCCGCGTCCCCGGCAATTGCGGCCATCATGGCGGCGTTGATACCGGCATAGGTGCCACCAAGGGCGGCGTAAATGCTGTCGTAGTAGTCGGCAGAGGCGCGCGCGTGACCGCGTCTCGTCTCGTCGTCGGCGGCGCCGAACGCGAGCTCCTTCTGGGCACGGGCTTCGATCGCCGCGAGATCCTCGACCAGCGTCGGCATGCGGCGCTTGAGGTCCGGCGCATCGTCGAGGTCGTCATCCATGGCATCGTCGCCAGCGGCGCCGTTGCCGAAGAAAAGGCGATCGGGGGCAGTGCTGGGGCGAAGCAGGCCGCGGCGCACGCGCTCGCGCAAGACGGCGATGTCGCCGCCGGTTGCAAACCCGCCGTAGGCCAGCCCGGCAAGCGCCTCGCGCGTATTGCCCGCGCGGATGTTGGCGAGCGCGACCCGGTGACGGAGTTCGGGGCTGGATGGAAAGAACATCAGGAGATCGAGGCCGATGTTCCGCGCCCTGACGAGATCGCCCTTGCTGAGATCGGCATCAACTTCCAGAAGGCCGGCGTCGATCGAGCTTTGCGACGCCGCCTCGTCGACCCCCGCCCGAAGCTGGACGCGCGGATAGTCGAGGATTTCGAGGCGTTGCGACTGGCCGCCGGTGTTGATGAGGCCGGCGCGTTCCCACTCGTTGAGACGCAGGCTCATCGTCTCGCGGGCGACGCCGAGCGCATCGGCGATTTCGCGCTGGCCTATCGGCTTGGAGAAGCGGACGTGGCGACCTTCGGCGATGCCGATGTCGCCGGCAGCTTTCGTCAGCCAGTTGGCGAAGGCGACATCGCGGTCGCCGAGCAACTGTGTCGACTTCACGTTGAGCGCTGACATGAGCCGGTCGAACGACAGCTTGATGAGGCGCGCACGTACTGTCTCCGCCTGCGTGAGCAGAGGGGCGAGCAGGTCGAAGGAAATCCGGTAGAGGTCGACGTCCACGACTACCCGCGCGCCTGAGCGGCGAACCGCACGCGCGCCGCTGAGGCCCGACGCGACGAACTCGAACTCGCCGAAGACATCGCCGGAAACGACATGCTCGATATGCGACTGGCTGCCGGCGTCGGCTGTGGGAAGCGATAGCTCGACGATCCCTTGGGGGCCGGCGCCTTCCGAATCGCGGGCGACCGCTACGAAAATGGCATCGGCAGGATCGCCCGGCTCGTAGACCAGCTCTCCAGCCTTCCGGGCGAGTCGCGCACGTGGCTGCTGGGCGACACGCGCGAAGAAGCCCGGCTCTGCGCCACGGAACAGGCGCACCGCGGAAAGTGTCTCAGCGATCTCGGAACGGCTCATCGTCCGACCTTACCGCCGCCGCGCTGCGGCGCAAAACCGTTGCGAATGCTGGCTTTCCGAAGCGGGCGTCGCCGGCTGTCGAGCTTGTGAGGTTGCCAACAAGCGCGGTCCGCGCGGCACGGCATCTTCCATCTCAAGGACGACGGCAATCACGCCAGGGTCCAAGGGAAAGAGGACAAAACGCCATGACCATGCTCAACACCTTCCGCGCGCTCGCAGTCGCCGCCGGCATTTTCGGAGCCACCGCCGCCCACGCCGATACTTACGAGGATGTCTGGATCGCGGTGAACAACCATTCCGACGAGTTCGCGATCAGTCAGATCTACGTCTCGCCGGTGGAGGAACTCGATAGCTGGGGCCCGAACCTTATCAGCGGCTATGAGCTCCTGCCGGGCGAGGTCACCGAAGTCGTCCCGGTCATCGACGTGGGCGGCTGCAATTTCGACGTGCTCCTGGTTTTCGACGACGGCTACGAGATGGCGCTGCCGGAAGTCGATCTCTGCGAGGTCACGGACATCGCCACTGACGGGTACGAGTACATCACGTACTCCATCTGATCCCCCTCCCTCGGATGATGTACCCGTTGCCGCCGCCGGCCGACCACCGGCGGCGGCGTCTTTTCGGAGCACCACGCGGAGTCAGGAGCCAGCCTTGACCTTCGCCACGGTGCCGGTCGTGCTGTAGCCTGCCAGCAGCGGAAGGAACTCTACGGCGCCGCCCCGCGAGCGGACGAAGGTCGCGCCGGGAATGTCGACGCCGGCATAGTCCGCGCCCTTGAACAGGACATCGGGGCTGACGGCCTCGATCAGCGTCTGAGGCGTGTCCTCGCCGAAGACCACCACGAGGTCGACGGTGCGGAGCGCGGCCAGCACAGCGGCACGTGTGTCCTCGTCCTGGACCGGACGGTCCGGTCCCTTGAGCCGCTTCACGGAAGCATCGGAATTGACGCCGACGACCAGCCGGTCGACGCGGCTCCGCGCCTGCTCGAGCGAGTGGAGGTGTCCGCGATGGAGAAGGTCGAAAACGCCATTGGTGAAGCCCACTTTCAGGCCCAGGCTCCGCCAGAGCTCCACTTGCTGGGCGGCGCTGGTCCGGTCAACCACGCCGCCGTCGCGCGTCGCGCCGAGCGCCTGCCGCAGTTCCTGCGGATGAACGGTGGCGGTGCCAGGCTTCGAGACGGCGATGCCCGCGGCGGTGTTTGCCAGCCGCACGGCGACCGGAAGGAGAGCGCCGACTGCAAGTGCGGAGGCGATGGTTGCAACGACGGTATCTCCGGCGCCGGTCACGTCGAACACCCGGTGTGTCTCCGCCGGAACGTGCAACGGCTCGCTCCCACGCTCCAGCAGCGTCATGCCGGCGGCGCCGCGGGTGAGCAGAACGGCGGTGATGCCCGCGCGGTCGAGGACGATGCGGCAGGCTTCCGCTGCCGACTGGTCTGAGGTCGCGAGGATACCCGAGAAGGCCTGCATCTCCTCGAGATTGGGCGTGACTAGAGTCGCGCCTGCGAACACCGCGGCATCCGCGCGCCGCGGATCGACCAATACGGCTTTGCCCGCCTTCCGTGCTGCCGCAATGAGGTCGCGGATGGTCCGGTCATCGAGCGCTCCGCGGCCATAGTCCGATATGACGACGACATCGACATCGGCCATCGCGGCTGTTGCGGCCGCCAGCAACTGCTTGCGGATCGCATCAGAGACTGGCGCGCCATCTTCCGCGTCGATGCACAGGAGCTGCTGCCAGCCATGGAGGTAGCGCGTCTTAACTGTGGTCGGCCGCGACGGATCGGCGACCAGCCGCGCCGACAGGCGGCTGAAACCGCGGAACAGGGAATCCAGTTCTTGTGCTGCCGCGTCTGCGCCGGTGATGCCGACGAGCGTGACGGCGCCGCCGGTCGCAAGGACGTTGGCGGCGACGTTGCAGGCCGCACCCATCATGGCCCGCGTTGTGCCGAACTTGAGGACGGGCACCGGCGCCTCGCGCGAGATGCGTGTCACCTTGCCTTCGATGAAGCGATCGAGCAGCACGTCGCCGACGACGAGCACATCGGCCTCGGCAAGGCGGTCGACGATCCTGGCGTCCATGCTGCGTCCGGGTCTGGAATTGCGCGGGACTTCCGCCCGGCTATAGCGATGCCGGGGGATAGCGGCAAGCTGTGGGCAGTCGGCCTACCGCAAGGCCGCGTTGATGGCGGCAATCGCCGGGGCACTAGGGCAGAGCTCGGCCTCGCCGAGGGAGTTCAGCGGCACTTCGACGGTGTTCAGGCGCGTATTGAGGTCACCGGCTCCTTCGCGGACGTGGAGAAGGCCGGTGACGACCTCACCGGCGCGCTGACGCTCCTGCAGATAAGCCATCGCCGCCAGCTTGTCGGTGGGGTCGTAGTCCTGATCGAGCTTGCGCAGGCGGATCACCGAACCGTCGTGCTGCGTGACCTCGACGGCAGAGCCGGGCTCGTACTCCGCGGTGATCTCGGTGCGGGAGATCATCACGTCGAGCGCGTTCACCGCGTCGTTGTGCTCACGCACATAGTCGAAGCTCTTGGTCGAGCCGGGATGGTTGTTGAAGGCGACGCAAGGGCTGATCACGTCGAGGAAGGCGATGCCGCCGTGGAGGAGGGCGCCCTCGATGAGGGGCACGAGCTGGGCCTTGTCACCGGAGAAGCCGCGCGCAACGTAGGTGGCGCCGAGCAGGATCGCCATCGAAACGAGGTCGATCGGCTCGTCCGTGTTGCCGACCCCCTTCTTGGAGGTCGATCCGGCGTCGGCTGTCGCTGAGAACTGGCCCTTGGTTAGTCCGTACACGCCGTTGTTCTCGACGATGTAGACCATGTTGACGCCGCGCCGGAGGCAATGGGCGAAATGGCCGAGGCCGATGGAAGCGGAATCGCCGTCGCCGGAGACGCCGAGGTAGATGAGGTCGCGGTTGGCAAGGTTAGCGCCAGTCGCCACCGTCGGCATCCGT
>CAZXKZ010000016.1:5976-7906 GCA_964641825.1 uncultured Bauldia sp.
AATAGGTCGGCGTCTTTGAGGAGCAGCCGATGCCCGACATCTTGGCGACGCGGTGCGGCGGCAGATCGAGGTTGAAGCAGGCCTGTATGATCGCCGCCGAGATCGAATCGTGGCCACAGCCTGCGCAGAGCGTGGAAACCGAGCCCTCGTAGTCGCGATGCGTGTAGCCGAGCTTGTTCCGCGGCAGCTGGGGATGATGAAACTTCGGCTTGACGATGTAGGTCACTCCGCCGCCTCCTTCTGCGTCAGGCCGGATAGCGCGCGCCACTCCGCCGAGATGGCGCGGCCGATGAAGCGGGCGGTGATCGGCGTGCCGTCGTAGTGGAGGACGGGGATCAGGCGGGCGGGATCGAGCTCGCATTCCTTGATGAGCAGCGTGCGGAGCTGGGCGTCCCGGTTCTGCTCGACCACGAAGACCTTGTCGTGGGCGAGCACGAAATCGCGCACCGCATCGGCAAAGGGAAAACTCCTGACGCGGAGCGTATCGAGATGAATGCCTTCGAGAGCGAGCGCCTCCAGCGCTTCTTTCATGGCGGGCGTCGTTGAGCCGAAGTAGATCGCTCCGTACGAAGTAGGCTGCGCAGCTTCCTTTATGACTGGCGCCGGAACGATCCCCTTCGCGGTCTCAAACTTGGCGATTAGACGCTCCATGTTGTCGACGTAGTCGGAGCCTACCTCGCTGTAGCGAGCGTAGCGGTTCCGCGATGTGCCGCGCGTGAAAAACGCGCCCTTGCTCGGGTGCGTGCCGGGTACCGTCCGGTAGGCGATGGCATCGCCATCGACGTCGAGATAGCGCCCGAACTCACGGCTGGACTCCAGTTCCTCCGCGCTCAACACCTTGCCCCGGTCGTAGCGTCGGCCTTCGTCCCACGTGAGCGGACGGCAGAGCCATTCGTTCATGCCGATGTCGAGGTCCATCATCACGAACACCGGCGTCTGCAGACGGTCGGCGAGGTCGAAGGCGAGCGCGCCGAACTCGAAGCATTCGCGCGGGTCCTCCGGGAACAGCAGCACATGCTTGGTGTCGCCGTGCGAGGCATAGGCGCAGATCAGGATGTCCGATTGCTGGGTGCGCGTCGGCATGCCAGTCGAAGGGCCACCGCGCTGAACGTCGAAGATCACGGCCGGGATCTCCGCGAAGTAGGCAAGACCTAGGAACTCCTGCATCAGCGATATGCCCGGGCCGGCGGTAGCAGTGAAGGCGCGGGCACCGTTCCACGACGCGCCGATCACCATGCCAATTGCAGCGAGCTCGTCCTCCGCCTGCACGATGGCGAAGCGGTTCTTGCCGGTTGCCTTGTCGACCCGGTACCTGCGGCAATGGTTGCCGAATGCTTCGGCGAGGGAAGTCGACGGCGTGATCGGATACCAGGCCGCCACGGTTGCGCCACCGTAGACGGCGCCGAGGCCGGCGGCATTGTTGCCCTCGAGGAAGATGCGGTCGCCCACCGCATCGGCGCGTTGCACCTTGAGGTCGATGGAGCCGAGCTCGGCGCGCGCATGCTCCTGCCCCATCGCAAGCGCTTCGAGGTTCGGAGGGATCAGCTTGTCCTTGCCCCGGAACTGTTCGCCTATGAGCTTCTCGACCTCGGCGATGTCGATCCCGAGAAGCTCCGCGAGGGCGCCGACATAGATTATGTTCTTGAAAAGCTGGCGCTGGCGCGGATCGGAATACCGCTTGTTGCAGATGGCCGTCAGCGGCATACCGAGGACCGTGATGTCTTCGCGAAACCGCGATGGCGGCATCGGCCGCGTGGAGTCGTAGAAGAGATATCCGCCTTCCTCGATCTCCGCGATGTCCTGCGACCACGTCTGCGGGTTCATGGCCACCATGAGATCGACGCCGCCGCGCCGGCCGATGTGGCCGGCTTCCGACACGCGCACCTCGTACCAGGTGGGCAGCCCCTGGATGTTCGACGGGAAGATGTTG
>CAZXKZ010000016.1:7928-23803 GCA_964641825.1 uncultured Bauldia sp.
CCCATGCGCAGGATCGAGCGCGCGAACAGGCGGTTCGCGGAAGCAGAGCCGGAGCCGTTGACGTTGGCGAACTTCACGACGAAATCGTTGACGCGGACAGTGCCGGCAGATGTCATGCTGGCCAGCGGAGCGTTCATGGCGCACCGTCAGATGCGAACGAGCGGCTGCGGGATCTTCGCTGTCGTGAGCGAGCCAGCAAGAAAAGGCGCACCCGGTCCATCAATACGCTCCGCTCGCGCCTGCGGCCTGGGTCACACTGAGAAGGAATTTCTGCATGTCCCATGCCCCGGTCGGGCAACGTTCCGCGCACAGGCCGCAATGCAGGCAGACATCCTCGTCTTTGGCCATGATGCGCCCGGTCTTCAGCGGGGCCGAGACGTAGATGTCCTGCGTGAGATTGGGCGCGGGCGCATTGAGCCGCATCCGCAGATCGCTTTCCGGTCCGTTGGCAGTAAACGTGATGCAATCCATCGGGCAGATATCGACGCAGGCGTCACATTCGATGCAGAGGGGTGTCGAGAAGACGGTCTCCACATCGCAGTTGAGGCATCGCTGCGTCTCGGCGTAGCCAAGGGCGAGGTCGAAGCCCAGTTCCACCTCGGCCTTCACGTCATGGAGCGTGATCGCCTTGTCGCGCCACGGCACTTGTTTGCGCCGTTCGAGGGAGATGTCGTTGTCGTAGCTCCACTCGTGGATGCCCATCTTCTGGCTAACGAGGGTGACGTGCGGCGGAGGGCGCTCGCGCACGTCCTTGCCGCCGCAGTGACGATCGATCGAGATGGCTGCTGCGTGACCGTGGGCGACCGCCCAAATGATGTTCTTCGGGCCGAAAGCGGCGTCCCCACCGAAGAAGACGTTCGGCAGCGTCGAGGCATGGGTGACCGGATCGACCTGCGGCATGCCCCACTTGTCGAAGGCGAGCCCGATGTCGCGCTCGATCCACGGGAAGGCGTTCTCCTGACCGATAGCGACCAGGATGTCGTCGCACTCGAAATGCACGTCCGGCTCGCCCGTTAGCTCCAGCCGCCGGCGGCCCTTGTCGTCGCGGAAGGCGGCGACTTTCTCGAAAGTCACGCCGGTGAGTCGCCCGTCAGCGTGGGTGAACTCCTTCGGGACGAGGTAGTTGAGGATCGGGATGCCTTCGTGCATCGCATCCTCTTTTTCCCAGGGGCTCGCCTTCATTTCCTCGAAGCCGGAGCGGACGATGACCTTCACGTCCTCGCCGCCGAGACGGCGCGACGTGCGGCAGCAATCCATCGCCGTGTTGCCGCCACCGAGCACAATCACGCGCCGTCCGATTTTCTCGATGTGGCCGAAGGAAACGCTGGAGAGCCAGTCGATGCCGATGTGGATGTTGGCGGCTGCCTCCCTGCGGCCGGGAATGTCGAGGTCGCGTCCGCGTGGCGCGCCGGTGCCAACGAACACGGCGTCGAAACCTTCGGCCAGCACCGCTTTCAGGGATTCGACGCGATGGCCATAGCGCGTTTCGATGCCGCCCATGCCGACGATGTATCCGACCTCCTCATCAATGACGGCCTCCGGCAGACGGAAGCGCGGAATCTGGCTGCGAATCATGCCGCCGCCGCGGGCCTCGGCGTCGAACAGCACGAGGTCGTAGCCGAGCGGCGCGAGGTCGCGCGCGACGGTAAGCGATGCCGGACCCGCTCCGATGAGCGCGATACGCTTGCCATTTCCGACGCCTGCTCGCGGCAGGTATCCGGCGATGCCGTCCTTGTTGTCGGCAGCGACACGCTTCAGCCGGCAGATCGCGACGGGCTGCTCCTCGACACGGCCGCGGCGGCAGGCCGGCTCGCAGGGGCGGTCGCACGTACGCCCGAGAATCCCCGGGAAGACATTGGAATACCAGTTCACCATGTAGGCGTCGGTGTAGCGCCCGGCCGCGATGAGGCGGATGTACTCAGGCACCGGCGTGTGCGCCGGGCAGGCCCACTGGCAATCGACGACTTTGTGAAAGTAGTCCGGGTTGGAGATGTCCGTCGGAGTCATTCCTGGCCCCGCAAGGCCAAACCGGGCGCCTGCGGGGCGGGTACTGGATCCCTCGCGGGCCAGTTCTTCGGCCGTAGACAACTGCGTGCCTCTTGCGGGCAACTTTCGGACGTTTCCAAAGTGTATGTTGCAAACTCCCGGCGGCAAATAAAGGGGTTCGGCCGCAAAAAGGGCTGCTGTTCGCGGTTGTTAGCGATTTCGTGATGGGGTTAGGGCGCACAATCGGCGTAGGGATGCGACGGGGAGGCGCGTATTACCGAATGTTAAGGCGGCAAGCGGCCCTCACTCGGCTACGCTGCGGCGCAACACAGGGTAAGTGTCTGGCTTGATGACGCCTTTCAGGCAGATTGCCGCTTCCGTCGGCGTGCTTGCGATCGTCGCAGGCGCCTGGCTCGCCTATGAGCAAGGCTGGTTCGGAGCGAATCAGGACGCCTCTGCGGCCCAACCGGGAGGCGGTGGGATCCCGACGGGGAGTGCCGGAGGTGGCAACCGCAATGCCCCTGGCGGCGGACAGGGAGGCCTCGCGGCTCCGGTAGTCACCGCCGAGGTGGTGACCGACGCGTCCGGCCTCGAGGTGCGGGCGGTTGGGACGGTCGCCGCCGTGCGCGCCGTCACCCTCTACCCGGAGGCGACGGGGGTGGTCGCCGAGATGCTGTTCAAGCCGGGCACGCTGGTTACCGACGGCCAGCCGCTCATGCGGCTCGACGATGCCGAGCAGCAGGTCGCCGTCGACCGCGCCCGGATCGCGCTGGAAGCGGCGCAGGCGACGTTCGCCCGCTCGGAGCAACTGTCGGCATCGAACAACATCACTACCGCCGCGCTGAACGAGGCGCGCACCGCGGTCCAGAGGGCGGAGACCGACCTCAGGGGTGCGGAGCTGGAACTCGGGCGGCGGACGCTGGTGGCGCCCTTTGCTGGGACCATCGGCCTGACGGACGTGACCGCCGGCGATCTCGTCAGCTCGTCGAAGGCGATCGCGACGCTCGACGACATGTCGACCGTGACGGTGGCCTTCGAGGTGCCGGAGCGCGCATCGGGCCGCGTGCAGGTGGGGCAGGCGCTGCTCGCCACGACCGCGGCACTGGCCGGTCATACGTTCGACGGCGAGGTTTCCGCGGTCGACAGCCGCGTCGACCCGGTCGCGCGCACGCTGAAGGTGGAGGCGACGCTGCCGAACGAGGCCAACGTGCTGAAGCCCGGCATGGCGCTCAACGTGGTGATCCAGTTTCCCGGCGTCGAGCAGCCGGCGGTGCCGTCGATGGCGGTCCAGTGGGACCGGAACGGCCCCTACGTCTGGAAGGTGATGGACGACACCGTTTCGCGCGTCGGCGTGGACATCGTCGGACGGCGGAGCGGCATCGTCATCATTGCCGCAGGCGGTCTTGCCACCGGCGACCAGGTCGTGGTCGAGGGCCTCCAGCGCCTCCGCGAAGGCGCGCGCATCCAGCCGATCGGCGGGCCGGCCGCTTCGGCGCCGGCCGTCGCGACGACACCAAGCGGAGCCGAGGCCGAGGCAAGCGCCGCGCGCAGGCAGCCGAGCGGGTAGGGGAGATGGAAACGCACGCCGCCTCCCGCCCACCCGACGCGGAACGCGGCTTCGCGTCGCTATTCGTCCGGCGGCCGGTCCTGGCGATCGTCCTCAACCTCCTCATCGTGATTGCCGGCGTCGCCGCCTACAACGCCATCGAGGTGCGCGAACTGCCGGACATCGACCGTCCGGTCGTGACGATCCGCACCAGCTATAGTGGCGCGACGCCAGAGACGATCGACAAGGAAATCACCAGCGTGGTCGAGGCGGCGGTCGCGCGCACGCCCGGCATCGTCGCGATCTCGTCCCAGTCGAACGCCGGCTCAAGCCGCGTCACCGTCGAGTTCGACGTCAACAGCGATATCAACGTGGCGGCGAACGATCTCCGCGACGCAGTGGGGAGCCTTCGCAGCCTTCCCGACGATGCCGACGCGCCGGTCATCGTAAAAGCGGACGTGGAAGGCGACGCGATCATGCGCCTGGCGGCCACCTCGCCGAGCCTCTCCATCCAGGACCTCACGCAGTTCGTCGAGGACCGGATCGTGCCGCGCCTTGCCGCCGTGGAAGGTGTCGCCGACGTGCAGGTCTTCGGCAACAGGCGCCCGCTGATCCAGATCATCCTGAACCCGAATGCGCTCGCGGCGCGCAGCTTGACCGTCGCCGACCTCAACTCGGCGCTGGCGACGGTGACGCTCGATTCGCCCGCAGGCAGCCTCTCCGATGGAGCGCGGACATTCCTCGTGCGCGCCGACGCCAGCGCCAAGACGGCGCAGGAGATCGGCGACATCCTCATCAACCCGCAGACCCGCGTCAGCGACGTCGCCGACGTGGTCTTCGGGCCGGCCGACCGCACGACCGCGCTCCGCATCAACGGAGAAACCGGGCTCGGCATCGGCATCGTCCGGCAGGCGCGCGCCAACACGCTCGATATCTCGTCGGGCGTGCACAGGGCGGTCGACGAGCTGTCGCAGGAGCTGCCCGACGAAGTGAAGCTGCTGATCACCTCCGACGAGGCGGAGTTCATCGACGGGGCGATCCACGAAGTCATCCTGACGCTCATCATCGCGACCTCCATCGTCATCGCCATCATCTACCTGTTCCTGCGGTCGTGGCGGATCACGTTCATTCCGGCGATCACGGTGCCGATCGCGCTCGCCGGCACGCTGGCCGCCATGTGGGTCGCCGGCTTCACCATCAACATCCTGACGCTGCTCGCTCTGGTGCTGGCGACCGGCATGGTGGTGGACGACGCCATCGTGGTGATCGAGAACATCTCGCGGCAGCGCAGTCTCGGCCTCGGGCCGCGCGCGGCCGCCGTAATCGGCACGCGACAGGTGTTCTTCGCCGTCATCTCCACGACCGCGACGCTCGCCGCGGTGTTCATCCCGATCTCGTTCTTCCCCGGCATCGTCGGGTCGCTGTTCGCCGAGTTCGGTTTCGTCCTGGCGTTCGCAGTGATCCTGTCGGCGGTGATCGCCCTGACGCTCTCGCCGATGCTCGCATCGCGCCTGATCGGCGACAAGGAACTCCACCACAACAGCGCCTTCAGCCGCGCGATCGGCGAGTTCGGCGAGGCGGCGGTGCGCCTCTACGCGCGCATCCTCGACTGGTGCCTTGGCGCTCCGACGGTCGTCATCGTCATCTGCCTCGTGTTCGCCGCCGGTGCGTTGGTGGGCTTCCGCTACCTGCCGAACGAGCTGACGCCGCAGGAAGACCGCGGGTTCGTCCCGATCTCCGTGAACGCGCCGCAGGGCTCGACGGTGGACTACGCCGACTCGCAGATGCGCGAGGTCGAGCGGCTCGCCGCGCCCTACCTCGAAAGCGGCGAGGCGACCAACCTGTTCGCCATGTCGCGCGGCGGCGGTGGCGGCGGCTTCATGTTCCTGACGCTGGCGCGCTGGGAGGACCGCAGCCGCAGTCAGACGGAGATATCGGCGGAGCTCAATCGCAGCCTGCAGAGCATCCCCGGCGTGCAGGTGCGCGCCTTCGCCGGCAACAGCCTCGGCATCCGCGGCGGCGGGCAGGGGCTGTCGTTCGCGGTGGTGGGCGAGGACTACGGCTCGCTTTTGGTAGCAGCCGAAAACCTCGTCGCCGCGATGGAGGAGGACAATGCGTTCTCCCGCGTGCAACTGAACTACGACACCACCCAGCCGCAGATGTCGATCCGCATCGACCGCGAGCGGGCGAGCGAGATCGGCTTGCCGATCGAGAGCGTGTCGGCGGCGGTGCAGACGCTTCTCGACGGGCGCAACCTCGGCAGCTTCTACATCGGCGACGACCCCATCGAGATCCGCGTGCGCGTCCCCGAAGGGATGATCCAGGACGTCACCGCGCTCGACGGCGTGATGCTGAAGACGCGCGACGGCAAGATGGTGCCGCTGTCGTCGCTGGCGACCTTCGAGGAAAGCGCCGTGGCGCCGAGCCTGCCCCGCCAGGACCAGCGGCGTGCGGTGCCCATCAACGCGAGTCCGGCCGACGGCGTCGATCTCCGCGAGGCGATGAACCGCGTCTCCGCGATCGCCGCCTCCACCCTGCCGGTGGGCATGTCGATCTCCTTCACCGGCGAGGCCAAGGAACTCAACACGGCCAGCGGCGGCGTGGCACAGACCTTCATCTTCGCGCTCATCATCGTGATCCTGGTGCTGGCGGCGCAATTCGAGAGCTTCGTGGCGGCGCTGATCCTCATCGCCACCGTGCCCTTCGGTCTCGCGGCGGCCGTCTTCGCCATCCTGCTGACGGGCGGCTCGCTCAACATCTACAGCCAGATCGGGCTGGTGATGATCGTTGGCCTGATGGCCAAGAACGGCATCCTCATCGTCGAGTTCGCCAACCAGCTCCGCGACGCGGGCCAATCGGTGAAGGAAGCGATCCGCAACGCCTCGCTGATCCGCCTGCGGCCGGTGGTGATGACGATGATCTCCACTGTGCTGGGCGGCCTGCCGCTCATCCTGCGCGGCGGCGCCGGCTCCGAGGCGCGCGAGGCGCTGGGCTGGATCATCGTCGGCGGGCTGGGCTTCGCGACGATCTTCACGCTGTTCCTGACACCGGTGGTCTTCAGCCTGCTCGCCGGGCTGTCCAACCCGCGCATCACCGAGGCGCGCCGGCTGGCGCGCGAACTGCGCGAGGCCGAGGCCGCGCCCGGCACCTTCCATCCGACGCCGGAGGAGGAAGGCCTGCTGCCGCCGGCCGCCGTGCCGGCCGAGTAGCGCCCGTCGGCGACCCATCAATTTTCCATCGCAGCCTCTTGCCAACGTGACCGTTGGCGATTAGACGGATTCATCACACAAAAGAGACGGGCACAAAGCCCCGTCCGGGAAACGTCCGCTCCAGGTTCTTGTCCAACGGTGCCGAGATCGGCAGGCGTCGCTTCTGCGAAGCGCCGCGGGCCGTGCCGCGCAGAGATGCGGCGAAGGGGAAACCGAAGACAACCGGAGGAAACAGCACAATGAAGCGTTTCGTACTTGCAGGCCTGGCGGCAGCGTTGGCGCTGTCGGTTTCGGCTTCGATGACGATGGCCCAGGACAAGCAGACGCTCGTCTACGTCGTCAACGGCCCGTCGGACTTCTGGAAAACCGCCGAGGCCGGCGTCGAGAAGGCGCGGGGCGAACTGCCCGATTTCGACCTACAATTCCGCTATCCGGAGAGCGCCGCGGCGGCCGTGCAGCAGCGCGTTCTGGAAGACCTCGTGGCCGCCGGCGTCTCGGCGATCATGGTGTCTGTGGTCGACCCGCCGAACGTCACCGAGGCGCTGAACCGGGTGGCCGCGGAAGTGCCGCTGTTCACCTCGGACAGCGACGCGCCGCAGTCCGACCGCATCGCCTACATCGGCTCGTCCAACACGGACCTCGGCCGTGACGCCGGGCGCCTGATGCTGAAGGCGCTGCCGGAGGGCGGCAAGTGCGTCGGCTTCGTCGGCCTGCTCGGCGCGGACAACGCCAAGGAGCGCATCGCCGGCGTCAAGGAGATCCTCGAAGGCTCGAACGTTGAACTGGTCGACGTGCGCGGTGACGAGATCGACCAGGGCCGCGCCAAGCGCAACGTCGAGGACGTGCTCGCCGCCATGGGCGACGAACTCGCCTGCGTGGTCGGCTTCTACTCCTACAACACGCCGCGCATCTACGAGGCGTTCAAGGAAGCCGGCGTGCTCGGCCAGATCAAGATCATCGGCTTCGACGAGGATCCGATCACGCTCGGCGGCGTCAAGGAAGGCGTCATCGAGGGCACGGTCGTCCAGCAGCCGTTCGAGTGGGGCTACCAGGGCATGAAGCTGATGGCCGCCTACCTCAACGACGACAAGTCGGGCATCCCGGCCGACGGCCTCATCATCGTCCCCGGCAGGGTGATCGACCAGTCCAACGTGGACGAGTTCTCGGCCTTCATGGCCGACATCATGGGCAAGTAGGCCCGGACGGAAACACCTGAGCGCCGGCGCGGGCCGCGGGGTCCGCGCCGGCCTTCTCTTGCGGCGGGCTGGTTCCGGCGCGATGGTGGCGGCCGTTCCCGGCAGGGGCGGCGCGGGACGACCAGGGGCATTTTTCGGACAGATGGCCGAGCCGTTCCTCGAACTGATCGACGTCTCCAAGTCCTATCCGGGCGTGGTCGCGCTCAGCCATGTCAGCCTGGCGATCGCGCCCGGCGAGGTGATCGGGCTGGTGGGCGAGAACGGCGCCGGCAAATCGACGCTGATGAAGATTCTGGGCGGCGTCACCGAGCCCGACTCGGGCACGATCCGCGTCGACGGGCAGGAGCGGACGTCGCTGAGCGTGCAGGACGCGATCGCCGCGCGCATCGCCTTCGTGCACCAGGAACTCAACCTGTTCGACAATCTCGACGTCGCCGGCAACGTCTTCATCGGGCGCGAGCCGCTGTCGGGCGGCTTCCTGCGGCTGGTCGACGAGAAGGAACTGCACCGGCGGGTGAAGCCGCTGCTCGACCGGCTCGGCTGCGACTTCGGGCCCGACACGCTGGTGGCGGAGCTGTCGCTGGCGCAGCGGCAGCTCGTCGAGATCGCCAAGGCGCTGTCGCACAGGGCGCGCCTCGTCATCATGGACGAGCCGACCTCGAGCCTCACCCTGTCCGAGACCGACCGGCTGATGCGCGTGATCGCCGGGCTGAAGGCGGAGGGCGTCAGCGTCATCTTCATCTCGCACCGGCTGAACGAGGTCGAGCAGTGCGCCGACCGCGTGATCGTGCTGCGCGACGGGCGCACGGTGAGCGAGCTGCCGCGCGCCGAGGTGACGCACGCCGCGCTCATCCGCCTGATGATCGGGCGCGACCTGAAATCGCTCTACATCCAGCCGGCGCGGCCACCGGGCGCCGATGCGCTCGAGGTGGTGGACGTGCGCACGTCGACCTACCCGGAGCGCGCGGTCAGCCTCAACGTGCGCGAGGGCGAGATCCTCGGGCTGGCGGGGCTGGTCGGCGCCGGGCGGACAGAGCTGGCGCGTGCCGTGTTTGGCATCGACCGCATCCTCGGCGGCGCGATCAGGCTGGGCGGGGACGAGATCGTGGTGCCCGACGCACGCGCTGCCATCGAGCGCGGCATCTACCTGGTGCCGGAGGACCGCAAGCGCACCGGCGTGCTTCTGGAATTCACGATCGCGGAGAACATCTCGCTGCCCGACCTCGCGCGCTACGCCCGCGGCGCGTTCGTCTCGACCGGCCCGGAGATCGCCAACGCCGAGGAGCAGCGCGCACGGCTGAAGATCCGCACGCCCAACGTCACCACGGCGGTGGGTGCGCTCTCCGGCGGCAACCAGCAGAAGGTGGTGCTGGCGAAGTGGCTGTCGATGAAGCCGCGCGTCATCATCTTCGACGAGCCGACGCGCGGCATCGACGTCGGCGCCAAGAATGAGATCTACGAGATGATGCGCGGGCTGGCCGACGCCGGCGTCGCCGTGCTCATGATTTCCTCCGACATGGAGGAGGTGATCGGCGTCAGCGACCGCATCGCGGTCATGCACGAGGGCGCCATCGCCGGTTTCCTTGATCGCGGCGAGTTCAGCGAGCACAATGTGCTGCAGCTTGCCGTCGGCGCAGCGCGGAACTGAACGACGATGCTGTTCAAGAAAGACCTCGGCCTCCTCATCCTGATCATCGTGGTGAGTGTGGTCGTCTACTCGCTCAACGCGCGCTTTCTGCTGCCGGCGAACATCTCCAATACGGCCAACCAGGTCGGCCTGTTCGGCATCTTCTCGATCGGGCAGGCGTTCGTGATTGTCACCGGCGGCATCGAGCTGTCGGTGGGCTCGATCATCGCGCTGCTCGGCGTGGTCTTCATCGACCTCATCGTCAACTTCCAGGTCAACTGGGTGCTGGCCGCCGCGATCGTGATCGGCATCGGCATGCTGATGGGCCTGGTGCATGGCAGCCTCGTCGCCAAGCTCGGCATGCAGCCGTTCGTGGTGACGCTCTGCGGCCTGCTCATCTATCGCGGCATCGCGCGCTACTACACCGCCGACGCTACCGCCGGCTTCGGCTTCGGCGCGGCATTCCCGTGGCTGGAATACCTCGTCGCTGGACGATCGGAGATTTTCGCGCCGCTGGCGCGGCTGGTCGGCTATCAGGGCGAGACCGTGCCGGTGCCGCACAGCCTCATCATGCTGGCGATCGTCACGGTGATATCCGGCATCGTGATGCACCGCTCGGTGTTCGGGCGCTATCTCTTCGCCATCGGCAAGAACGAGGAAGCGGCGCGCTACTCGGGCATCCGCACCGACCGCGTCGTGATCGCGGCCTACGTGATCTGCTGCGGCCTCGCGGCGCTGTCGGCGATCTTCTGGGCCATGTACACCCGCTCGATCTCGCCGGCGGTGCACGGCAATTTCTACGAGCTCTATGCCATCGCGGCGGCGGTGCTTGGTGGCTTCTCGCTCCGCGGCGGCGAGGGCTCGATCATCGGCGTGGTGCTCGGGACGCTGCTCCTCCAGGTGCTGCAGAACCTGGTCAACCTTCTCGGCATCCCGTCGTCGCTCAACTTCGCGGTGATGGGCTCGGTCATCCTGGTGGGCGTGATCGCCGACCAACAGTTCGCGCTCTTCCGCAAGCGGCGGGAACTGGAGCGCGGGCGGATCGGGGCGGGGCCGCGGACCGCTGTCCCGGACGCGGCCGAATAGTCAGACGGCCGGCGGCTCGGGAACCGCCTGCCGGGCGTCGATCACCGTCTTCGCCGCGACGCTGGCGATGACGATGGCGCCGCCGATGAGGACCGTCGCCGACGGCTCCTCGCCGAGCGCCAGCCACACCCAAACCGGGCCGAGGATCGGCTCGATCATCGCAAGCAGGGCGGAGAGCGCCGCCGGTATCAGCCTGACGCCGGTGACGAACAGCGCCATCGCGCCGCCGAGCTGGCCAGCCCCGAACAGAAGCATGATCGGCAGGTCGTGGGCGGTGACGGAGAACGGATCGGCGAAGGGGAGCGACAGGAGCGTCGCGCAGGCCGCGCCGAGGCAGGCGGCAGGCATCATGCCGATCCGCGGATAGCGGCGGCTGGTGACGATGGCGCCGGCATAGGAGACAGCCATGGTGAAGGCGAAGAAATCGCCGAGCAGCGAGCCGCCGGTATCGCTCCCCGACACCATGATCGCCATACCGAGGATGACCGCAGCGATGGCCGCATAGGTCATCGGCGTGATCGCCTCCTTGAGGAACACGCGGCCGAACAGCGCCGCGATCAGCGGCGTGATGCTGAGGACGATGAGAACGCGCGCGACCGAGGTGAAGCTGAGCGCGATGACCATGGATATGGAGGCGCCGGCGAAGCAGAGGCCGACCACGAGGCCGGGCACGCCCATCGCCCGGAACAGGCGCCCGGTCGCGCCGCGGTTGGAGACGGCCACCAGAACGAAGAGGAACGCGAAGGCCGATATCGACCGCCAGAAGATCGTCGTCCAGCTATTCTGCGTCTCGAGCAGGCGCACCAGCACGCCGCCGGTGCTCCAGAACACGGCGGCCGCGGCGACGAATGCCGCGCCGCGCAGGCGCTCGTCCATGGATTGAGGCTCTGAGGGCTAGAACTGGACCTGATCGTCGGTGCTGCGGGCGTGCGCCGCCGCGCCGCTGCCGGCCATCGGCGGCTGCGCGGGCTTGCGGCGGCGGAAGCGCGAGAACCAGGTGGCGATCTTGGCGACGAAGGCGAGCTGTGCCGGCGTGACCACGAGCGTGAGGATGGTGGCGAAGCCGAGCCCGAACACGATCGCTGTGGAAAGCTGGATCCACCACTGTGTGGAAGGCGCGCCGTAGAGCACCTCCTGGTGCACGAAGTTGACGTTGAGCCCGAAGGCGATCGGCAACACGCCGAGGATGGCGGCGCCGGCGGTGAGCAGCACCGGACGCGCACGCTCGCGGCAGGTGCGCAGGATCGCTTCCTCGACGGGCACGCCCTCGCGACGCAGGCGATCGTAGGTGTCGATGAGCACGATGTTGTTGTTGGTCACAATGCCCGCCAGGGCGATGATGCCCATGCCGGTCATGATGATCCCGAACGGCTGGCCCATGACCATCAGGCCGATGAACACGCCGATGGTGGACAGCACGATGGAGAACAGCACGAGGCCAACGCTCGACAGCTTGTTGAACTGGGCGAGCAGCACGGCAAAGATCAGGAAGATTGCAGCGCCGAACGCGCTGGCAAGGAACGAGCTGGCGTTGTCACGCTCCTCGTCCTCGCCGACCAGCTTCCACGACACGAGGCCGCCGAAATCGGTGGCGCGCAACTGCTCGGTGATCTGGCCCTGGACGACGGCGGTCTGGACGCCTTCGGCAACGTTGGAGGTGACAGTGATGACGCGGCGGCCATCGACGCGGTTGATGATGCCGGTGCGCTGCGCCGGCACGCGCGTGATGAAGTTGCCGATTGGGACCGAACCCGCCTGGGTTTGAATCTGGAGGTCATCGATCTGGTTAAGCGTGCGCCTGTCTTCCGGCACGCGCAGGATGATGTCGACGGGCTTGTCGCTCGACTGCGGACGGTAGTCGGTAACCTTGAGGCCGTTGGTGACAAGCTGGACGACCTGCCCAACCGAGCCGACGCCAATGCCGTACTTGGCGGCTTCCGGCTTGTTGATCTCCAGCCGCCAGTCGATGCCGGGCATGGGCAGGCCATTGTCGAGGTCCTTGATCTCCGGATACTTGGCGAGCTCGCCAGCGACCTGCAGCGCCGCCTCGCGCAGCGCCTCCGGGTAGTCGCTGGAAAGCTGAACCTGGATGGGCTTGCCGGTCGGCGGGCCGGCGTTGGGTGCCGTCACCTCGACCTTGATGCCGGGGATCGCCGCGGTCTTGTCGCGGATCTCGTCCATGATGATGCCGGCAGGGCGACGCTCCTGCCAGTCGACGAACTCGAACTGGATCTGGCCGATGACGTCCTCGGTGACCTCGCCCGATCCGCCCTGGCCCATGTCACCGGACCGGGCGTAGACCGTGGACAGCTCGGGCATGTCGAGGACCGCAGTCTCAACCTGGCGCACCAGCCGGTCCTTCTCGGCGAGCGAAAGGTTGCCGCGCGCGTGGACCAGCACCACGCCGACATCGGGCTCGACGTTGGGGAAGAACTCGACGCCCTTGCCGACCTGGCCGTAGAGGATCGGCACGCCGATCAGCATGGCGGACGCGATCAGCAGCGTCGTTCCGGGATAGCGGATCGCCAGCCGTACGGTCTTCATGTACGGGCCTTCGCGCCGCGCGCTCTCGTGATGGACCTCGTGCGCCTTGCCGATGAGGGCGCCGAGGGTGGGCGTGAAGATGAGCGCCGCGACCAGCGAGGCGGAGAGCGTGGCTATGAGGGTGAGCGGCAGGTAGCCCATGAACTCGCCGACGATTCCCGGCCAGAACAGGAGCGGCGAGAAGGCGGCGATGCGGGTGAGGGTGGCCGCGACCACCGGGCCCGACATGCGGCTCGCCGCAAAGGCATAGGCCTCACGGGGCTTCATGCCTTCGCTCATGCGCCGCTCGGCGAACTCCGACACGATGATGGCGTCGTCGACAAGCATGCCGACCGCCAGGATCAGGCTGAACAGCACGATCATGTTGACCGTGATGCCGGCCATCGAGAGGCCGAGGATGCCGACAAGGAACGAGAAGGGGATCGCGATGCCGATGAAGATCGAGGCGCGGCCGCCGAGGAAGAACAGAATGATGACGGCGACGAGGATGACGGCAGTGATGACCGCGTTCTGAAGCTCGGTCAGCATCTCCTCGATGAACTTGGACTGGTCCTGCAGGAACTGGACCTGAACGGTCGCCGGCCATCTCGGCTGGATGGCGGCGACGGCCTCGCGGACGCCGTGCACGGTGTCGACGAGGTTGGCACCGGCGCGCTTGGAGACCTCAATGGTGACGGCGGGCTTGCCGTCGACGCGGGTGATGGAGGTCGCGTCCTTGAAGGTGGGCAGGATCGAGGCGACGTCGCCCAGCGTGATGGTGGCGGCGTTGGAGGCGGCGACCGGGATGGCAAGCACGTCCTCCGGGGTCTCGATGAGCGCCGGCACCTTGACCGCGAAGCGGCCCTGCGGGCCTTCGAGCGCACCGGCGGCGACGAGGCTGTTGCCCTGCGAGGCGGCAAAGGCGAACTGATCGAGCGAGACGCCGTAGCTCTGCAGCAGCATCGGCTCGGCGATGATCTCCACGACTTCGTCGCGGGTGCCGCGGAGATCGGCGGAGAGCACTCCGGGGACCGCCTCGATGGCGTCCTGCGCCTCGCGCGCGATCGTGCCGAGGGTGCGCTCCGAGACTTCGCCGGAAAGCGTGACGACGACCACCGGGAACAGGCTGAGATTGACCTCGTGGACGCCCGGTTCGTCGGCATCGGCGGGAAGTTCGCGCCGCGCATCGTCCACCTTGGCGCGCACGTCGGCAATCGCGACATCGGGATCGAAGCCGGCCTCGAACTCGAGGAGGACGAAGCCGCCGCCCTCATAGCCGGCGGACCGCATCTCCTTGATGTTGGCGATCGACTTCAGCGCGGTTTCCATGGGCCGCACGAGCAGCCGCTCGGAATCCTCCGGCGAGATGCCGCGCGCCGACATCGACACGTAGATGATCGGGATGGTGACGTCCGGGCTCGATTCCTTGGGGACGTTGATGTAGGCCATCGCCCCCGCGGCGAGCAGGAAGATCAGGACGGCAATCGTCAGCCTGGCATGGCTGATCGCAATGTCGACGATGCGGCGGATCATGGCGGCGGCTCCGCCGCAGACGCGGTCGCAGCGGCCGCCACGGCTTCGACAAGGTCACCCTCGCGCACGAAATCCTGCCCGACCACGATGACGCGGGTGGGCTGGTCGATGCCGGTGACCCAGACCAGTTCGCGGCCGTCGTCCACGATCTCGACGGGCAGGAACTGGGCGCGGCTCTCGTTGTCGGCGACGCGCACGCCGAGGTGGCCCTGGTCGGAGAAGATGAGCGCGGAACGCGGCACCGCGGCCGCCTCGACCGGCTCCAGCGTGACCACCATCTCGCAGGTGACGCCGTCGGCGATTCTGCCGTCGGCATTGGCCATCGAGGCCTCCACCGGATAGGTGCGGGTGGCGGTGTTGGCGCTGAGGCCGACGAAATCGACCGTGCCCGTCACCCTGCTGCCGTCGATGAAGCGGACGTCCGCCGTCTGGCCGACGGACAGGTTGTTGCGGCGCGCCTCGCTGACCTGACCGACCGCCAGCATCGGGTTGGGGTCGATGATCTCGGCGATCTCGCTGCCGATGGCGACGGCCTGCCCGACCTGCAACGGGACGGTGTCGATGACGCCGTCGATCGGCGCCTTGACCTGCGAACGGTCGGCCTCCGCCTGCGCAGCAGCCAGCGCTGCACGGGCGGCGGCAACGCCGGCCTCCAGCGCGGCCAGCGTGTTGCGGGGCGAATCGCCGCTCTCCACCAGCGCTTTCCGCGCGTCGTACTCCAGCAGCACCTGATCGAGGTTGGCCTGGGCCTGGCCGAGCGCCGCCGAGCGGCCCTCGTCGGAAATCTGCGCGATCACGTCGCCGGCGCGGATGCGGTCGCCGCGGCTGACGCGAAGGTCGATGAGCACGCCGGCGCCGCGCGCCACCGCGCTTGCCCGGCGGTCGGCCGAGGTGACGCAGGATAGGACGATCTGCCGGCTGTGGCTTTCCGGGGTCGCGGTCGTGACCCCGACCTTCTGGATGGGGATGGTGGGCTCCACCACCGGCTGGCCGATGGTGGTGGCGTCATGCTCCTCAGCGCCTCCGCCCCCGAACTGGCCTGCTGCGAACCACAAGATCGCCAGCACGACGACAGCCAACGCTATCAGCCGACTCGGCTTGAAAATCCTGGAAGCCATGCGGTTTCACCCGAAATCCGAGTCTGTCTCTGACAGCGCGCCGCGGTCATA
>CAZXKZ010000017.1:0-6649 GCA_964641825.1 uncultured Bauldia sp.
ATTGCCGACACGGCATGGTCGGTCGTCACACCCGGCGGCGAGAGCGTGGTCGAAAGCGTCGGCGCCTTCCCGTCCATGGTACTGGCGGAAGGCGACTACACGGCGATCGCCAAGCACGACAGCCGCATCTTCCAGGCGAACTTCAGCGTCGTGGCGGGCCTCAACCGCGAGATCGAGGTGCTGGCGGACTAGGGCGGTCGCGGTCCTGCGATCGACGGTTTGAGCGTGCCGGTCAGGCCGCCACCAGCGCCCTCTCGCGCCGCACGTCCGGCGGGATAGCTTCGTCCGCGAGTGCTGCAATCGCATCGGTGAGCGCCAGTGACTGCTGATCCTTCTGGCCGAGCCGGCGGACGTTGACACTCCCCTCCTCCGCTTCGCGCTTGCCGCACACCAGAATGACCGGAACCTTCTGTAGCGAGTGCTCGCGGATCTTGTAGTTGATCTTCTCGTTGCGGAGGTCGAGCTCAGCGCGGAGACCCGCTGCGTTCAGTTCGGCATAAACGCGGCGCGCGTAGTCGTCGGCATCCGACGTAATGGTCGCCACGACCACTTGCACCGGCGCGAACCACAACGGGAAATGGCCAGCGTAGTTCTCGATCAGGATGCCGAGAAAGCGCTCCATCGAACCGCAGATGGCGCGGTGGATCATCACCGGCGTCTTCTTCTCGCCGTCGCTGTCGACGTAGAAGGCGCCGAAACGGCCGGGCATGTTGAAGTCGACCTGGGTGGTGCCGCACTGCCAGTCGCGGCCGATGGCATCGCGCAGCACATACTCGAACTTGGGGCCGTAGAAGGCGCCCTCGCCAGGATTGATGCCGGTCTTGATGCGGCCGCCTGACTGCGCCTCGATCTGCTTCAGGACGTCCGCCATCACCGCCTCGGCGTAGTCCCATGCCTCATCGGAACCGACACGTTTTTCGGGACGCGTCGACAGCTTGACGGTGAACTCGGTGAAGCCGAAGTCGGCGTACGTCGACAGGATCAGGTCGTTGATCTTCAGGCACTCGGCGGCGAGCTGGTCTTCGGTGCAGAAGACATGCGCGTCGTCCTGGGTGAAGCCGCGCACACGCATCAGCCCATGCAACGCGCCCGACGGCTCGTAGCGGTGCACGATGCCGAATTCGGCGAGACGCATCGGCAGATCGCGGTACGATTTCAGCCCATGCTTGAAGATCTGGATGTGGCCCGGACAGTTCATCGGCTTGACCACGTAGACGCGGTCGTTGTCCTCGATGTCGTCACCGGCGGGCTGCGAAATGAACATGTTCTCGCGGAACGTCTGCCAGTGACCGGAGGTTTCCCAGAACGATTTGTCCAGCAACTGCGGGGCATTCACTTCGTTGTAGTCACCCTTGAGCCGCCGACGCATGTAGGCGATCAGCTCCTGGAACATCGTCCAGCCCTTCGGGTGCCAGAAGACGACGCCCGGCCCCTCCTCCTGGAAATGGAACAGGTCCATCTCGCGCCCGAGCCGGCGGTGGTCGCGCTTCTCCGCCTCCTCCAGCATAGTGACGTAGGCCTGGAGCTCCTCCGCGGTTCGCCAGGCGGTGCCGTAGATGCGGGTGAGCATCGGGTTGCGCGCGTCGCCGCGCCAGTACGCGCCGGCGACCTTCATCAGCTTGAAGGCGTCACCGATCTGGCCGGTGGAGGCCATGTGCGGTCCGCGGCAGAGGTCGAACCAGTCCCCCTGCTTGTAAATCTTGATCTGCTGGTCCGCGGGAATCGCGTCAACCAGCTCGACCTTGAACATCTCGCCCTTGTCAGCGAACACCGTCTTGGCGTCGTCCCGCGACCAGACTTCCTTGGTGAAGGGCTCGTTGCGCTTCACGATCTCGCGCATCTTCGCCTCTATCGCCGGCAGGTCGTCGGTGGTGAACGGCTCGTTGCGGAAGAAATCGTAGTAGAAGCCGTTCTCGATCACCGGCCCGATGGTCACCTGCGTGCCGGGAGGGCGCGCGGGTCGTCGCGGGTGACGATCTCGATCCTGGCGTCGTTGTCGATGCGGTCGGAGAGGTCGGCGAGCTCACCATCGAGGGCCATCGCCACCGCCTTCTTGGCGAGCGACTTCGAGATGCCCTCGGCGATCTCCCGGCCGGTGACGCCAGCGGAAAACTCGCGAACGGAATTGTCGGGGAAGGTCAGTCGGATCATGGTCTTCTCCTGCTCACTCCCGCATACGGGTGCGGGTAAGCGGTGGTTGCGGCCCGTCAGTCGTGAAGGTCGAGCCGCGTCTTCGGATCTATGTGGTGGCCGGTCCAGCGGCCATAGCGCCACGGCATATACCACGCCGCATCGGCGGGCAACGCTTCGGGCACGGGGTCATAGCCCGAGGCGCCGAGCGGGCCGCAACGCTGGAAACGGGCGATCCCGATCCACGTCCCCGTCCAGAGGCCATACCGGCCGATCGCCTCCTCGGTGTATTCCGAGCAGGTCGGCAAATAGCGGCACTGGCGCCCGAGCCACGGCGACAGTAGGAGACGATAGAGCTTGATGAGGCCGATGCCCAGCGCGCTGGGGAGACTGCGGACGAGCGCGAATAAATCCGTCATGTCAGTCGCGTAGATAGGGTGCGCACGGCGGCTCCAGGCACGATTGACGAAACCCTTTATTCACCATTCGGGCCGACCGTCGATTGATGGACGAGCACCCGTCGCTCGCGTTCTTGCTTCGCTGCCGCCTGAGGAATGACGCCATGACCCGGTTCATCCAGCGATACATCGAATACCGGCGCGTCGGCTACAGCCGGCTGGCGGCGCTCCACTTTGCCTGGATCGTCACAAGCGCGCGGCGTCCATTGCCCCTGCGCTGATTCCGCGCTTCGCCTCGATCTGGCCGATGGCGTCGACCACGGCGTCGAAGGTCAGCATGGTCGAGGCGTGCCGCGCCTTGTAGTCGCGGACGGGCTCCAGGAACTTCAGCTCGGCGAACCGGCCTTCCGGCGGCGGCCCGTTCTCCTTCAGCATCTTCCGCATCGTCTCGCGAACCTGCCGGAGCTCCTCCGAGGAAGCCCCGATCACATGACGCGCCATGATCGACGACGACGCCTGCCCGAGCGCGCACGCCTTCACCTCGTGGGCGAAGTCGACGACCCTGTCGCCCTCCATCTTCAGGTCGACGGTCACTGTAGAGCCGCAGAGCCGGGAATGGGCGGTGGCCGAGGCGTCCGGGGCGGGAAGCCTGCCCAGCCGGGGAATCGTGCCAGCAAACTCAAGGATTCGCTTGTTGTAGATGTCGTCGAGCATCGCGCCGAATATAGGCGCGGGGCGGCGCCGCGACCATCATGGGTGGCCATACCGCCGTAAAGCCTTGCGCGGCAAGGATTTTCCGGTTTCCGCGGCAGGCCCGCCAAAACCTGCGCTTCCAACAGGGGCCGCGGCGACTATATAAGCCGCCTCAGAGAATAGCGGCGCCCTTTGCCAGCGCCGGGGGAATGACCATGGACGCCGTCATCAAGAAGTTCGACAGGCCGGGCACTTCCCCGGTTGAAGGCCGTGCTCGCCCGACCCGCGAGGCCGCAGAGGAAGCCGTCCGCACCCTCATCGCCTGGGCGGGCGACGATCCGCAGCGTGAGGGCCTTGTCGACACGCCACGGCGCGTGACCGAGGCCTACCGCGAGTTCTACGCGGGCTACGACCAGAACCCCAACGACGCGCTCGACAGGACGTTCGAAGACGTCGGGGACTATGACGATGTCGTGCTCGTCCGTGACATCCCGTTCTATTCGCATTGCGAGCACCACATGGTGCCCTTCATCGGCAAGGCGCACGTTGCCTATTACCCGACCGACGGCAAGGTCGTCGGATTGTCCAAGCTCGCGCGCGTGGTGGAGGTTTTCGCCCGGCGACTCCAGACCCAGGAGCGGCTCACCGGCGACATCGTGGCCGCGATCGACGAGGCGCTGAAGCCGCGCGGCATTGCGGTGATGATCGAGGCCGAGCACCAGTGCATGACGCTGCGCGGCGTGCGCGCCTACGGCGCCTCGACGGTGACTACACAGTTCACGGGAGCGTTCCGTGACGAGCCGGCCGAGCAGATCAGGTTCATGACGCTGGTCAAGGGCCACCAGGGCGGGTGAAAAAGCCGTACGCCCGCAGCATGATCGCGATAGCTGCTTCCTGAACGGGTTGGCATTCCGCCCACCAATCGGGCCGAGACATTCAGCACACGACGCCGTGCGCTATACTGCACCAGCATTGCCTACTGGATCCCCTTCCCTCGCCCGCTTAGCGGGCTCGCCGGGGATGACAGCCATCCTGTACCAGCCATAGAAAACCCATGACGACCCCACAAACTTTCGCTCCGCGCGCCGACGAAGAGACGATCGAAGCCGGCACCGTTCTCATGCCGAAGTTCGATCGTGACGGCCTGATCGTGGCTATCGCCGTCGACGCCGATCGCGGCGACGTGCTGATGGTGGCGCACATGAATGCCGAGGCATTGGCGCGCACTATCGAAACGGGCGACGCGTGGTTCTGGAGCCGCTCGCGGCAAAAACTCTGGCGGAAGGGCGAGGACAGCGGCAACACGTTGCGGGTGGCCGAAATCCGGGTGGATTGCGACCAGGACGCAATCCTGCTCAAGGTCAGCGTCGGGGGCGACGGCGTCACCTGCCACAGGGGTTACCGCTCGTGCTTCTACCGCAGCGTTGCCGGGCCGTTCGCGGGACCGGAGACCCGGCTGGTCCTCGACACGGCAATGCCGCGGATAACCAAATCCTGAAACGCGCAGTTCACCGGCCGCTAATCTCCGTGCGATAGTCTGCAAGCGGCTGGGGCCGGAGCATGAGGAATGTTCGGCTTCTTCGGGAATAGCGCCGGCGTAAGTTCCGGCGGGACCATATCCGGCACGCGACGCGCCCGGTCACGCATCGGGCTTGCCCTCGGCAGCGGCGCCGCGCGCGGATGGGCGCACATCGGCGTCCTCCGTGCTCTCGACACCCTTGGCATCAAGCCCGACATCGTCGTCGGCACGTCGATCGGCGCGGTCGTCGGCAGTTGCTATTGCGCCGGTCTGCTGGATGATCTCGAAGGCTTCGCGCGCCGCCTCACACGGCGCAAGGTCTTCGGGCTGCTCGACATCAGCTTCTCCGGCGGCGGCCTCTTCAGCGGCAACAAGCTAACCAGGCTGCTGGAGACCGAGTTCAGGAACAAGCGCATCGAGGAACTGGACCCGGCGTTCGTCTGCGTCACCACCGAGCTTTCGACCGGCCACGAGATCTGGATACGCCGCGGCAAGCTCGTGAGTGCGATCCGCGCCTCCTATGCGATCCCTGGGCTCTTCCAGCCGATCCGGCTGAACGGCCGCTGGCTCGTGGATGGCGCCATCGTCAATCCCATTCCGGTATCCGTCTGCCGCGCCTTCGGCGCGGAAATCGTGATCGCCGTCAACCTGTCAGCCGACGCGTTCGGACGCGGGACGGTCATCCACGACCATCCCGGCGATGCCACCAGCGAGCCGATGGCATTCGGGCCCGAGGATGAGGTGGCCGAAACGTTCGCGCCGCGGTTCGGTGGCCGTGACCGGCTGCCGGGCCTCAGTTCGGTGGTCATCGAGGCCTTCAACATCATTCAGGATCGCATCGCGCGGTCGCGCATGGCCGGCGATCCGCCCGACGTCGTCGTCGCGCCGAAGGTCGGCGCGATCGGCCATTTCGATTTTCACCGCGCCGACGAGGCGATCGAGATCGGCCGCCAGAGCGGCATGCGGCTGGCGGACGAGATCGCCGCCGTGATCGAGGCGCTTGGCTGAACCCGCTCAGCCCGCCGCGATATAGGCGCGCATATCCTCGGCCTCGCGCTCGACCTGTTCGATGCGCGCCTTCACCACGTCACCGATCGAGATGATCCCGGCCAGCCGGCCATTCTCCGCGACGGGAAGGTGCCGGAAACGGCCGCGCGTCATGCGGCTCATGACGCTGTCGATGGTCTCGCTGTCCCCGCACGTCATGACGTCCCGGGTCATCACCGCCGATACCGGCTGAAAGAGCGCCGCCGGCCCGCTGGCGATGGCACGCACCACGTCCCGTTCCGAGATGATGCCGACGATGCGGTCGCCGTTCTCGACGACGACCAGCGCCCCTACCCTTCGCTTGGCAAGTACCTCGACCACTTCGGCGAGCGTCTTCGCCGTCGTCGTGGTCAACACCTCGCGGCCCTTGGTCGAAAGGATCGCTGCTACGGTCATGGGCAACCTCCGCAGTGTGCCTGCCCCCGCACGCCTCGCCCGTGAACGATGATGCCACTGGAACACAATGGCAAGGTGCACCGCAATATCAGCGGCCGCGTACCGGATCGAACAGCGGGAACAGCAAAAGGCCCGCGAGGAAGCCGCCGATGTGCGCATCCCATGCGATCGCGCCATCGGAAAGGCCGGCGTTGTCCGTCAGGCCAAAGACGAGATTGATCGCGAACCAGACTCCGAGGAAAGCAAGCGTGCGGCGGTCGCGGAACACGTCGACGAGCGGGGCCGCCGGCCGCTGATAAGCGAATGCTCCGGTGCGGCTCCACAACGGCCCGCCTGACTGAAAGACGAAACGCGCCGCACCGGCCATTTGCGCGGAGATCGCTGCAGAGGCTCCGACCATCGGCACGATCGAGCCCGGATAGATGGCAAGGTGCAGGGCTGCGCCGGCGATCGCCCCGACAGCGGA
>CAZXKZ010000017.1:6659-23745 GCA_964641825.1 uncultured Bauldia sp.
TACCGGCCCAGGTAGCGGCGCTCGTGCAGGGATCGGGCGAGCGGACTGCCGAACGCGGCCAGCCAGATGCCGTTGAAGATCAGGTGCATCCAGTTCGCATGGAGGAGCGCATAGCTTGCGAAGCTCCAGATGCGGGCGCCATTCGAGGCCATCCCCGCAAACACGTCCGGCTGCGTTTCGCGGATCGGAAAGAACGCGAACTCAAGCAGCACAATCGTGTCGGCGTCGTTGCTCAGGACCAGCGTCCTTACGGCGTGGATCGCTGCGAGGACGACAAGCATCGCCGTCACGATGCCGGGAAGGTTGAGGATCGGCTGCCGTGTGGACGGGGATGGTGGATTGGGGAACGGCGCGTTCATTCGGCGTGACAATAGCGCCCGACGGGACGGAATAAAGGCTGATCGGCCTTTGGACGCCGCCTAACTTCCGGCGGAGGATTCTGGCACGCCATCTGCACAATCACGGCCGGACGGGAAAAGAGGCGGAAAAGCCTGTCCCGATCCTGAACGCGGCATATGGCGAGGGGACAAAGCCGATGACCGCGCGCCATTATGGCACGGGGGATGGGCGACAGAAATGAAGCACAGCGCGTCACGCGAGTTGTTCGAGTATTGGAACCGCGTGCGCGGCACCGCGCGCGCACCGCATCGCGGCGCGATCGAGCCGAGCGACATTCGCCGGATACTCGCCGACACCTTTATCCTCGAGGTCGTCGATCGTTCGCTCTACACGGTGCGCCTCGCGGGCACGCGCGTGTGCTCGATCTACTGCCGGGAACTGAAGGGCTCGAACTTCTTCGACCTGTGGACAGCCGAAGACCGCTCCGCGATGTCGACGCTCGCCGCAGCCGTGAGCGAGGACGGTGCGGCGGCAGTCGTGACCGTCAACGTGTGCACGTCGCGGCAGCAGGAACTGGCGGCCGAACTCCTTCTTCTTCCACTGCGACACTCCGGACCGGCGTTCGACCGCATCCTCGGCTGCTTCGCTCCGCTGGAGCGTCCCTACTGGCTTGGCGCCGAACCGGCCGCGAGCCAGACAATCACGAGCCTCCGGCTCATCTGGCCCGACGAGGTGCCTTCGTACATGCGCAGGAAATCGGACCGCGCATCGGAGACACCGCTCCGCGTGGTCGCTTCACCGCCGCCCCGTCTTTCGTCGATACCGCGGCGCCGCGCGCATCTGGTGGTTTTCGACGGCGGCAAGCAGGGTTAGGGCCTCGGTCCTTAGCATTCAATGCGCTTGGTAAATCAGCTTAGGGCCGGTGTTACCGCTTTTTAACCGCAATGACTGAAGGTGTTGCGGTCGACAAGCGCAGGTTCCGCCGGCGAAATGCCAACCCCGCAGCCAGCCCGCCAACGTTCCCTGATCCGGCAGCATGACCGCCGCCGGAACCAGCGGGTCAACGTGCATCTCCTCGGACGGTTCATGCTGGAGGACCGGCGGGAATATCCCTGTCAGACGCTCAACATCTCCCCCGGTAGCATGGCACTGACCACACCCATCGTCGGCCGCATCGGGGAGCGCGTCGTGGCGTATGTCGATCATGTCGGACGCCTGGAAGGCAAAATCGTGCGGGTTTTCGACGGCGGCTTTGCCATGACCCTCGCCGCGACGCTCCGCAAGAAGGACAAGCTCGCCGCCAAGCTCACATGGCTGGCCAACCGCCACGAATTGAACCTGCCGGAGGACCGGAGGCACGATCGCGCCGGTCCGAACATCAGCACCGTCTCCGTTTCTCTGCCGGACGGCCGGGAATTCACGGCGCGGGTCGTCGACCTGTCGATGTCCGGGGCAGCGCTCGCGCTGGACGTTCAGCCGCCTCTCGGCTCGCCGGTCATTGTTGGTAAACTACGGGCGACGGTCGTTCGGCACTCCGAAGAAGGGTTCGCCGTCGAGTTTGGGACCCTCCAAACCCAGACGTCCCTGGTCGAAAATCTCACCTGACACGCCGCCGGAATGGCGGAAATGAGCGATTGCATCCGGCTGACCGCCGGATCAGGGCTGCCTTGCGGTAAACACAAGGTTTTCAATCGGTGTACAATCCGTTGATACTCCCCAGCGGATTGTAGTTGCCATCTTATGCCCAAATAAAAGCCTCAATGTCATAGTCCGCCCCGGGTCGGGGAGGCGTAGATGCGTAGTTGGTCTGGCAGTACACTTGCGCTGGCAGGAACAATACTTGGCTTGCTGACAGCTCCGGCGGCGCACGGAGCAGAGCGGGCCTTCATGGAGACGGCGGGGACGACAGCCCAGCCAATCGGTCACTACGAGTTTTGCCGGCGCTATGCCGACGAGTGCGTGGAGCGCAGTCCCGCGAAGATGCGGGTCCAGCTCACGCCGGCACTCTGGAATGAACTGGTGGCGGTCAACGCGTCGGTGAACCTGTCCATCAAGTCCGCCACCGACGAAGAGATTTTCGGTCGTACGGAATATTGGGCCTACCCCGATGTTGCGGGCGACTGCGAGGATCTGGTGCTTATGAAGCGCCGGGAATTGATCCGGAAAGGCTGGCCGGTCGGCACCCTCCTGATCACCGTGGTCCGCCAAGCGAACGGCGAAGGCCACGCGGTGCTGACGGTCCTGACAGACCGCGGCGACCTGATCCTCGATAACCTGCAGCCTCGCGTCCTCGTCTGGAACGAGACTGAGTATTCGTACGTGAAACGGCAGTCGGAGGTCTTTGCCGGAGGCTGGATGGCAATCGACGACGCCCGCATGACTTCGGTCGGCAGCACGCGCTGATCTTCGCGGCATCAGTCCATGCCGCCGGCCGTTGAATAGGGGAACAGTATTTGGGATCTGGACCTGGTCGCGTCCCACCCCCCGTCCCCAAGATCAGGTCCATGAGAGCCGGCCCCCGCCCCGGGGCCGGCTCACTTTTTTTCTCAAACCGG
The DNA here is from genome assembly GCA_964641825.1 of uncultured Bauldia sp. Taxonomy (GTDB): domain Bacteria; phylum Pseudomonadota; class Alphaproteobacteria; order Rhizobiales; family Kaistiaceae; genus DASZQY01. Next base: position 9,554 of record CAZXKZ010000017.1, read on the forward strand.
GAGCTACGCTGCCGCGACCGATCAGCGAACGAGCCCGGCGGCGAACCTGTGCCAGTTGGCGACGTAGTGTGCCGCCGAGGCCCGATTCCGCGCGATCTCATCTTCGGTGAGCTGACGCGCCACCTTCCCGGGAACACCCATGACAAGCGAGCCGGCGGGGATCTCACGGCCTTCAGGCACCAGCGCTCCAGCAGCCACGAGCGAGTTGTCGCCGATCACCGCTCCGTTGAGGACGATCGCGCCCATTCCGATGAGGACGTTGTCTCCGATCGTGCAGCCGTGAATGACCGCGCGATGCCCGATCGTGCATCCAGCGCCGATCCGCACCGGAAAACCCGGATCGGTGTGGACCACGACATGCTCCTGCAGATTCGTGTTCTCGCCGACAGCGATGGGTTCGCCATCGCCGCGCAAGACCGCCCCAAACCAGATTCCGATGCCACGGCTGAGCTTTACCTTGCCGATAACCGTCGCGGTGGGCGCGATCCAGTATTCGCCCGCCGGCGGAAGCTCGGGAGACTCGCGGTCGAGGCTGTGTACGGTCATTCCCTGAAGGTGGCACGGGTTGTGGGGGCTACGCGAGGCCGTTGCGCACGGTGAGCACGAGCTCGAGGACGAGGATTCCGGAACATACGCTCCAGATCGCCGCGACCGCCAGACCGACCAGAAACGTAGTGCCCGCGCCGCGTTCGACGAAGCGCGTCTTCAGGATCATATCGAAGATGATCGCCGGGCCGGTGAGGGCGCAGAAAAGAAAAGTTGTGACGGCAGCGCCCCACCCGCGACCGAGCATCCGGAAGCGCGCCGGCTCGTGGGTGACCATCGTGTAGAAGCTGGCAGCGACACCCGCGGCGACAAAACCCACGGCAGCGCAATAACTTAGCAACAACGCGTCCCGCAACACGACGCCCTCACCTGTCCCGACACGGGCACCTTCCCCGCCCGTTGACCATGTCTGCAAGCCGCGTACCGTGGCGGCAAGCCGATTCGCGGTTGGCGCCGAAGCCGCTGAAATTGCTGGCGCTTTCCGCTGTCCGTGGTTCCGAGGCATCATGGTGGATGTATCGTTAAGACACAAGCGCACGCCCGACCGCGAGCCGACCGGGAGGCGACAAGCATTGCCTCTGAGAGGGCGCGCGCGCCAACCGCGAGCCCTGTCGCGACCCCTCGCCCTCTGGGTCGCGGCCATCGTGATCGCGATCGTGGTCGTGTTTGGCCTGCGGGCAGCGATGAATGCCTACTACGCCAACGCCGTCCTCTCCGGCTTCACCTCCGACACCACGCCGGTCGAGCTGGTGATCGCCTCCGAGCCGCTGGCCGTGCCGGCGAACATGATCCGGTCGGCGAAGGTGCGCGCCGGAGGCGAGACCGAGCGCATCGAGCTCGCCGTCCACTGGCCGACGCTCGGCGGCTACACGGAGGAGCTTGCCGGGGCCTTCCGCGGCGAGGACGGGACGGCGTCGATCATCTACCTCAGCATCTCTCCGCGCGAGATGGCAGCCGACTCGACCGGCCGGCTCGCGGACGTCTATTCGCGCTTCTTCGTCGGCCCGGCTTCGCCCGGCCCGCACGGCCTCGTCGGGCGGCGCCTCAGCGAGGAGTCGGGCTACGGCGGCGAGATCGTCTTCTTCACGCCGGCCGAGGCGGAGCCGTTCGTGACGCGCTGCATCGACGGCGAGAACCCGGAGATCAGGGCGACGTGCCTCCGCGACATCAACATCGGCAACGGGCTATCGCTGCTCTACCGCTTCGACCGCAGCCTGCTTGCCGACTGGGCGGAGCTCGATGCGAGCCTCAAGGCGCTGGCGGCACGCTTCCTCGGGCGCTGACGGCGCCTACTCCAGGTCGATGTCGAGGATCGCCATTGTGAAATTGTAGGAGCGGTCGCCGTCCTCGTCGTCGAGATAGACGACGCCGATGAACTCGTCACCAATGTAGACCTCGGCGGAATCCTTCTTCTGCGGGCGCTGGCGCACTTCCATCGACGGCAGGTTGAAGCGCTTCTTGAAGAAGGCCTCGAGTTTCAGGATCTCTTTTCGATCCATTCGGCCTCTGTCCCCTGATCTGGCGCGGGTTGATTCCCGCCCTGCTCTAGCAGTCTTCGAATGTCTGATCCATGACGCGCGCCGCCTCGCCCTCGGTCCTGCCGACGACCTTGGCGGGAACGCCCGCAACGGTGGTGTACGGGGCGACGGCATGGAGCACGACCGAACCGGCAGCGACCTTGGCGCCCTCGCCCACCTCGATGTTGCCGAGGATCTTAGCGCCGGCGCCGATGAGGACACCATTCCTGATCTTGGGATGGCGGTCGCCGCTTTCCTTGCCGGTGCCGCCAAGCGTCACGTCCTGGAGGATCGAAACGTCGTCGCCTATGGACGCGGTGCGGCCGACGACGAGCCCGGTGGCGTGATCGAGGAAGATGCCGCGGCCCATGGGCGCGGCGGGGCTGATGTCGGTCTGGAAGATCGAGGAGGAGCGCGACTGCAGGTAGAGCGCGAAGTCGCGCCGGCCCTTGTTCCAGAGCCAGTGCGCCAGCCGATGGGTCTGGATGGCGTGGAAGCCCTTGAAGTAGAGGACGGGCTCGATGTGGCGGTCGCAGGCCGGATCGCGGTCGTAGACCGCCGCGATGTCGCAGCGCATGATCTCGCCGAGCTCCGGATTTTCGCCAAGGGCCTCGCGGTAGGCGAGCCGGATGACCTCGGCATTGACCACGCTGTTGTCGAGCCGCTGCGAGATGCGGTGGACGATCGCATCCTCGAGGCGCTCATGGTTGAGGATCGTGGCGTAGACGAAGCTGGCGATCGCCGGGTCCGCCGACACGATCGCCTCGGCCTCGCCGCGGATGGTGTCCCAGATCGGGTCGACCTGGCGGAGCGTGTCGCCGGCGTGGGAAATCTTGACTGACATCGCCTCTAAAACCTCGGACCGGGCCGGCCATTTTCAGGGGGCGGCACGTATAGCAAACCATGGCCGAAACCGCCATGCCCGCCAACGCTTTAGAGCCGGCGGGTTAAGAAAGCGCCCTGGCGGAAACCTATGGCGGCGAGACGGGGTGGCAAGTGAGGCAGTGGGTGGCAGGCCGAACCACCTCCGCAAGCAGGAATCCAGTCGCCGGCCAGCCAGGACGCATGATTCTGGATTCCCGCTTTCGCGGGAATGAGCGGGTGTGGGGCGCTTTTCTTGTCACCCCGCCCCCGGCTCCGTGCTCTGCACAGCACAGGGACAGGCCACCGGCGGGTCCAAGCAAACCGCGCCGGTGTTTACTGGGTCCTCGCTTTCGCGAGGATGACAAGGAGGAGATGCGCGCGCGCTTTCCTCCTTTAGGAAGACAGCGAGGGGATGCGCCCGCGAGGACAGCGAGCGTATGCAAGAAACCTAGCCGGTCGGTACCGCCGCCAGCCCGAGGTGCTTCGCCATCGGCTCAAAGTCGCGGTCGTTGTGAAGCAACGGCACCCGGTTCTCGATGCACCATGTTCCGATGAACAAGTCGATCGTTCGACGAATCGTAATGCCGCGCCGTCTCAAAAGCCGGAAATTGCGAGCGGCAGACACAGCAATCGCCGAACCGGCCATCGCAACGACCTCAAAACGCATCAGGTATGCCTCGACCTGATTTGCTTCACGCTCGCTGTCCAGACCCTGCAACACTTCGCACAGCATCAGGTCACCGATGGCGATCTCGGTGACGCCGAGAAATGACCGGAACTTTCGCACATGCGACACGTCACGGCCGTTGAGGAAATCGATCCAGACCGTGCTGTCGACAACGATCACGAAGCGCGTCGACCCTTCCGCGATTCCGCGAGGTCACCGGTCCAGCGATAGGCGCCGAATGCCTTGTCGACGTCCTTCTGCTTGCGCAACTTCACCATCAGGCGGAGCGCTGCTTCGACGGTCGCCTTCTTTGTCTGCTGACCGGATGCCTTCTGGGCCTCGGCCAACAACGCGTCATCGATGTCGATATTGGTCCGCATTGCCACAGTCCTGATGTGTATAAAACCATCATATCATACACCTCACGGGATACAACGGCCTACGGCCGCAGGCCGTGCCGGTCGAGGAAGGCGAGGACGGCGGCCTTGAAGGCCTTGTCGCCGGTGGCGAGCATGTGGTCGCGCTTCGGTATGACGAACGCCTCGGCGTTCGGGATCAGCGCGGCGAGGCCCTCAGCGGAACCGGCGACCGCGTCTTTCTCGCCGACCGCGATCAGTGTCGGCGCGCCGATCAGCGCAAGCTGGCCCGCCGGGATCGTTTCGCGCTGGCCCATGATGCAGGCGGCCAACGCGCGGCGGTCACTCCGCGTCTGCTCGGCGAACTTGCGATAGGCGCGGCCGGTTTCCCCGACGGCATCTTCCAGCGTCGGCGCCTCCAGCGCGGCGACGATCTCCTGCTCGCCGCCGATGCCATCGACAAGCGCGAGGCCCATGCCGCCGATGACGAGCGAATGGACGAGCGCCGGATGGTCGATGGCGAGCCGCGCCGCGATGCGCCCCCCCATCGAATAGCCGATCACGTCAACGGCCGGGATAGCGAGGTGGGTCAGCAGGTTGGCGGCGTCCCCGGCCATGAGCGCCGGGCGGTACGCGCTGGATTCATAGAGCTTACCGCTCTCGCCGTGGCCGCGCACGTCCATCGCGATCACGCGGCGCCTGGCATCGGTGAGCGTGAAGGTCCAGCCGGTCGCGTCCCAGTTCACGGCGTGATTGGAGCCGAAGCCGTGGATCAGCAGGACCGGCGGACCGGAGCCGCTGTCGGTGTAGGCGATGTCGACGCCGTTGGAGGAGAAGTGGTTCACGTGGACTGAGATCCCTGGGCTGACCGGACACAGGACGCGGCAGGAGACTTCGCGCGCCGCTGGCGCCGGAACGGCGGACCCTACCCAATCGGGCGCGCCGCCGCTATTGTCCGCGCCGACCTTGCCGCCAGGGACTTCCCGCATGGCCGACCACGCCGCCATTCCGCATTTTCACAACGATTCCGGCGTCCGCACGATCGCCATCGGCGCGCGCGAGTTCATGTGCGTCGGCGCCAAGCCGCCCTTCGACCACCCGCACGTATTCCTCGACATGGGCGAGGCCGACGAGAAGATCTGCCCCTACTGCTCGACCCTCTACCGCTACGACGCGAGCCTCGGGCCGCTGGAGTCGATCCCGCCGGGCCATCTCTACCTCGAACAGGCGGCCTGACGGCCACGGCCTTTTGCCATGGGCGAAAGGCAACCCATCGTCGTCGCCGGGGCCGGGATCGGTGGGCTGACCGCGGCACTGGCGCTCGCCCATGCGGGCTTCCGCGTGACGGTGGTCGAGCGGGCGGCGGAACTGAGCGAGGCCGGCGCCGGCATCCAGCTCTCCCCCAATGCCGGACGGATACTCGCAGGCTTAGGCCTCGACCGGGCGATTGCTGCGCGGGCGATCGAGCCTGAGGCGATCGAGGTGCGGAGCGGCGCAGGCGACCGGATGCTGGCCGCGATCGCCGGACGCGCGTTCCACGACCGCTACAAGTTCCCCTACCGGATCATCCATCGCGCCGACCTCCAGGCGGCGCTGGCCGCCGCTGCGCGGGCGCACGGGCTGATCACGCTGGAAACCGGCGTCACCGTCACCGAGACGCTGAAGCAGCAGGACGGGCTGCTGGTGCGCATCGCGCGGGCGGGCGGCACGAGTGTGACGCCGGCGGAACTGATCGTGGCGGCGGACGGCGTGTGGTCGTCGCTCCGCGGCGGCATCGGCGGGGCGGCGCGCGCAACCGCCGCCGGCATGACGGCGTGGCGCGCGACGGTGGCCGGCGACATCGCGCGGGAGCTTGCGCCGATGAACCGCGTCGGCCTGCGGCTCGGACAGGAGGGCCACCTCGTGCACTATCCGATCGCCAAGGGCGCGGCGCTCAACATCGTCGCCATCGTCGCCGAGGCGTGGGACAAGCCGGGCTGGAACGCGCCCGGCGAACCCGCCGAGATCGCGCGGCGTTTCGCCGGCTGGAGCGCGCCGGCGCGCCGCCTGATCGCCGCGCCGCTCGCCTGGCACAAGTACGCGATCAACACAGTCGACCCCGCGGGTGCATGGAGCGACGGGCGGATCGCGCTCCTCGGCGACGCGGCGCACTCCATGCTGCCCTTCCTGGCGCAGGGCGCAGCGATGGCGATGGAGGACGCCGCGGTGCTGGCCGCGCGCCTCCGCGGCGCAAGCGAGATCCCGGCCGCGCTCCGCGCCTACGAGATGGAGCGGAAAGCGCGGGTGGCGGCGGTCGCCGCCGCCTCGGCCGCGACGGGGCGGCTCTACCATGCGGCGGGCCTCATGGCGGCCACCCGCGACCTCGCGCTCCGCATCGGCGGCGCGCGGCTCGTCATGGCGCGCAACGACTGGATCTACCGCTGGCGGGCGGCGGAGCCGGCCTAGCCGATCAGCAGGGAATCGTCGTCGATGACCTGGCCGCGCTGGCGGCGGAACATGGCGACCAGCGAACCGACGGAGAGCCCGTCGCGCTCGGCGCCGCGCACGTCGAGCACCACCTTGCCCTCGTGGAGCATGACGGTGCGCGTGCCGAGATCGAGCGCCTGGCGCATGGAGTGGGTGACCATCAGCGTGGTGAGATGATGCTCGTCGACGGTGCGCTGCGTCAGCTCCGCGACGAACTCGGCCATGCCGGGATCGAGGGCGGCGGTGTGCTCGTCGAGGAGGAGCACGCTCGACGGCGCCAGCGTCGCCATGACCAGCGCCAGCGCCTGACGCTGGCCGCCGGAGAGCAGCATCATCCGGTCAGCGAGACGGTTCTCCAGCCCGAGGCCAAGCGCGGCGACACGCTCGCGGAACAACGCGCGCCGCGCGGCGGTGAGTGCGTGGCCGAAGCCGCGGGCCGAGCCGCGGGCGGCGGCGAGCGCGAGATTCTCCTCCACGGTGAGCTGGCCGCAGCTCCCGGCGAGCGGATCCTGGAAGACGCGCGCGACCTTGCCGGAGCGGCGCGCGGTCGACTGGCGGGTGACGTCGGCGCCGTCAATGAGGATGCGCCCGCTGGTGGCGGCAACGTCGCCGGCGATGGCCGACAGCAGCGTCGACTTGCCGGCGCCGTTGGAGCCGATGACGCTGACGAACTCGCCGGCGTCGATGGTGAGGTCAATGCCGTCGAGCGCACGCTTCTCCAGCGGCGTACCCCTGCCGAAAGTCACGGCGAGATTCTCGACGCGGATCACGCCGCCATCCCTCCCCGCCTCAGCCGCGGCAGGATCAGCGCAAGCGCGACGAGGACGGCGGTGACCAGGTTGAGGTCGGACGCCTTGAGGCCGATGAAATCGGTGGACAGGGCGAACTGGATGGCGACGCGGTAGAGGATGGAGCCGAGCACGCAGCCGACGAGCGCCATGAAGATGCCGCCGAAGCGGAACAGCGTCTCGCCGATGATGACGGCGGCGAGGCCGATGACGATGGTGCCGATCCCCTGCGTCACGTCGGCGAAGCCGTTGGTCTGCGCGAACAGCGCGCCGCCGATGGCGACGAGCGCGTTCGACAGCGCGATACCGGTGTAGATGTGGAACGCCGTGTTGATGCCCTGCGCGCGCGCCATGCGCGGGTTGGCGCCGGTGGCGCGCATGGCGAGACCGAAGTCGCTGGTGAGATAGCGCGCGAGCAGCAGCACCGCGACGACGACCAGCACGGCGAGGAACAGCGGGCGGACGAGATACTCGCGGAGGCCATGGCCGAAGAACGGCGTGAGGATGGTGACCTCGTTGAGGATCGCGACGTTGGGCCGGCCGACGATGCGAAGATAGACCGAGAACAGCGCGATCATGGTGAGGATCGACGCCAGCAGGTGGAGGATCTTGAACCGCTGGTTCAGCGTTGCCGTCACCAGTCCGGCGCAGCCGCCGGCCAGTGCGGCGAGCAGCGTGGCGAGCCACGGATTGATGCCGCCGAGGATGGCGACGGCCGCGACGCCGGCGCCGAGCGGGAACGAGCCGTCGACCGTGAGGTCCGGGAAATCCAGGATGCGGAAGGAGAGAAAGACGCCGAGGCCGACGAAGGCGTAGATGAGGCCGATCTCGATTGCCCCGAAAAAGGCAATGGCACTCACAGCCCGACGCCCCCGTCGTGTTGGCCCGCCGGGACCGGCAGGCTCGCGCCCGAATATGGGGGACCGGGCTTTTCCAGCCCGATCCCCGAATCTCGATCTGCCGAGCTTACTCGATAACCTGCGTGGCGCGGTCGATCACGGCCTGCGGGATCGTGATGCCGTACTTCGCCGCCGCGGCCGGATTGACGACGAGATCGGTGCCGGTGGCGAAGCCGATATCGATGTCGCCGGGGTTCTCGCCCTTGAGGACGCGGGCGACGACCTTGCCGGTTTCGAGGCCGACGTTGTGGTAGTTGAAGCCGACCGTGGCGATGGCGCCGCGCGGCACGCTGTCGGTGTCGCCGGCGTAGAGCGGTATCTGGTTCTCCTGCGCGACCGAGACGGCGGCTTCCAGTGCCGACACGACGGTATTGTCGGTCGGGATGTAGATGGCATCGACCTTGCCGACCAGCGCCAGCGCCGCCTGCTGCACGTCGCCGGACTTGGTGGCTGCCGACTCAACGACCTCAAGGCCGGCCGGACCGGCGAGCTCCTTCAGGCGCTCGACGAGGACGACCGAATTGGTCTCGCCGGGATTGTAGACGACGCCGATGCGCTTGGCGTCGGGCGTGATCTCCTGGATGAGCGCGATGTGCTCGGCGAGCGGCGACATGTCGGAAATGCCGGTGACGTTGCCGCCGGGCTTCTGCAGCGAGGTGACGAGCTGCGCCGCGACCGGATCGGTGACGGCCGTGAAGACGATCGGGATGTCCTTGGTGGCCGCGACCGCGCCCTGGGCCGACGGCGTCGAGATCGGAACGATAACCGTGGCGCCGTCGCCGACGAACTTCCTAGCGATCTGGGCGGCGATCTCCGGCTTGCCCTGCGCCGACTCGTAGACGAAGTTGATCTGGTCGCCATCGGCGAAGCCTTCGGCGGCGAGCGCCTCCTTGATACCGTCGCGCGCGGCATCGAGCGCCGGGTGTTCTACGATTGCCGTGACCGCCACGGTGATATCGGCGGCAAACGCCGGCGTCGCAAACGCGCCCATCGCCAGCGCGAGCATGAGCTTACGCATAGTACCTCCGTTTTGTTGCCGCCCGGTACCGCCGGGCGTTGATTTGAAAGACGATTTTTTGATCGTTTAGTCAACGCCGGCCGGAGGCCACCTCCGGTCAGGCCATTCCCCATTCGGCTTCGAGCGCCGCGATCCGTTCGGCGGCAAGCGCCTGCAACCGCTCACGCTGCGCCGTACCCTGCGCTGGATCGCTGCCGGCGGCCACATCGCCGGCCTCGCCCATGAAGTCCACGAGGAACAGCGCGACGTAGAGCCGGAAAACACGGTCAGCGGACGCACCGACCATGTCCAGCCAATGATCGACATAGACGTTCGGCTTCTGGGAAAGGTCGATCGCGGCTTGCGTCAGAGCGGGAGCGAGGCGCGGATCGCCGAAGCACAGCGACGGAACATCGACGATGCCGGAGAAGCCGCCTTCGAGGGTCACGATGACGTTCCGGGTGGTGGTGTGGTGCAGGAACGGCAACGCGGGACGCTGGTCGAGCTCCGGCCGCGCGGCGAGCACGATCCAGTCGAGGGCATTGACCATCGCAATATCGAAAAGGCCCGCCTCAGCAATGCGCCCGCGGGCGCGCTCCAGGATTTCGGTGATCGCCGCCGACCACGTCGCATGCGGCGCCGCGGCGGCATCGGCCGCGTAGCCGTAGCGCCCGGCGGTTGGAAGCGCCACGACGAGATCCTGCGCGGCGACGACCTTGCCAGCGACGGTCCGGAGCGCTGCATCGGAGAGGCCGCGCATCGCCATCCCGAGGTCGACGCCGGGCAGGCGTTCCAGGACGAGGTGCGGAAAGGCGGCGTCGAGCTCGACGGCCAGGATCGAGGGCAATGGAACGCCGAGGGGCCGCAACCGGCGCGACAGCTTCGCAGCGTTCTCGAGGAGGTGCCGGTTCTCGGGCCGGGTCATGCGCACCACCAGCGGCTTCCTGCGGGTGAACACGACCTCGAAGACGAACTGGTCGGAGCCGCTGCCGAACCGGCGCACACCGGAAGGCTCGGCCCCAACGAGCAACTGCACGATATGAACGGCCTCTTCCGGCCGAGGCGCCTGCATCATCTGTCTCGCGGAACCCACGCCGGACTCAGGTGCGCCCCAGCGCCGCTGTCGCCGCACCCATGCCAACGAGGCACGTCGCACCCGTCCGGTTCATCCACTTGAGCACGCCGGGGCTGCGGACACGCGCGCGCAACTGATCGGCGGCGAGCGCATAGGCCAGCGCGTTGACCGCGGCAAGGAAAACGAACGTCGCCTCCATGAGCACGAGCTGGGGGAGCAGCGCGGCGGTGTGATCGATGAACTGCGGAACGAAGGCGACGAAGAAGGCGATGGACTTCGGATTGAGGGCCGTCACCACGAACGCATGGCCGAAGACTCCCCGCGCCGCTCCGGGGGAAGCGTCCACGGCGACATCGGGCAGCACCGGCTTCGCCATCCACAGCCGGATGCCGAGATAGACGAGATAGGCCGCGCCGATCCACTTGAGCGCTGTGAACAGCGTCGCGGAGGCGAGCAGCAGCGCGCCAAGGCCGGCGAGCGACAGGGTCATGGCGACGAAATCGCCGAGCGCAACGCCGGCGGCCATGGCGATCGCAACCCGCCGCCCCTGGGTCAAGGCGTAGCTGACCACGAGGAGGACCGTCGGACCGGGAATGAGGAGCAGGGCGGCTGACGCAAAGGCGAATGCGAGCCAAGTGGTGGTGGACAAATCGTTTCAACCCGATCGGTGAAGCGATTGAGGAAGCAGCTATTCCGGGAAGCGGTCAAGGGGATACCGGTGAACGTCGTTAGTGCGGGCGGAGTAGGTTTGGAGCGAGGAATGCATCCTTCCGATGTCATCCTCGCGCACGCGAGGATCCAGTACACACAACAAGTGGCGTCGTTTACTGGGCCCTCGCTTTCGCGAGGGTGACAAGCAGAGAGATGGCCCCTCGCGTCCGCGAGGGTAACAACGAGGGGGTGACCCGCTTGCGCGGGGGTGACAACGAGGGGCAATTCTAGACTGCCGTCGCGCTCTCGGCCGCACGGGCCAGGAGCACCGTTTTTTCCCGTTCGTTCCGCGTCATGGCCGCGGCCCGTTCGAACTCGGCGGCGGCCTCGCCGAAGCGGCCGAGCTTATGAAGCAGGTCGCCGCGAACGCTCGGCAGAAGATGGTAGGACTTGAGCGCCGGCTCATCGACGAGCGCATCGGCGATGGCCAACCCGGCGGCAGGCCCGAGCGCGAAAGACACCGCGACGGCGCGGTTGAGCTCGACGACCGGCGATGGCTGCACCGTGGCCAGCGCGGCATAGAGGGCAGCGATCCGCGCCCAGTCGGTCTCACCGGGGCTTGCCGCGCGGGCGTGGCAGGCGGCAATCGCCGCCTGCAGGGCGTAGGGACCGGCGGCGCCGCCGAGCTTCTCCGCGCGATCGAGCGCCACCAGACCGCGGCGGATCAGCAGCCGGTCCCAGAGCGCGCGATTCTGGTCGAGGAGCAGGATGGGCGCACCGTCCGGCGCAGTCCGCGCGCCGATCCGCGATGCCTGCAGCTCCATGAGCGCGACGAGGCCGTGCACCTCGGATTCGCCGGGCGCGAGCCCGGCGAGGATGCGGCCGAGGCGGAGCGCCTCCTGGCAGAGTTGCGGCCGCATCCAATCGTCGCCGGCGGTCGCCGCGTAGCCCTCATTGAAGATGAGGTAGATGACGCCGAGCACGGACGACAGGCGTTCGGCGCGCTCGTGGCCCTGCGGCACCTCGAACGGCGCACCGGTCTCGGCGATGGTGCGCTTGGCGCGAACGATGCGCTGCGCAATTGTCGCCTCCGGTACAAGGTAGGCGCGCGCGATCTCGTCTGTGGTGAGCCCGCCGATCAGGCGGAGCGTCAGCGCCACCTGTGCTTCGCCCGAGAGCGCCGGATGGCAGGCGGTGAACATCAGCCCGAGCAGGTCGTCGCCTATGTCGTCATCGAGCGCGGCATCGGGACCGGGCGCCGCGGCCTGTTCCATCTTGAGGTCGCGGCCGATCTCCTGATGCTTCGCCTCGATCATCTTCCTGCGGCGCAGGCGATCGAGGGCGCGGTTCTTCGCGGTGGTCATCAGCCACGCGCCGGGCCGAACGGGAATCCCCTGCTCCGGCCATGTCTCGAGCGCGGCGACCAGAGCGTCCTGCGCAAGTTCCTCGGCAAGGCCGACGTCGCGCACCATCCGGGCAAGCCCCGCGATCACCTTCGCGGACTCGATCCTCCAGATGGCGTCGATGGCGCGGTTGGTCTCGGCCGTCACGGCCGGAGATCAAGCACCCCGGCCAGTGGCATGCAAGCCGCTCAGGCAGCGTGGCGCGGCTATAGGAAGCCACGCCGCGCCGCCCGGCCGCAGCAGTCACGCTTTCTTCGCCATTTCCTCGCCGAGGCGGCGATGATGCTCGACGGCGGGGCTTTCGCCGAAATCCTCCAGCTCGAACACCTGACGGAGCTCGATCTGCCCCTCCCCGCCCCTGTGCTCGTCGACGCCGAAGGGCACACGGCGCGCCCACTCGATGGCCTCCTCCTTCGACTTGACCTGGATGATCCAGTAGCCGGCGATGAGTTCCTTGGCCTCGGCGAACGGACCATCGACCACGATGGGCTTGCCGCCGCGGAATGTGATACGCGCGCCCTTGCTGCTCGGCTGCAGGCCGGCGCCGTCGAGCATCACGCCCGCCTTAACCAGTTCCTCGTTGTAGCGGGCCATCGCCTCAAGCTCGACTTCGGTCGGGGGAATGCCGGCCTCGGTGTCGGCGTCGGCCTTTATGATCATCATGAAGCGCATCGTGGTTTCTCCTGTGTTGACGGGACTAAACAGTCCACTGGCCCGAGGTTTTCCGCCCGGTATCCAGACAACGAACAGGGCGCCGCCGGATCGACATCCTGCCCTGCACTTTTTTTGGGCATACCACGCCGGACGGTCCACATTCGGTTTAACCCCCTCTTAAACCGCTAAGGTTTTAGGTGCTTTTGAGCCGATTTTTCCGGCTGTTGCCCTGTCGCGCGGACCGCAAAAGCGGGCGCATCCCTCGCAGGAAAAGCCGTCGCACCGATGACCAGTCTGGTCCGCCTCATTGCCGGCCTCCACCAGTTCACCCGCCATACGCGGGGCTCCGTGACCGTGCTCATGGCGCTCATCCTGCCGGCGCTGCTCGGCATGGTGGCGCTGGTGGCCGAATACGGGCACGGGCTCGTGGTGAAGGCGGAGAACCAGCGGATCGCTGATCTCGCCGCGTTCGCCGGCGCACTCGCCTACACGGCGACGAAATCCGCCGACGACATGGATGCGGCGGCAATCCGGGTGGCGGCGCTCAATGGCATCGCCGCCGACGGCATCGAGGCGAGGCTCGTCGCCTCGCCGCGCGGCAACGGCAACAAGGGCGTCGCGGTGACGGTGACGACGCCGAAGGCGCTGATCCTCGCGCCCATCATCGGCCCGCAAAGCTCGATCGCTATCGGAGCGACCGCGATCGCCGAGGTCTCGTCCGTCACGGTGCCGGGCTGCATCCTCGCGCTCAGCGCGGCTGAGACCGGCGTGACGCTGAGCGGCGGGACATCGATCTCGGCCGCCGATTGCGTCGTGGCCTCCAATTCCACGGTGTCGGTGCCGTGCGGCACGCAACTGACCACGGCGACGGTGAACTACGACTCCGCCACCGCGCCTTCCAACCCGTGCAAGGGCATCCAGGCGCCGAGCGGCAAGACGCTGACCATCACGCGCACGCCGACCGCCGACCCGCTGACCGGCCACGAGGGCGTGATCGCCACCACCGGCCGCCTCGCCACGGTCGCCGCATTGAGCGCGCCGAAGGTGGAGGCGCCGGCCAGCGGCGGCGACATCGACTTCGCCTGGAACACGAGTTCGACCCAGAAGCAGGCAACGGCGATCGGCTGCTCGGCGGCCTTCGCCGGCAGCACCTGGACGCTGACCTGCCCGTCGGGCGGCACCTACGATTTCAACAACCTGACGATGGGCGGCGGCCTCACGCTCGACTTCAACAGCGGCGCCTCCGCATCGACGACCTACAACTTCAAGGGCTCGATCGCGACCGCCGGCAGCGCGTACTTCGGCCCGG
>CAZXKZ010000018.1:0-13353 GCA_964641825.1 uncultured Bauldia sp.
CGGCGTGACGCCATCCCCATTCCGGCCCTGGCCGACGCCGGGTTTTCCGAACCCGCTCCGGGCGTGGTCGGGCCGGTGCGCACGCCGTTCGGCTGGGCGGTGGTGCGGGTCAACCGGATCGAGCCGGCCCGCACCGTGACCGAACAGGAGGCCGCCCCGCAGCTGCGCGCCGCCATCCAGCGCGAGCGCGCCGCCGACCAGATCTACGCCAGCGAGCACGTGATCGAGGATGCGCTGCGTCTCGCCGAACGGCTGCGCCTCAGCAACGCCGAACGCGACCGGATGATCGCAATCGTCAGACTCGTCGCCGCGCTGAAAGGCCCGCCGCAGGTGCGGTCGGCCCACAGGCACCTCTATGCGCACGGCGTCGAGGTCTATCGCGATGCCGTTGCCGTGGCCTTCGCATGGGACGGAACGCGCGAAACCGCGTGGCGCATGGCGCTTGCCGTGCCGGAACAATGGGCCGTGCCGCGGTTTCCGCTTGGCGGACACGATGTCCTTGGTGCCGGCGTGCGGGGCGCCGCGGTTGGCGAATTGCTGCGGGCGGTGGAGGGCTGGTGGATCGAGCAGGATTTCGCGCCGGACGAGCGGGCGCTCCGGGCGAGGCTTCAGCAACTGATGGCGGCGGCGCAGTAGGAGGATCGATGGAACGCGTTACAGGCATCGGCGGCCTCTTCTTCAGGGCGCGGGATCCCAAGGCTTTGGCCGACTGGTACGAGCAGTATCTGGGGGTGGGGAAGGTGCCGGCCTCCTATGACGAGGCGTCGTGGTGGCAGGAGGCCGGGCCGACCGTTTTTGCGCCGTTTCCCAAGGATACGGACTACTTCGGCCGGCCCGAGCAGGGATGGATGGTGAACTTCCGTGTGCGCGACCTGGACCGGATTGCCAGCCAACTGCGTGCCGCCGGGATCCCCGTTGATATCGATCCCGAGGCCTATCCCAACGGCCGGTTTGCCCGACTGGAAGACCCGGAAGGGAATCCCGTCCAACTGTGGGAGCCGACCGGCGCCGACCTCAGGCGTCCGGGTGAATAGCTACGGCCATTTCGCCACCGGCGGCATCGAGGACAGGATCGAGTCGACGTTGCCGCCCGTCTTCAGCCCGAAGATCGTCCCGCGGTCGTAGATCAGGTTGAACTCGACGTAGCGGCCACGGCGGACGAGCTGCTCCTCGCGCTGGGCTTCCGTCCAGGGGGCGGCGAAGTTCCAGCGCACGAGCTTCGGGTAGATGTCGAGGAACGCCAACCCCACCGCCTGCACGAAAGCGAAGTCCTTGTCCCAGTCGCCGGAGTTCAGCCAGTCGAAGAAAATGCCGCCGATCCCGCGCGGCTCGTTCCGGTGCTTCAGGAAGAAGTATTCGTCGCACCAGCGCTTGTAGCGGTCGTAGTCGGCGCCGTGGGCCTCGCAGGTCTGCTTCATCGCCGCATGGAAGTCGCGCGAATCCGGGTCGTCCTGTGTGCGGCGCGCATCGAGCACCGGCGTCAGGTCGGCGCCGCCGCCGAACCACTGGCGGCTGGTCGCCACCATGCGCGTGTTCATGTGGACGGCGGGGATGTTCGGATTGTGCATGTGGGCGATCAGCGAAATCCCGCTCGCCCAGAAGCGGGGATCGTCCTCGGCGCCCGGAATCTCCTTCCGGAACTCGGGCGAAAACTCGCCGAACACCGTCGAGACATGCACACCGACCTTCTCGAACACGCGCCCTGTCATCATCGCCATCACGCCGCCACCGCCGGGCACGCCGATGGCGTCCGTCCGCTCCCACGGCGTGCGGACGAAGCGGCCGGGGGGACGGTCCGACAGCGGCGCACCGTCCGGCAGTCCGTCCTCCACGGCCTCGAAGGCGGCGGTGATGCGGTCGCGGAGTTCGCCAAACCATGCCGCCGCCGTGGCTTTCTGGCGGGCGAGGGGCGCGCTATCGAGCATTGTGGCTACCATCGGTGTCGTCGCAGGCACGGTCTTAAGTGATGCAGGCGGGCCGTGCCAGCGTTGCGCTGGATCAACGCGGTTGCCGCCGCCGGTCCCGCGAAAAGTCGCGGCTTGCGGGCATCCCTTCGCTGTCATCCTCGCGGACGCGAGGATCCAGTAGACGGCGCCGGTGCGCTGATTGCTCTGTCGGTGGCTACTGGGCCCCCGCTTTCGCGGGGGTGACAGCATAGGGATGGCGAAGCTGTGCCATGCCTCCAGCACTAGCTGGGGGCGAAGCCGCCGGTCTGGCGGAGGGCTTCGCCCAGTACCATCGCGGCGGCGGTGGCGACGTTGAGCGAGCGCAAGCCCGCGGCCATCGGCACGACCAGCCGCGCGTCGGCCGCGGCATGGACGGCATCGGGAACGCCGGCGCTCTCGCGGCCAACGAGAAGCAGGTCGTCGTCCCGGAACGGGAAATCGACATAGGCCGTGGCGGCGCGGGTGGTCAGGAGCACGAGGCGGAAGCCCGATTTCGCCCGCCAGGCCTCAAATTCCTGCCATGAGACGTGGCGAACGAGCCTCACGTACTCCAAATAGTCCATGCCGGCCCGCCGCAGCGACCGGTCGGAGAGGTCGAAGCCCGCAGGGCCGATCAGGTGGACTTCGACGGCGAGACAGGCGCACAGTCGCATCATGGCGCCGGCGTTCTGCGGGATGTCGGGCTGGTAGAGAACAAGAGAGGGCATGGATCGGGAATGGCGCCTTTGAACGGATCGGGCGGATCGGCATGAGACGGCCGTTCGAACGAATCATCGCGCCGCTCGTCGACGCGCCTGTCAGCCGACCGCCCGACACGCTGCTTGCCTTCTACAGGCATTTCCTCGAGCCGGTGAAGTGGACCATCGTGGCGGTGCTGGTGGTGTCGCTCATCACGGCCGTCACCGAGATGGGCCTGTTTGTGTTCCTCGGCTGGATCGTCGATCAGGCCTCCGTCTCGTCGCCCGCGACGTTCTTCCAGGACCATGCCTGGGCGCTCATCGGCATGTCGGCCGTCATCCTGTTGCTGCGGCCGCTGAACGCGGTGATGTCGCGGAGCCTGATGCAGCTCGGCCTGGTGCCGGCGCTCACTTTCTCGGTCCGCTGGCAGAGTTACCGCTATGTACTGCGGCAGAGCCTCGCCTTCTTCCAGAACGACTTCGCCGGCCGCGTCGCGCAGAAAGTGCTCCAGACCGGCCCGTCGCTTCGCGAGACGGTCGCCGGCAGCATCGAGGGCCTGTGGACGCTGCTCATCTACGTCGGCGGCACGCTCTGGCTGTTCGCGGCCATCGACCTCTGGCTGATCGCGCCGATCGCGCTCTGGAGCATCGCCTACGGGATCGTCGTCTTCGTGATGGTGCCGCCGGTGCGCTCGCGCTCCTCGGCGGTCTCGTAGGCCAATTCCGGCGTATCGGGGCGGGTGGTCGACGGCTATTCCAACATCCAGTCGGTGAAGCTGTTCGCCCATGCCGAGCGCGAGGACGCGTTCGCCTTCGAGGGTTTCCGCAAGCACCTCGACGCCTACGCCGATCTCGCCGGAACGGTCGCTAACCTGACGATCACACTCACTATCATCAACAGCGTGCTCATCTTCTCGGTCGGCGGCCTTGCCCTGTGGCTGTGGTCGGCGGGCGCCATCACGGTGGGCGCCATTGCGCTCGCCGTCTCGCTGGTGATCCGCCTCAACCAGATGTCCGGCTGGATCCTGCGCACCATCACCGGCCTCTTCGAAAGCGTCGGCACCGTCCAGAACGGCATGCAGATGATCAGCCAGCCGTACTCCGTGGTCGATGCGCCCGGCGCCCGTCCCCTGAAGGTTAGCAACGGCGAGATCCGGTTCGAGAACGTCAGCTTCCACTACGGCCGGGAAGGGGGCGTCATCGACGACCTCAGCCTCGTCGTGAAGCCCGGAGAGAAGGTCGGGCTTGTCGGCCGCTCGGGCGCCGGCAAGTCGACGCTGGTCAGCTTGCTCCTCCGCTTCTACGACCTCGAAAGCGGCCGCATCGTGATCGACGGGCAGGACATCGCCGACGTGACGCAGGAGAGCCTGCGCGCCAACATCGGCGTCGTCACGCAGGACACATCGCTGCTGCACCGCTCGATCCGCGACAACATCCGCTACGGGCGGCCAGAGGCGAGCGAGGCCGAGATCGTCGCGGCGGCGAAGCGCGCCGAGGCGGACGGCTTCATCACGGCCCTCCGCGATTTCAACGGCCGCGAGGGTTACGACGCCCATGTCGGCGAGCGCGGCGTGAAGCTGTCGGGCGGCCAGCGCCAGCGTGTCGCCATCGCGCGGCTCATCCTCAAGGACGCGCCGATCCTCGTCCTCGACGAAGCCACCAGCGCGCTCGACTCGGAGGTCGAGGCGATCATCCAGGAGCAGCTCTACAGCCTGATGGAAGGGCGGACAGTGCTCGCTATCGCCCACCGACTGTCGACCATCGCGGTGCTGGACCGGCTGGTCATCATGGACGAGGGCAGGATCGTGGAGACCGGCACCCACCAGCAACTCCTCGCAAAGGACGGGCTCTACGCATCGCTGTGGCGGCGCCAGTCGGGCGGCTTTCTCGGGCTCGATCCGCCCGTCGACCAGGTGGCGGCGGAATAGCGGTTCCTTCGTCCGCCCAAGGCGGATTCGCCCTTGGCCCGGACGCCGATCCGGTCTATTCAATCCGCCGTCACGAGTCGCCGAGAGCCTGAAAACCGCCGGATTTCCGGTGTGGTTCAGCGCGTCTTCAGCCAACCCGAACAGAGGAGATGCCGAATGGAGCTGACCAGCGCTGTGCTCATGCCCGTCGCCACCGGCATCCCGTCCCGTTCGGTCGTCCGACCCAACTGACGAAAACCGGCCGGTTCCACGGGTAGGTTCCGGGCGCCAGCGTGCCCGGCCGCCAGACTTCCTCGCCCTGTTTTCGTTCCCGGAGCTCCTCGTGCTCAGACGCTTTGAAACCCTGATCGACCCGTTTCCGGACGGCAGCGGTACCGCGCCTCCGAAAACGTTGCTCGCTTTCCTGCTGCACTATTCGCGGCCGGCGCTACCGTGGCTCATCGTCATGGCGGTGCTCACCGGCATCATCTCGGTGATCGAGATCGTCTTCGTCAGCTTCACCGGCGACCTCATCGACTGGCTGGCCGGCTCGACGCCGTCGACGTTCTTCGACGAGCACGGCTGGAAGCTGATCGCCATGGGTGTCGTGGTGGTGGCCGTCTTCCCGCTGCTCGCTGCGCTCCAGTCGATGCTCCAGTTCCAGACGATCTTCGGCAACTACCCGATGCTCGTGCGCTGGATGGCGCACCGCTACATCCTCGGCCAGAGCATGAGCTTCTTCCAGGACGAGTTCGCCGGCCGCGTCTCGCAGAAGGTGATGCAGACCGCGCTCGGTGTGCGCGAGACGGTGACCAAGATCCTCGACGTCGGCGTTTATATCATCGTCTATTTCATCGGCACGGCGTTCCTGCTCGCGCAGAGCGACTTCTGGCTGCTCGCGCCGCTGCTGGTCTGGCTGGCGGGCTATGTCCTGCTGCTCCGTTATTTCGTTCCGCGCCTCGGGCGGATCGGCGAGAAGCAGGCCGACGCGCGCGCGATGATGACCGGCCGCATTGTCGACAGCTACACCAACATCCAGACGGTGAAGCTGTTCGCCCATGCTGCGCGCGAACAGATCTATGCCCGCGATGCGATGACGGAGTTCCTCGGCACTGTGCACGGGCAGGCGCGCCTGTTCACGCACATGTCGAACGTGCTCAATGTCATCAACTCGCTGCTGCTGGCGATCGTCACCGGCATCGCCATCTACGCCTGGCAGCAGTCGCTGATCACGCTCGGCGCGATCACGGTCGCCATCGGGCTCATCATGCGGCTCCGCGCCATGTCGCAATGGATCGTGTGGGAGGTCGCCGGGCTGTTCGAAAGCATCGGCACCGTGCAGGACGGCATGGGCATGCTGTCGAAGCCGATCTCGATCCTCGACCGGCCGGACGCGAAGCCGCTGGTCGTCACCAAGGGCGAGATCCGGTTCGAGCATGCGCGCTTCCACTACGGGCGCACGACCAAGGTCATCGAGGACTTCACGCTCACCATCCGGCCGGGCGAGAAGGTCGGCCTCGTCGGCCGCTCGGGCGCGGGCAAGTCGACGCTCGTCAATCTGCTGCTCCGCTTCTACGACCTGGAGGGCGGGCGTATCCTGATCGACGGGCAGAACATCGCCGACGTGACGCAGGAGTCGCTCCGCGGCGCCATCGGCATGGTCACGCAGGACACCTCGCTGCTCCATCGCTCGGTGCGCGATAACATCGCCTACGGGCGGCCAGACGTGAGCGATGCGGAGGTGATGGAGGCGGCGCGGCTCGCCCACGCCGACGAGTTCATCCGCGACCTGACCGATCCAAAGGGCCGCGCCGGCTACGCCGCCCATGTCGGCGAGCGCGGCGTCAAACTCTCCGGCGGCCAGAGGCAGCGCGTGGCGCTGGCGCGCATCTTCCTCAAGGACGCGCCGATCCTCGTCCTCGACGAGGCAACCTCGGCGCTCGATTCCGAGATCGAGGCGGCGATCCAGGAATCGCTCTACCAGCTCATGGCCGGCAAAACGGTGATCGCCATCGCCCACCGCCTGTCGACCATCGCCGCGATGGACCGGCTGGTGGTGCTCGACCATGGCCGGATCGCCGAGACGGGCACACACGAGGAACTGCTGCGGGCGGGCGGGCTCTATGCCGCGCTGTGGAACCGCCAGTCGGGCGGCTTCCTCGATCCCGAGGCGACCGCGCGCGTCGTTGCCGAGGCGGCGGAGTAGGCCGCATGTCCGCTTCCGACCCGACATCGATCAGCCGGTTTTCGATCCCGCGGTTCTTCGAGCGCCTGATCGACCCGTTCCGGACGCATGACACTGCCATGCCGCCGCCGACGCTCGGCGGCTTCTACTGGTACTACACCAAGCAGGTGTGGCCGGCGCTCGTGGCGCTCATGGCCATCGGCTTCGTCGTCTCGCTGATCGAGGTGGCGATGTTCACCTATGTCGGCTCGATTGTCGACCTGCTGCGGACGACCACCCCGGCCGATGTCTTCGCCGACTACGGGCCGACGTTCCTGTGGATGGGATTCGTCATCGTGGTGGCGCGGCCGGTCGCCACCATCATCCACGATCTCCTCGTCCAGCAGACGCTGGCGCCGTCGTTCACCAACCTCGTGCGCTGGCAGACACACCGCTACGTGTTGCGCCAGACGGTCGGCTTCTTCACCAACGATTTCGCCGGGCGGATCGCCGCCAAGATCATCCAGACCGGGCCGGCGCTGCGTGAATCGGTGGTGCAGGTGTGCGACGCGCTGTGGTTCGTGACCATCTACTCGGCCACGTCGCTGGTGCTGTTCTGGCGGCTCGACATGTGGCTGACCGGGCCGCTCCTCGTCTGGATCGTGGCCTTCGTCGCGGTGCTCACGTACTTCGTCCCGCGCATCCGGCGCCGCTCGACCACCGTCTCGGAGGCCCGCTCGATGCTGACCGGCCGCATCGTCGACAGCTACACCAACATCCAGACGGTCAAGCTGTTCGCGCACACGACGCGCGAGGACGACTACGCCCGCGACGCCGTCGACGATCACACGCAGAAGTTCCGCAGGTCGACGCGCCTCATCACGGCGATGTCGAGCACAGTGGTGACCATGAACGGCCTGCTCATCGCCGGGACGATGTGGCTGTGCATCTACCTCTGGACGCTCGACATCCTCACGCTCGGCGATGTGACGGTGGCGAGCGGCCTTGCCATCCGCATCGCCACCATGTCCGGCTGGATCATGTGGACCTCGATCGGCATCTTCGACAACGTCGGCGCCGTCTACGAGGGCATGGAAACCATCGCGCGGCCGCAGGACCTGGTCGACAAGCCGGACGCGATGGAGCTCAAGGTGACGCGCGGCGAGATCCGCTTCGAGAACGTCACCTTCCACTACGGACGCAAGAGCGGCATCATCGAGAACCTCAATCTCACCATCGCGCCCGGCGAGAAGGTCGGCCTGGTCGGACGCTCGGGCGCGGGCAAGTCCACCATCGCCAACCTGCTCCTGCGCTTCTACGACGTGGAGGGCGGCCGCATCGTCATCGACGGTCAGGACATCGCGTCGGTCTCGCAGGATTCGCTCCGGAGCCAGATCGGGCTCATCACGCAGGACACCTCGCTTCTCCATCGCTCGATCCGCGACAACATCCTCTACGGCCGGCCCGACGCCAGCGACGAGGCCATGCGCGGCGCGGCCCGGCAGGCGCAGGCCGAGGAGTTCGTCCCCAACCTGTCCGACCACTACGGCCGCATCGGATTCGAGGCCCACGTGGGCGAGCGCGGGGCCAAGCTTTCGGGCGGACAGCGCCAGCGCATTGCGATCGCCCGCGTGCTCCTCAAGGACGCTCCGATCCTCGTCCTCGACGAGGCGACGTCGGCCCTCGATTCGGAGGTGGAGGCCGCGATCCAGGAGAGCCTCGGCAAGCTGATGGCCGGGAAGACGGTCATCGCCATCGCCCACCGGCTGTCGACCATCGCGGCGATGGACCGCCTCGTCGTGCTCGATCACGGCCAGATCGTGGAAATGGGCACCCATGCCGAGCTGATCAAACGCGGCGGCCTCTATGCGTCGCTGTGGAGCCGCCAGTCGGGCGGGTTCATCGACATCGAATCGGGCACGCCGGGCCAGGCGGCGGAATAGTCTCCGTCGCAGGTGTCGCACCCCGCGCAAAACAGGGATTTCCGCGGTGCGGCAGAACCCGCGACAATGTGCGCATTTGGCCCCGCTACTCTGGACAAGTCCTAATTAGCCTCGCTAAACAATTCGCCGACTTGACCGCGCGAGTGGGCCGGATTCGGGGCCCTCAGGAGTGACCTTGGCTAGCACGGATACGGCGGATCATCCCGAGCCGACGCGCCGCGATTTCCTCTACATTGCCACCGGCGCCGTCGCCGGGGTCGGCGCGGCCCTCATCGCATGGCCGCTGGTGGACCAGATGAACCCCGATGCCGCGGCGCTGGCGCTCGCGACGATCGAGGTTGACGTCTCCAGCATCACGCCAGGCATGTCGCTGACCGTGAAGTGGCGCGGCAAGCCAGTCTTCATCCGCAACCGCACGCCGGAAGAGATCGAGGCCGCCAAGGGCGTGCCGATCTCCGAGCTCAAGGACCCGGCGGCACGCAACGACAACCTGCCGCTCGATGCGCTGGCGACGGACGCCAACCGGGCGACGCCCGACCGTGAGAACTGGCTGGTCCAGGTCGGTGTATGCACACACCTTGGCTGCGTGCCGCTCGGCCAGAGCGGGCCCTACGGCGGCTGGTTCTGCCCGTGCCACGGTTCGGCCTATGACACGGCGGGCCGCATCCGTCAGGGGCCCGCGCCGGAGAACCTGCTCATTCCGCGGTACTCCTTCACGAGCGACTCCACCATCCTGATCGGCTGAGCGGCGGGGCGACACCACTATGGCGGACCATCTCCACGGGCCGGCGTACAATCCAAAGAACGGCGCCGCGAAATGGCTCGAGCGGCGCCTGCCGATCGTCGGCCTCGTCCATTCTTCGTTCATCGTCTACCCGACGCCGCGCAACCTGAACTACTGGTGGAACTTCGGCGCCATCCTGGTGTTCATGCTCGCCGCGCAGATCGCGACGGGCGTGGTGCTGGCCATGCACTACACGCCGCACGTCGATCTCGCCCTCAATTCCGTCGAGCACATCATGCGCGACGTGAACTACGGCTGGCTGATCCGCTACCTGCATGCCAACGGCGCGTCGCTCTTCTTCTTCGCGGTCTATATCCACATCTTCCGCGGCCTGTACTACGGCTCCTACAAGGAGCCGCGCGAGGTGCTGTGGATCCTCGGCGTCATCATCTTCCTGCTGATGATGGCGACCGCGTTCATGGGCTACGTGCTGCCGTGGGGCCAGATGTCCTTCTGGGCGGCGACCGTCATCACCAACCTGTTCTCCGCCATCCCGCTGATCGGCCCGACGATCACCGAGTGGCTGTGGGGCGGGTTCGCCGTCGACAACCCGACGCTCAACCGCTTCTATTCGCTCCACTACCTGCTGCCCTTCATGATCGCGGGCGTTGTGGTGCTCCACATCTGGGCGCTGCACGTCCCCGGCAACGGCAACCCGACCGGCATCGAGGTCAAGGACAAGCAGGACACCGTCAGCTTCCATCCGTACTACACGGCGAAGGATTTCTTCGGCCTGACGATCTTCCTGATCCTGTTCGCGTGGATCGTCTTCTACGTTCCCAACTATCTCGGCCACCCCGACAACTACATTCCGGCAAACCCGCTGGTGACGCCGGCGCACATCGTGCCTGAATGGTACTTCCTGCCGTTCTACGCGATCCTGCGCGCCATCCCGTCGAAGCTCGGCGGCGTCATCGCCATGTTCTCGTCGATCGCGATCTTCGTGTTCGTGCCGTGGCTCGATACCTCGCGGGTACGCTCGGCGACCTTCCGGCCTATCTACCGGCAGTTCTTCTGGATCTTCGTCATCACCTGTATCGGCCTCGGCTATCTCGGCTCGCAGCCGGCGGAGGGCGGCTACGTCATCGCCGCGCGCATCCTGACCATCTACTACTTCGCGCACTTCCTGCTGGTGATGCCGATCGTGGGGCTTCTGGAGCGGCCGAAGCCGCTGCCGGCCAGCATCACCGAATCCGTGCTCGCGAAGAACCACGCACCGGCGAAGGCCTGACCATGAGATCCCTCGCCGCCGTCTTCGCTGCCGCCGTCGTTGCCATCAGCGCGCCCGCGTTCGCGCAGGAGGCGGGGCACGAGCAGCCGTCGCATTTCCCGATGCTGAAGCCCGAACTTGAGCGCTGGAGCTTCGCCGGCCCGTTCGGGAAGTTCGATCCCGCGCAGCTCCAGCGCGGCTATCAGGTCTACAAGGAAGTCTGCGCCGCCTGCCATTCGATGAGCCTGATGTCGTTCCGCAACCTCGCGGAGGAGGGCGGACCGCACTTCAGTGACGCCGAGGCGCGCGCGCTTGCCGCGGAGTACCAGATCACCGCCGGACCCGACGAGGCCGGCGACATGTTTGAGCGGCCGGGCGTCCTGTCGGACCGTTTCCCGAGCCCGTTCGCCAACGCCGAGGCGGCTGCGGCCTCGAACGGCGGCGCGGCGCCGCCCGACCTGTCGCTGATCGCGAAGGCGCGCGCGGTGGGGCAGGGCATCCAGTGGACGCTGCTCGACTTCTTCACGCAGTACCAGGAAGGCGGGCCGGACTATATCCACGCGCTGCTGACCGGCTACTCCGACGAACCGCCGGAGGGCCTCGTGGTGCCGGAGGGCACCTACTACAACCCCTATTTCGTCAGCGGTGTATCCCTGAAGATGCCGCCGCCGCTCGCGGACGGGTCCGTGACCTACTCCGACGGATCGCCGGAAACTGTCGACCAATACTCCAGGGACGTCTCAGCGTTCCTGATGTGGGCGGCCGAGCCGCACCTCGTGGAGCGCAAGCGCCTCGGCTTCATGACGATCGTCTTCCTGGTCGTCTTCGCCGGGCTCATGTACCTGACCAAGAAGAAAGTCTGGTCGAAGGTCGCGCACTAGCGGCGGGATTTAGGACCAGGCCGGCGAGGTTCCGGGTCAGCGACGCACCACTTCGTGCTGCGTCGCGCCCGGAACGATATGGTGTTTCGACGCGAGTGCCGCCAGCATTGATGTTTACTGGATCCTCGCGTGCGCGAGGATCACATCGAGCAAGCGTCAGCCGGACATGAACACGTCCGCCTTCGGGAAGCCCGCAAACGTCTCCGCCGGCAGGCGGAAGTTAGTTGCCAGCAGTTCCACTGGATTGGACGCCATCCAGCCGGTGATCGAGATCGACTGGTAGGTGCCGTTGTTGAGCACGATCAGCACCTCGAGGTCGTCCTTGCCGGTGTTCTCGATGTAGTGGCCGTAGCCCTGCGGGACGTAGCCGACGTCGTGCGGGCCGAACTCGTCGGTACGCGCCCGGCCCTGCGAGCCGAACACGGTCATCCGCGCCGAGCCGGAGAGGTAGAACTGCCATTCGGCGGCGTTCGGGTGCCAGTGGAGCTCGCGCAGGCCGCCGGGCTTGATCGTCAGGACGGCGCCGGTGAGCGTCGTGGAGGTCGGGAACTCGCGCTGCGACACCAGCCGCATTCCGCCGCCGGGGAAGGCCTCCGCCTGTTGAGCGAGCAGGCGGTAGCGGTGGGTGAGCGCGCTCGCGCGCTCGGATGCCGGCGCGGGGAAGAGCGGCAGGGCGGGCGGCACCGGCCCTTCCGCCATGTAGACCTCGGATTTCGGGAACGGGGCAAACGCCGATGCCGGCACGCCGAAATTCTTCGCCAGCACGTCGGGCGGTGCGTGGGCGACCCAGTCGCTGATCGAGAAGGTGCCGAACTCGGAGAAGTAACCGTTGTCGAAGACGAGCAGGAAGAGGCAGTCGTCGAGGCCCTGGATCGAATGGCCGTGGCCGCGCGGGAAGTACCAGACGTCGCCGGGGCCGAAGTCGGCGATCTCGGCGCGGTCGTCGGGATCGATGACGGTCGTGCGGCAGTGGCCGCTGATGACGTAGCCCCACTCCGCGGCGTTGGCGTGCCAGTGCAGCTCGCGGAGCGTGCCGGCCGATACCTGCATGAGAACGCCGGCGAGCGCCTCGGAGACCGGGAACTCGACGGCGGTCGCCTGCTTGGCCCAGCCGCCGCTGTAGGTGTGCTGCGGCTGCGAGCCCAGCGCATAGCGGAACGACGGCAACTCGGGGCCGGAAAGAATGGCCGGGTCTGGTCCGAACGATGGCTGCATGCATCCCCCCGCACGTTTGCGCTTGTCCCCGCCAGGTGCGCCGGAATGGCGCGCGTCAGCGGGCCGGCATGATGGCCATCTAGTCTTTCACCGAGTCAAGCCGGGGCGCTGTGGCGGACGGGAGGCATCTTTGCTAAACGCGGGGAGCGGCACGCGGGAGACAGGCTGGACGGCATGGCAGGCAGTATCGACATCAAGTCGCTGATCCGGACGATCCCCGACTACCCGAAGCCCGGCATCCTCTTCCGCGACATCACGACGCTCATCGCCGATCCGGCGGGCCTGCGCGCGGCGGTCGACGGGCTGGTGCTGCCGTTCCTGACCGCCGGCATCGACTATGTGGCCGGCATCGAGGCGCGCGGGTTCATCCTCGGCGGTGCGGTCGCCCACGAACTCGGCCGCGGCTTCGTGCCGATCCGCAAGAAGGGCAAGCTGCCGTGGAAGACGATCGGGCAGGAGTACAGCCTCGAGTACGGTGTCGACACCATCGAGATCCATGCCGATGCGATCCATGACGGTGCGCGCGTGCTGCTCGTGGACGATCTCATCGCCACCGGCGGAACGGCGGAGGCGGCGATCGCGCTCATCCGGCGCTCGGGCGGCACGATCGTCGCGGCGGCCTTCGT
>CAZXKZ010000018.1:13363-23410 GCA_964641825.1 uncultured Bauldia sp.
AAACGCATCGCTGAGCGGGACGTCAACGTGCACACGCTCCTGAGCTTCGAGGGCCACTAGCGCCATGGCCGACTTCCACATCTACATCGGCTACCGCACCGTCTCGTCGTGGTCGCTGCGCGGCTGGCTCCCCATGAAGAAATCGGGGGCGCCATTCGAGGAGACGCTGATCCGCTACCGCACGGCGGATGGCAAGGCGCGGCTCACGCAGCTCTCGCCAACAGCCAAGGTGCCGTTCCTCGTCCACCGGCGCGAGGAGCGGGAGGTGCGCGTGTGGGATTCGCTCGCCATCGGCGAATATCTCGCCGAGGTCTTTCCGGAGAAGCAGTTCTGGCCGAAGGATGCGGCCGCCCGCGCCCATGCCCGGTCGATCTCGGCGGAGATGCACTCGGGCTTCCGGCCGCTCCGCGAATACCTGTCGATGGCGCTCCTCCAGCGCCATCCCACCCCCAACAATCCGCAGGCCAACGCCGACATCCAGCGGATCGAGAAGATGTGGCGGGAGTGCCGCGAGACCTGGGGCAAGATCGGCGGCGGGCCGTTCCTGTTCGGCGGCTGGACGATCGCCGACGCCATGTACGCGCCCGTGGTGACGCGCTTCCGCACCTACAGCGTGAAGCTCGGTGCGACCGGGACCGCCTACATGGAAGCGGTGCTGTCGGACCCCGATTTCCGCGCGTGGGAGGACCAGGCGCGCAACGATCCGCCGCCGGAGGCGCCGACGCTCTAGCCGCCGGACACGATGCGCGCCGCCTCGTAGACGATGAGGCCGACGGACAGGGCGGCGCCCACGATGCCCCACCAGCGCACGTGCCGCGGTCCCCGCCATACCGCGCCCGATGCCAGGCGGAACAGGCTGATGTTGACCGCCGTGAACACCGCCAGCGTGACGTAGCCGGTCGCCTGCGCGAGGCTGACCATGGGCGCCACGAGCGTGAGGACGGCGATGGCGGCGGCGGTGAGCAGGGTGGCGCGGACCGGGATGCGGCGGGCAGGCGACACCGCCCCGATCCAGGCCGGCAGCAGGCCGTCGCTGGCCATGCCGTAGAGGACGCGGCTCACCATCAGCATCTGCACGAGGATGCCGTTGATCATGGCGATGGCGGCGATGGTGGATACCGGCGCGGCGGGCAGGCCGGAGAGCAGCGCGAACAGGTCGGCGAGCGGCGCCTCGCTGGCGGTGACGGCGCCCCTGTCCGGTACTGCGGCAGCGATGGCGGCGATGAGGACGTAGAGCAGGGTGCTGAGCCCCAGCGTGATCGCGATGGCAGGCCCCATCGTGCGCTCCGGCGCCTTGGCTTCCTCGGCCATGTTGACGATGTCTTCGAAGCCGATGAACGCGAAGAAGGCGACTGCCGCGGCGGCCACGACGATGTCGAGTTGGAGGCGGTCTGTCGGCAGCGCCGCCAGGCGCGCGAGCACCTCGCCATCGGCAAGCGCCGGCGCGCCGACCGCCGCCACGACCACGAGCGTGCCGACCTCGAGTATGGTGATGACCGCTGCGGCGGCGACGCTCTCGCGGATGCCGAACGAGGCGACGCCGGTGAGCACGACGATGCAGGCGATGGCGAGCAGCGGCTGCGGCAGGCCGGTGAGGGTTCCGACGTAGCCGGCGAAGGCCAGCGCGATGACGGCGCTCGACACGATGCCGGTGATCGCCACGCCGACACCGACGATGCGGCCGGCGGTCTTGCCGAGCCCCTCGGCGGCATAGACGGCGGCGCCGCCGGCGCGGGGAAAGCGCGGCGCGAGCAGCGCGTACGAGCGGGCGGTTGCGGCGGCGACCAGCCCGGCGATGAGGAAGGCAAGAGGTGCGGCATCGCCGGCGATGCCGAGCACTTCGCCGATGAGCGCGAAGATGCCGGCGCCGACCGTGACGCCCAGCCCGTAGAAGACGAGCAGCGGCAGGCCAAGCGCGCGCCGCAGCGCCGGCTGCGCCTCGCCCGCGACGTCCGGGACGGCGGTTATCTCCCCGTCTCCACGAAGACGTGCGTGGTCACGGCGAAGACCTGCCGGTTGTCCTGGTTGACGCCGGTGGTGGTCATCGACAGGAGCCCCCATCCCGGCCGCGACCGCGACGGCCGCTTGGCGACGATGCGGGCCGTGTAGGTGACGGTGTCGCCGGCGTAGACGGGATACGGCCAGCGGAGATCGTCGAAGCCAGGGGACGGGCCCGACACCAGATGCGGCTCGCCAGCAGCGCGGGCGCGCGCCTCGGCCCTGTCGAAATAGTCGACGAGCAGGCGCATCATCGCGGAGGCGGTGTGCCAGCCGCTGGCGCAGAGCCTGCCGAAGTTCGACTGCTTCGCCGCTTCCTCGTCGAGGTGAAACGGCTGCGGAT
This sequence comes from uncultured Bauldia sp., assembly GCA_964641825.1. Classification (GTDB taxonomy): domain Bacteria; phylum Pseudomonadota; class Alphaproteobacteria; order Rhizobiales; family Kaistiaceae; genus DASZQY01. Next base: position 15,705 of record CAZXKZ010000018.1, read on the forward strand.
CGTACTTCTGCGCGAAGCGCCTGATGCTTTCGGCGGTGAAGGTGTTCGACCCGAAGACGTGCGTGTCGCCGACCGCGATGCGCTCGTAGGCGTTCATGCCGGCCTCCGCGCGAACAGGATGCCGTTGTCCATCATCATCGTGCGCTCGCGATGCTGGTTGAACACCTCGTGGTGGAAGCGGACCAGCCCGAGCTTCGCGTTGGTGGGCCACGGCTTCGTCTCGACCACGGTGGTGCGGCCGGTGAGGTGGTCGCCGGGGCGGACGGCATGCTGCCACTTCAGGTGCTCGACGCCGGGCGAGCCGGCGCAACTGGAATCGAGCAGCAGCCCGTCGTCCAGGAGGCGCATGAACAGCGAGCAGACCTGCCAGCCGGACGCGATCAGTCCGCCGCCGAACTCGGTGATCGGGGTGTCGTCCTCCAGATGGAACACCTGCGGATCGAACTGCTGCGCGAACTCGACCATGTCCTCGCGCGAGACGGCGACATCGGGCAGGTTGAATATCTGGCCTGCGGCGAAATCCTCGAAGTATCGCTTGGTCATGGAAGGTCCGTAGCGGGTCGGGGCGGCACATTAGCCGGGCTTCGGCGGTCCCGTCGACCCCGCGGCAGGGCGCGGAGCGCGGGCGTGCGCGACCCTATACGTTGAACTTGAACAGCATCACGTCGCCGTCCGCGACGATGTAGTCCTTGCCTTCGTCGCGGGCCTTGCCGGCGTCCTTCGCGGCCTGCTCGCCGCCGAGGCGGACGAAATCGTCGTAGGCGATGGTCTGGGCGCGGATGAAGCCCTTCTCGAAGTCGGTGTGGATGGTGCCGGCGGCCTCCGGCGCCCTGGCGCCTTCGCGGACCGTCCAGGCGCGCGCCTCCTTGGGGCCGGCCGTGAAGAACGTGATGAGACCGAGGAGCGCGTAGCCGGCGCGGATCAGGCGGTCGAGGCCCGGCTCCTCCAGCCCTAGCGTGTCGAGGAAGTCCTTCTGCTCGGCGGCGGGCAACTGGGCGATCTCGGACTCGATTGCCGCGGAGATGACGACGAAACCGGCGCCCTCGGCCTCCGCCATTTTCGCCACAGCTTCCGAGTGCCGGTTGCCGGTCGCGGCCGATGCTTCGTCGACGTTGGCGACGTAGAGGATGGGCTTGGCGGTGAGCAGGTTGAGCGCCCGGAAGGCGGCTTCGTCTTCCTTCGGCCGCCTCACCAGTCGTGCCGGCTTGCCGTCCGCCAGCAGCGCAATCGCCGCGTCCATGAGCGCCACCTCGGCCCTGGCTTCCTTGTCGCCGCTCTGCGCCTTCTTGCGGAGCGGCGTGACCCTGCGTTCGAGGCTGGCGAGATCCGCCAGCATCAGCTCGGTGTTCACTGTCTCGGCATCCGCGACCGGATCGACCCGGCCCTCGACATGGGTGACGTCGGTGCCCTCGAAACAGCGCAGCACATGCACGATGGCGTCGACCTCGCGGATGTTGGCGAGGAACTGGTTGCCGAGGCCCTCGCCCTTGGAGGCCCCACGCACCAGCCCGGCGATGTCGACGAACGCGATGCGCGTCGGCACGATCGCGGCGGACTTGGCGATGGCCGCGATCGCGTCGAGGCGCGGGTCGGGAACGGCGACCTCGCCGGTGTTCGGCTCGATGGTGCAGAACGGATAGTTCGCGGCCTGCGCCGAGGCCGTGCGCGTCAGCGCGTTGAAAAGCGTCGATTTGCCGACGTTCGGCAGGCCGACGATGCCGCAACGGAAACCCATGAAAACCTCAGGTGAGACGGAACCGGAACAGGCGGGCGGCGCTTTCTAGCAGGCGAGGCCGGTTCGGCAAGGCGGCGGAAGCCCCCTGACACGTCCTGTCGCACCGGCGGAGCAATCTGGATCTTCACCCGGGAGGGATTTGCCATGACGACGTATGTGCTGGTGGGCGGTTTCTGGATCGGGGCATGGGCCTGGCGCGATGTGGTCGAGCGGCTCGAAAAGGCGGGCCATCGCGCGATCGCGCCCGATCTCAGCGGCCTTGGCGCAAAGCGGCACCTCGGCGGGCCGGACGTCACCCTCGAGACGCACATCGCCGAGGTAGCCCATGCCATCGAGGACCGTGCGCTCAGCGATGTCGTGCTGGTCGGGCACAGCGGCGGCGGCGCCATCGTCAACGCGGTTGCCGACCGGATGCCCGATCGCGTCGCGGGGCTCATCTTTGTCGATAGCGGTCCCGTTCCGGACGGCAGCGCCATTGCCGATTTCTCCGGCCCGGAGGGAAGGGCGGAGACCAGGCAGCGTGCAGTCGACGGCTGGCGCCTGCCGCTGCCGCCTTGGGACGTACTGGGCGAGGCGGAGCTGGCCGGGCTCGACGAAGCGAAGCGCGCCTTCTTCCGCGAGAACGCCGCCGACCAGCCGCTGAGGGTCGCCATCGATCCGGTACGGCTCCGCGGCGGGCTGCGGCCGGACATGCCGCGCTGGGCCATCCTGACGACGATCCCGGTGGCGGCGGTGAAGGGGATGATCGCGTCCGGCAATCCGTGGTTCGCGCCGATGGGCGGTCCGCAATGGACACTGCGCGAACTCCCGACCGGCCACTGGCCGATGCTGTCCGAGCCGGAGCGGCTCGCCGACATGCTGGCGGAATGGCCGGCGGCGAAAGCCGTCGGCCGCAAAAAAGCCTCCTGAGACACCGGCGAAGGGGGATTGCGCCTGAAAGCTCAGGAGCTCCGCCACGGCGACATCCGGGGGATCCACCGCGGCACGTTTGCCCTGTAGGCGTCGTAGTCCGCCCCGTATGTTTCCCGCAGTGTGGGCTCCTCGTAGGCGAGCACGAAGGCGTGGACCGCCGCAAAGACGACCATGCCATAAACCGCGACGCCGATGTTCCCGAACAGAAGCGCCTGGCCGCCGATGATCGCCAGCACCGCCACGTACATCGGGTTGCGGACGTAGCGGTAGAGGCCGCCGACGACGAGTTGCGCGGTCGGCGCCACGGGCGCGGGCGTGCCGCGGCCCTCCAATGCGAAGCGAGCGAACGAATGGATGAGCGCCGCGAGTCCGCCGGCGATCAGGATGACGCCGAGAATCCGAAGCGGCCCATAGCCGGGGAAGGGGGCGTGGAGCCGCCATCCCGAGATCCCCCACGGCACCACACCGGCGACGATGCCGGGCGCCAGAAAGAAGAAGACGATCGTACCCGCGATCGCTGACCAGCGACTCATGCCGATCAGCCTACCGCCCGCGCTCCGTTGCCGCCATGTGCAGGCAGCACGCAAATGGAGGCCCTCAGCCGCCGAACAGTTTCCTGAGGCCGCGCGCGAGCGGTCCTTCTGGCTTCGGCTCCGGCGAGGTTTCGGCAACCGGCCGCGCTGCGGACTTCTGCGATTCCGGCCGGCGGGGCGGCTTGCCGGCTGTCTCTTCGTCGGGATTGAGGGCCGCATGCAGGCGATTGGCGAAGGTCGGGTCCTTGCCCTCCGCCAGCAACGGCGCGTTGGCAGCGATCGCTTCGAGCAGCGGCTCCACCCACGCCTGATCCTCGCGTGAGAAGTCGTGCAGCACATAGTGGGGGACAGCTTCCTTCACGCCCGGGTGACCGACGCCGATGCGCAGGCGGCGGAATCCTTCGCCGATGGCAGGGCCGATCGAGCGGAGGCCGTTGTGGCCGGCCGTGCCGCCTCCGGTCTTCATGCGGGTCTTGCCGGGGGGAAGATCGACCTCGTCGTGGATGACCACAATGTCGGCCGGTGCGAGCTTGTAGAACTGGGCGGCGGCCTGCACCGAGCGGCCGGACTCGTTCATGTAGGTGAGCGGCTTCAGGAGCAGCGTCTTCTCGCCGGCCAGCGTTCCTTCCGAAACCTCGCCCTGAAAACGACGCCGCCACGGGGCGAACCCGTGGCGGTCGTGGATGGCGTCGACGGCCATGAAGCCGACGTTGTGGCGGTGGCGGCGGTACTCCGCGCCCGGATTGCCCAGACCGACGATGAGCAGCATCTAAGCAGGCTCCGTCTGCCGGTGGTCCGGCCGAAGCGACCTCCTACTTGCCCTTGGCAGCGCCGCCGGCCGGCGCCTTGGCGTCGCCGCCAGCGGCGGCAGCGCCCTCGGCAGGCGCCGCGGCACCTTCGGCGGGCGCCGCTCCGGCTTCCGCCGCCGTCTCGGCGGCGGCCTTCGCCGCTGCCGCAGCTTCGGCCTGTGCCCGCATCTCTTCCTTCACGCCCGCGGGCGCGGCGATCGTGGCGATGGTGAAGTCGCGCGCGATGGTCCGCTTGACGCCTTCGGGCAGCGGAATGGCGGAGATGTGGAGGGAGTCGTTGATGTCGAGGCCGTTGAGGTCGGCGACGATCTTCTCCGGAATGCTGTCGACCGGAACGATCAGCTCGACGCGGTGGCGCACGACGTTAAGCACGCCGCCTCGGCGGATGCCCGGCGCCTGGCTCTCGTTGATGAACTGCACCGGCACTTCCACCGTCACGGTCGAGCCCGCGGTCACGCGCAGGAAATCGACGTGGACCGGACGCTCGGTCATCGGGTCGATCTGGAAATCGCGCGGCAGGGTGCGGATCTTCTCGCCGTTCACGGCGATCTCGGCGACCGTGGTGTAGAAGCCGCCGCCGTGGATGCGCTGGCTGACCTCGCGCCACGGCAGGCTGATCGCTACGGGGGGCTGGTTGCCGCCATAAATGACGGCCGGAATCCTGTCTTGACGACGCACCGATCGGGCGGCCCCCTTGCCCACCTTCTCGCGTACCGTCGCCGAGAGCTCGTACGTCGTGCCCATCGGACAACTCCTTGGTTTGGCTAAAGCCGCGTGCCTCCAGGGGTGTCGGCGCGGCGTGGCGGGCTTATAGGGTAGGGCTCCTGCAAAGGCAAATGCTGGCGTCGGCGGGACTGTCGCTCGATCCGGGGTACAAATGCGGTGTGGCGACGGCCGGCGAGGGGCGCTTCACGCGCTGAGCCGCGCGCGGCGGCGATCCTAGTCGAACAGGCTCGACACCGATTTCTCATGCGCGGTGCGGGCGATGGCCTCGCCGATCAGCGGGGCGATGCCGCAGACGCGGATGTTGGGAGCCGCCGTCACGGCTTCGGTCGCCTGGATCGAATCGGTAATCACCAGCTCCTCGATGTGCGAGGCGGTGATGCGGGCGACGGCGCCGCCGGACAGCACGCCGTGGGTGATGTAGGCCATTACGGACGAGGCGCCGGCGTTCATTAGCGCCTCGGCGGCGTTGCAGAGCGTGCCGCCGGAGTCGACGATGTCGTCGAACAGGATGCAGCGGTGGCCGGCGACATCGCCGATGATGTTCATCACCTCGGCCTCGCCGGGCCGTTCGCGGCGCTTGTCGACAATGGCGAGCGGCGCATCGAGCCGCTTGGCGAGCGCGCGGGCGCGGACGACGCCGCCGACATCCGGCGACACCACCATGATGTTCTCCAGATCGTGGTGGCTCTTGATGTCGCGGCTCATCACCGGCACCGAGTAGAGGTTGTCGGTGGGGATGTCGAAGAAGCCCTGGATCTGGCCGGCGTGGAGGTCGAGCGTCAGCACGCGATGGGCGCCGGCGTGGGTGATGAGGTTGGCGACGAGCTTGGCCGAGATGGGGGTGCGGCCAGTAGCGCGGCGGTCCTGCCGCGCGTAGCCGAAGTAGGGGATCACCGCCGTGATGCGCCGGGCGGACGAGCGCCGCGCCGCGTCGATGATGATGAGCAGCTCCATCAGGTTGTCGTTGGCCGGGTAGCTCGTCGACTGGATGACGAACAGGTCCTCGCCGCGGACGTTTTCCTGGATCTCGACGAAGATTTCCTGGTCGGCGAAGCGGCGGACCTGGCACCGGGCAAGGGGGGTTTCGAGATAGGCGGCGATACCCTCGGCGAGCGGCCGATTGGAGTTTCCGGCGACCAGCTTCATCCCGTGCCCTGCGCTTAACGGCGAATCCGGCTAAGCGCCGGCCTGTTGCGGCGGCCTTGTAGCAACGCCGGGCCGGTGAGCGCAACGGCCGGGAAGGCGTGAAGCTACGGCCGTATCCAGTCGGCGAGCTTGTCGATGGTCTCGCGGGCGGCATCGTCGAGCTGGGTGATCTCGATTCCGGCCCATGGGTCGCCCGCTGCGCCCTTGGCCGTCTGCTGGCCGGCGATGCGGTGGAGCGGCCTGCCGCCGGTGTCGTACACGTCCCAGGTGTAGACGAGGAGCGTGCCGTTCTCGTCGCCGACGGCGGAGAGGTAGCCCTTGATGCGGTACGTCGCGGTAGGGTCGTCGCCGACCACGATGTTGAGGTTGCGGGTGGCGGCGTACTTCTTCAGCGCCTTCTCCAGATCGAAGCGCGCCTGTCCGGGAATGCCGGTCAGCGTAATAAAGGCGAAGCGGACGTTCTCGGCGCCCCGCACGGGCGCGGTGCCGAGCGCGCGCGCCTCCGACAAGCCGAATGCGGGCGGTCCGAGGCTGGGCCGGTCGGCCGCACTGCAGGCGGCGAGAAACACGGCGGCGAACAATGGCAGCAGCAACAATCGCGCGCGCGCAAACATGGATCGAGGCATTTGGCGGTCCAGTCCCGTCCGGCCCGGCGTCTTCTTAACCGTTCGCCGCAGACGGGTCCACACGCGTGGTTTCGTGTGCGTTGCCGGCATCATTCGGCGAGCATGATCGCGGACAAGAGCCTGCCGTAGTCGGCCTCGCCGCGGTGGGTGGTGCGCCGGTAGGAGAAGAAGCGGGCGGCGTCGGCGTAGGTGCAGAGGTGCAGCGCGCTCGCGGCGACGCCTTCCTCGCTCAATTGCGCGACGATGTAGCGCGGCAGGTCGAACATGAAGCGGCCGGTGGTTGCCGACGGCAGGAAGAAGCGCGCGTTGTCGGAATCCTGGCCGAGGAAGGCGCCACGAACCTCTGCGCCGACCTCGTACTTCTCCTGGCTGATGGTGGGGCCGAGCACGGCGACGATGCGCTCGCGGCGCGCGCCGAGCGTCTCCATCGCCGCGATCGCCGATTGGGCGATGCCGGCAAGCGCGCCGCGCCAGCCGGCGTGGGCGGCGCCGATCACGCCGGCCTCGACGTCGGCAAAAAGTACCGGGGCGCAGTCGGCGGTGAGAATGCCGAGCGACAGCCCGCGCGTCCGCGTCGCCAGCCCGTCCGCCTCCGGCCGCTCCGCTCCCCAGTCTTCCGCGACGATGACGGCACGGGGCGAGTGAACCTGGCGGGCCGTCATCAGCGCAGCTGCGGGCAAGCCAAGCTGCGCCATCGCCCGCGTCCGGTTCGCCGCGATCCGCTCGGGCGCGTCCGCCGAACCGAGGCCGCAGTTCAGCGAGGCATACCGCCCCTCGCTGAGGCCGCCCACCCGGGTGAAGAAGGCGTGACGGAGGCGCGGGTCGGTGAAGCTGTCGATGGTCAGCACTGGATCATCCGTCCCTCATGTGAGAATCGATCTGCTGGATTGCGCACCACGCATGCGACGCAGTGCAAAACCTCTTGCGCTCTGCTTTTTGCGTGTGCTTCCATACTTGTTGCACTTGCGTAAGAAAGGATCGGGTTCGGGAACGCCCGAGGAGGATGCAGACGATGACACTGCTTCGTTGGCGCGATAGCCTGTCGCTGAACGTGCCAATCATCGACGCCGACCACAAGCGGTTGTTCGAGCTTCTCAATCGTGTTCGCTTTCTCGACCTTGCCGGCGACGAGCCGCAGGCGATCGCCGAGGCACTCAGCGATCTGCTGCTGTACACGCAGACGCACTTCCGGCGGGAAGAGAAACTGATGGAGCTGGGC
>CAZXKZ010000019.1:0-22959 GCA_964641825.1 uncultured Bauldia sp.
GTCCTGGCCGTCCCAGACCGAGTGCGGCGAGGGGCCGTACATGGCGAAGCCGGTCGAGGTGGTCGGGTCGCCGATCGAGTTGCCCCAGTTGTAGAAGGCGGCCGGCGCCAGCTGGTCGGCGGCGCGCAGCTCGTAGTGCTTGGCGATCTCGTAGACCTCGATGGTCGCCTCGATGCCGACCTTGCGCCACATGCCGACGATCGCCTGGATCATCTCGTAGTCCTTCGGCTTGAAGCCGCGGGTGGTCTGGATCGTGAACTTGACCGGGTTGTCGGTCGAGTAGCCGGAGTCGGCGAGGAGTTTCTTCGCAAGCTCCGGGTCGTAGGGGATCTTGATCGACGGATCGTAGGCGGCGTAGCCGGGCGCCTCCAGCGTGTCGATCGGCACGCCGTAGCCGCGGAGCAGCCGGTCGACGATCGCCTTCTTGTCGATGGAGTAGTTCATCGCCAGGCGCACGTTCTTGTCGAGCATCGGCTCGACATCGTTGATGAAGATCATCGCGATGTCGGAGATGGGCGTGGCGTAGCCGGTGAAGCCCTTCTCCTTGAGGCGGTCGAACTCCTCGTAGGACATCTCCAGCGCGATGTCGGAGGCGCCGGATTCGACCTCGGCGACACGGCTGGTGGGATCGGGGATGAACTTGAAGATGACGGTGTCGAAGGCCGGCTTGCCGCCCCAGTAGCTGGGGTTGGCCTTGAGGCGCAGGAAGGCGTCCTGCTGGAACTCGTCGACCATGTAGGGGCCGGAGCCGATCGGCTTGGCCTCGAAGCCGGCGGCGCCAACACTCTCGTAGTATTTCTTGGGCAGCACGTAGCCGGTGAGGAAGGCCATCCACTTGAAGAAGGTCGGCTCGAACTCGATCACGTCGCCCGTAATCTTGTTGCCGTCGATCTGGTAGTTGCCGGCCTTTGCCCAGACGAACTGGATAGGGTTGCCGGTCTCGGCCTTGCCGGCGCGCTCGAGCGACCAGACGATGTCCTCGGCCGTGACCGGGTCGCCGTTGTGCCACGTGGCGCCTTCACGCACCGTCATCTCGATCTTGGTGCGGTCCTCGTTCCAGCCCCACGTCTCGATCAGGCCGGGCTTGAAGCTGAGGTCGGCGTTTTGCGCGATGTAGGGATCGAAGATCGCCTGATAGAGCGCCTGGATGGTCGGGTTCACCGCCGAGGCGCCGACGGTCGGGTCGAAGGTCGGCAGGTTGACGTTGTAGGCGATGGTGAGCGTGCCGGCGTCCTGCGCGAAGGCGTTCGCGATGAAGCCGTTGCTGATCAGCGGGACGGTGGCGGCGCCACCGAGCAGGCCAAGCATCGAGCGGCGTGAAAAACGGACCGAATGCATGTGACGTACCCCTCCTGGTTCTGTTGCGGAGCGCGTACGGCGCGCCCGGCGGCGCGCCGACCCGTCCGGTGTCATTTCCGGCCGGCGCTCAGGCGCCTGCCTTGTTCTCGCTTTCCTTCCAGCGCGCCATCAGCGTGTTGGAAGGCAGATGCTCGTCGAAAGCCTTCTTCGCCGTTTCGACACCGGCGGTCGGGTAGAGCTTCGGGTCGAGAAGCCCGATCTGCACGAGGACCGAAGCCTGGTCCCAGTAGATGTGCTCGTTGTAGATCTTGTCGCCGCGGAAGCGGACGATCGCCACCAGCGGGATCTGCACGTACTTTCCGGTCGGCGGGATGCCGGGCAGCATCCAGTCGATCTCGATGTCGTGGGTGAAGCAGAACAGCATCTCGTCGACGACGCGGTCGGCACCTATCGTGCGGCTGATCGGGACGAGGGCGGAATCCTTCGGCGCGGTCGGGATGAAATGGTTCTTGTAGAACCGGAGCACTTCCTTCCAGCCGGTGCCGCCGGTCATCACCGGGACGTGGTTGACGTACGGCTCGGCCGTCATCGTCTCCATCGTTTCTTCCGCCGCACGGGTGGCGAACTCCAGCTCGGTGTGACGGTCCCAGATCTTGTCGAGGTCGTAGCGCGGCCCGAGCGTGCGGCGCAGAAGCTCCAGCGTGCGTGTGTAGGCGAGATTGTCGGACGACTTGTCGAACGCGGCTCCCGCCTCCGCGAAGCCCGGCTTGATGCCGCGATAGAAGAAGACCTCGATCTCGGGGAAACGGCCGCGCAGCCTGGCGAAGGCGTCAGCAGCCTCGTCGGCGAGATGGAACATGACCGGCACGCCGTTCCGCCCGGCGCTGTCGAACAGGGTGGCGACTTCCGTGCCGTAGTAGACGACGGCGCCGGCGACTTCGCCGGCGATGGCCGCGTCGAGGGCGGCCTTGCCGCCGGCGCCGAGCCCGATAGCGCCGATCTTCCCGGAGACTTCCGGCTCCGCCTTCAGCGCCGCCACGGCACCGGCTGCGTCCTTTGCGACGGCGAGGGTGACGTATCCGTCTTCCGCGTAGAGGGCGGCGAGTTCCGGCGTTCCGCCGAAGATGACCAAACCCGGTCCGGAGCCGCTTGCCGGGACGGCCAGATGGGCGCGGCTTCCCGAGACATCAATCGAACGGGAGGCCATCAACGCTCCATCGGCATGAATGCACCATCCGGGAAAACTACTTTATTCTTAAAATAATGACGTGCAGGCCGCCGCCTGTCAAAGCCTCACGCCACTGGCGGGACCAAATTCTTCAAGCTTGAAGTTTCTCGACGCTCTGCCAGAATTGTCTGGCTTCGGGCGCCGGCGACACCAAGACCCGCGCCGGGCGTCATTAGTTTCTGGGGGCAGTTTCCGATGTCGACCGATCTCCTTGTGCAGTTCGCCGTGGCGCTCGCCTCGGGCAGGATCAAGGTCGTCGACCTCACGCAGACGCTCCGGGCCTCGACGCCGGTGATCCAGCTTCCGCCGCCCTTCGCGCCATCCGATCCGTTCTCGGCGACCGTCATCTCGAAGTACGACGAGAAGGGGCCCGCCTGGTACTGGAACAACATCAAGCTCGGCGAGCACACCGGCACCCACTTCGATGCTCCCATCCACTGGGTGACGGGCAAGGACTATTCCGACGGCGCCACGGACACGATCCCCGTCAGCCGCTTCATCGCACCCGCCGTGGTGATGGATTTCTCGAAGGAGTGCGCGACGGACGAGAAGTTCCTGGTCGAGCCGGCGCACATCGAGGCGTGGGAAAAGGCGCATGGCCGTATCCCGGACGGCGCCTGGGTGCTGATGCGCAGCGACTGGTCGAAGCGGACCGATCCGGCGAAGTTCCAGAACATGAAGGAAGACGGCCCGCACGTTCCGGGGCCAAGTGCGGCCGCGGTGCGCTTCCTGGTGGAACAACGCAACGTCAACGGCTGGGGCGTGGAGTCGGTCGGCACCGATGCGGGGCAGGCGTTTGCCTTCGAGCCTGCCTTCCCGGCACATCACCTGATGCACGGTGCGAAGAAATTCGGCCTCGCCAGCCTGACCAACCTCGACCAGTTGCCGGCCACCGGGGCGATCATCATCACGGCGCCACTGAAGATCGAGAACGGTTCCGGCAGCCCGATCCGGGCGCTCGCGCTCGTGCCAGCTTAGGCGGTTGCAACTCGAAACCGAGGAAATCGGCCGTCAGATTGAGTGTTGCCGGCGTGCCCCAGGTGTGCGTCAAAAACGCCATGCGAGTGGCGCGCCTCATGCAAGTCAATTACAATTCAGGAATCGTTGATCGCCCATGTCGGCGGCCCGGAAGCGCGCCGGACGGCTTGACAGGATTTGTTCGATAATTTGCCTGATTTCCGGTCTTTCGTGCACGAACCACCAAGAATGTGGACCGACAATGCAGATCAAGCGAAGCGTATTGCGCCTTAGCCGGTGTGCCTCGACGGCAACGGCGGGGCTGATGTTCCTCTTCGCGGCGACAGCGACGGTGGCCTCCGCCGGCGGGCCTTTCGACGGGCTCGAAGGGCTCTGGGGCGGCAACGGCACCGTGACCTATGCCAGCGGCACCAAGGAGCGGCTCCGGTGCCGCGTCCAGTATGTGCTGGTGCCGTCGAGCGACAGCATCTCGCAGGCGCTCCGCTGCGCCAGCGACAGCTACAACTTCCAGATCAACGCGCTCTACGTTCACCAGAACGGCGCGATCACCGGAGTCTGGGACGAGAAATACCTGGAAATCAGCGGAACGCTGACCGGCACGGCCCGTGCCGGACTGATTTCCGGCAACCTGCACGGTCCGGGGTTCCTCGCCGACTACGAGGTGAGCACGGTCGGTAACTCGCAGACCGTCCGTATCGCTGCCGAAGGGCAGGAAATCCAGGAAGTCGCGGTCGAGGTCCGCAAGGCCGCATCCCAATAGCCTCGCGCATCGGCTCCAACGGGTCCATGGTTGGCGGGTTGCGCGATTCGCGCCAAATCTGCCGCGATTGTTTGCTACGGGCGGCCCACCGGGGAGGGCTGAATGTCGTCGTCCAATCCTGACGAAGCATCCGAGGGAACAGGGCTTGCGCTCGGCATCGAGCGCGTCGGCCTGCTCTCGCTCAACTATCCGGTCGTAGCCGCCATCATCGGCGTGATCGTCGTCATCCTCGGCGGATTCGGCGTGGCGCAGCTTCGCGTCGACGATTCCCTCAGCCAGCTTTTCCGGTCCGACACGCCGGAGTTCGCCCAGTACGAGGAGGTGTCGAAGCGATTCCCGTCTGCCGAGTTCGACGTGCTGGTGGTGGTGGAGGGTGACGTGCTCCAGCGCGACTCCCTGCAGGCGCTCCGCGACCTTGTCACCGACCTGCAGCTCGTCGAAGGCACGCGCGGCCTGATCTCGCTGTTCTCGGCGCGCCAGCCGCCGGCCTACAGCGGCGGCCTGCCGGAACCCCTGTTCCCGGTCGACTTCCCGCCGGAAGGGGCGGAGTACGACGCCTTCGTTGCCAAAATCATGGACAACGAGATCATCAAGGACAAGCTGCTGTCGCCGGACGGGCGTCTCGCGCTCGTCGTCCTTGCACTCGATCCCGAGGTGGTGGCGGGGCGCGGTCTCAACGACGTGGTCGCCGAGATGCGCCAGACCGTCGACTTCGATCTCGGCGGCACCGGGCTCACCGGCCGGCTTTCAGGCGTGCCCGTCATGCAGCTCGAGATCCGCAACGCGGTCGAGCGCGACCAGATCATCTACAACGTCATCGGCTTCATCGCCGGCTGCGTGATCGCCGGCATCTTCTTCCGCCGCCTGTCGTTCATCATCATCGCCGCCGGTCCGCCGGTGGTTGCCGTCGTGCTGTCGCTCGGCGCACTCGGCTGGTTCGATTTCCGCCTCAACATGTTTCTCAACGTCATGATCCCGCTGATCATGGTGATGGGCTTCTCCGATTCCATGCAGATGACGTTCGCCGCGCGCGACCGCCTGCTCGCCGGCGACAGCAAGTACGCGGCATTCCGCTATTGCGTCATGGTCGTCGGCCCCGCCGTGGTGGTCACCGACCTGACCGCGGCGCTGTCGTTCATCGCGCTGATGTTCTCCGAGTCCGAACTGATCCGCACCTTCGGCTATGCGGGCGCGATGTCGTGCGTGATCGCCTTCCTGGCGGTCGTCATCCTGGTGCCGCTCCTCGGCATGCTGCTGGTGCGCAACGAGAAGATGTTCGCGACCAAGGTGAAGGATTCGGACTCCGCCGTCGACTTCCTGCGGAAGCTGTGCGGCTGGATCGCGGACGCCATGATCCGGCGGCCAGGGTTCAACAGCCTGATCGCGTTGCTCGTGGTCGGCGGCCTCGCCTTCATGTTCGCCAATCTCGAGCCGCGCTACCGGCTTGCGGACCAGGTGCCGGACAAGGAGGAGGCGGTGGCCGCATCGGGCAGCGTCGACGAGAGCCTCGGCGGCGCCAACCCGGTCGATATCCTGGTCGAGCTGCCGCCGGGCAAGACCATCTTCGATCCCGATGCCCTCGAGGTGATCGGCACCGTTCACCGGGCGGTCGAGGCGCAGGCGGGGATCGCCAATGTCTGGTCGGTGGAGACGCTGCGCCGCTGGCTGGTCGAGCGCATGGGCCGGACCGACGTGGCCGCCGTGCAGGAGTACGTCAACCTGCTCCCCTCCGACATCGTCGGCCGTTTCGTCTCGCCCGAGGAAGACGCCGCGGTGATCGCCGGACGGATTCCCGACATCGATTCCAGCCAGCTCTTGCCCGTCATCGACCATCTCGACGACTCGCTGGATTCGGTGCGCGAGCTCCATCCCGACTACAACATCGCCGTCACCGGCCTTTCGGCGATCTCGGCGCGGAACAGCGCGCTGATGATCGAGCAGCTTGCCCAGAGCCTCACCTGGGAGATGATCGCGGTCGCGGCGCTGATCGGCATTGCCTTCCGCTCGATCCTGGTGATGACGGTCGCCATCCTGCCGGGGCTGTTCCCGATCGTGGTCGCGGGCGCCGCGCTCTGGTACCTCGATGCGGGGCTCCAGTTCGCCAGCATCGTGGCGCTGACGGTGGCGTTCGGCTTGGGACTCGACGCGACCATCCATTTCCTCAACCGGCTGCGGCTGGAGTACCGGCCGGACGAGGACCCCGGGGAGGGCGTCAAACGCGCCACGGTGCTCGTCGGGCCGGCGCTCATTCTTACATCGCTGGTGCTCGCCTGCGGCCTCGGCGTGACGATCTTCTCCGATCTGCCGTCGCAGCAGTTGTTCGGCTGGCTGAGCGCCTTCACGCTGATCGCGGCGCTCATCGGCGACCTGCTGATCCTTCCGGCGACGGTGACGTTCCTGCGCAGGGTGATGCGGATGATGCGCGGCGAACGGCCGGCGGCATCGCCGAAGCCGCCGGCGTAAACGTCAGCCGATCAGCGAGCGCTTATAGGCGCGGACTCGGTCGGCTGAGTGGCGGAGCTGCTGCGGTGTGATCGTGCCGTCCGCGATCGCATCCCTGACCCAGTCGATGGCGTTGGCCGGAAAATCCGGGTCCTCGCGGGTGACGTTCCGCACCATCAGGAGATCGTTGCCGGCGGCGATGGCGCGGATCACCGCACGCCGCCGGTCGGAGGTCGCCGTGATGGCGGCCATGTCGAGGTCGTCGGTAATGGCGATGCCGGTGAATCCCAGTTCGTTGCGCAGGAGCCCGGTGACGGTGCTGCGCGACAGGCTGACGGGAATGGGATCCGGCTCGACCGCATCGAGACGCAAGTGCGCGACCATGACCATCGGCGCGCGGCCGTTGGACATGAGCGCCTGGTAGGGCCGCAACTCGTCCGGCCGCCATGTGGCGCTCACGTCCGGCAGATCGACGTGGCTGTCGTCGTGGGATCGCCCGGAGCCGGGGAAATGCTTCAGCGTGCAGCCGACGCCGGCGCCGGTGAACCCGTCGACGAAGGCCGTCGCGTAGGCGGCGATCACCTCGGGGTCATCGGAAAAGGACCGCCCGTAGTGCCCGATGGCGGGATTGTCGGCATCGTGCAGGTCGACCACAGGGGCGAAGTTGACGTTGAAACCGAGGGCCGCCACCTCCGCTCCGGCACTGGCATAAAGCCGGCGAGCATCCGCCGTGGACATCTCGCTTGCCACAGTGCGGGCACGCGGCAGCTTGGCGAAGCCGTGCTTCTCCACCAGCCGCTGCACGGCGCCGCCCTCGTGGTCGATCCCGACGAGCAGCTCCGCGCCTTGCCGGAAGGCGGCGATAAGGCCGGCAACGTCATTGCGGCTGCCGACGTTCGCCTTGACAAAGAAGACGCTGCCGACGCGGCCCTTCGCGATGTGGCCGGCGAGCCGCCTGGCGGACGCCGATCCGGCGGAAGTTCCGTCGAACCCGACCATGAGCATCTGGCTGAGATCGGCCGCGACCGTATCCTCGGCGGCCATGGCGGTTCGGAGGAGGGCGGGGGCGGCCAGCACGGCGGTTGCCGCGAGCGCGACTTCCCGGCGCGTCAAACCTCTGCGGGACAAGAGAGCACCATCGTTAAATAAGACAGGGTTTGTACCGTAGCATTCGGGACCTGAGCCACAAAGCCGGCGTCGCGAGGCTACGATGCCGGGATGCCGCCCGCGTGCTCCTGCTTCACCTGCTCGTAGAGCCGCATGACGTCCGATCTGGCGCAGACCTTGGCGACGGGGGTGAGGGCGGTGGCAGCGCCGGCGGCGGTCGCCAGCATGAGGCATTCCTCGATCGGCCGGCCTTCCGATATCGCCAGCGTCATCGCGCCGACGAAGGCATCGCCGGCGCCGACCGCCGAGCGGGCCTCGACCTTCGGCGATTTCAGCCGGTAGGTCCGGTCTTTGGTCACGACCAGTGCGCCGGATGCACCCATCGTCACCGCTACGATCTCGGCGGAGCCGCGGCGCACGAGATCGGCGGCCGCTGCCTCCGCCGATTTCCGGTCGAGTCGCCGTCCGACGAGCGCTTCGAGCTCGGCCATCGCCGGTTTGACCATGGTCACGCGGGATTGCTCAAGGGTGACGCGGAGGCCGGCCCCGGACGAATCGAGGATGAACTTCGCACCCTTGGCCGCGGCGATGTCGGCGATGCGCGCGAGAATATCGGCAGGCGCGCCGAGGGGCACGCTGCCGCTCGCCACGAACGTGTCGAAGTCGGCAGCCCTGATCGCGGCGAGGCAAGCGTCGATCTCTTCGGGAAGCAGTGTCGGCCCGTTCGGCGTGAAACGGAACTCGTGGCCGGTCTTGCGTTCGTAGACGGTGACGCTGATCCGGGTGTTGCCCGAGATCGGCACGATCGTGCGCGGAATGGGGATCGCGCCCAGGAGCTCGTCGAACATCTTGCCGGTGAAGCCGCCGGCTGGCGCGATCAGGCTCGCTTTGCCGCCCAGCTCGTGGATGACGCGGGCGACGTTGACGCCGCCGCCACCCGGCTCGAACGACTCGTTCGATGTCCTGATTTTGTGGGTGGGGACGACGAGGTCGGTCTCGCTCATCATGTCGATGGTCGGATTGAGCGAAAGGGTGACGATGGCCATCTCGGTCTCCGGCGTTCAGGGGCCTCGCCTACACGTTCCGGCGGGCATCGCCAAGTGACGGAAAAGTAAAGAGTTCCGCAGCGGGGTGACCGCCTGTTTACCTCTGCCGTGCAAGGATTGGCGGAGATCGTAGCGGTTGTGGACGCCTCCTGTGCCATCTTCCCCGAATACCGAGCTCTCCGGCGCCCCCCATGCGCCGCCGGCGCCCACGGCCGTCTTCGGCCACATCACTGCGCTCACCGGATCGGGTGCGCGTGCGCATCTTGAAACATCGGCGCTCGAGGCAGGCGACGAGGACACGCGCCTCACCATCGGCCGGCTCGTCGGCATCCGGATCGGCCATTCGCTCGTCGTCGGCGTGATCGCGCGGATGGACTCCTCGTCCGACGACGGCGACGAGGCCGCCCGGCTGTTCGCCGACATCGACTTCATGGGCGAGATCCGGGATTACGATACCGACCGCGCCTCCTTCCAGCGCGGCATCTCGAACTACCCGACGATCGGCGACCCGGTTTCGCGGCTGGTCCATCACGACGTGGCGGTCATCCACCGCATCGACGGTAACGAGACGATCGCGATCGGACGGCTCAAGCTCGTCCAGACCATCCCCGCCTACATCAACTTCGAGGAGATGCTCCGCAAGCACTTCGCGGTGCTCGGCACCACAGGCGTCGGCAAGTCGTCGTCGGTGGCGCTCATCCTCCAGGAGATCCTGGCGCAGAAGGCGAACCTCCGCGTCTTCCTGATCGACCCGCACAACGAATACGGCCATTGCTTCGGCGATCTCGCCCACGTCGTCAGCCCGAAGAACTTCCAGCTCCCGTTCTGGCTGTTCAACTTCGAGGAGATCGTCGACGTCTTCTTCCGCGGCCGGCCGGGCGTGGAGGAGGAGACCGAAATCCTCCAGGAACTGATCCCGCTGGCCAAGGCGAAGTACGCGGCGGGCCAGCGCGGCGAGCGCGTGCTCCTGCGCAAGAACGGCGGCACCGGCTTCACCGCCGATACGCCGGTGCCCTATCGAATCTCCGACCTCGTCCAGCTCATCGACGACCGCATGGGGAAGCTGGAGAACCGGTCGCAGTGGACGAAGTACCACCGCCTCATCGCGCGCATCGAAACGCTCGGCCACGACTCGCGCTACACCTTCATGTTCAACAGCCTGTTCGTCGAGGACCTGATGGTCCCGGTGCTCGGCGACCTGTTCCGCCTGCCGGTCAAGGGCAAGCCGATCACGGTCATGCAGCTTGCCGGCTTCCCGTCAGAGGTGCTCGACGCGGTTGTGTCTGTGGTCTGCCGCATGGCCTTCGAGTTCGGCGTGTGGAGCGACGGCGCGGCGCCGATCCTGGTCGCCTGCGAGGAAGCGCACCGCTACGCGCCGGCCGACAAGAAGCTCGGCTTCGGGCCGACGCGGAAGGCGCTGTCGCGCATCGCCAAGGAAGGGCGCAAGTACAGCGTCTTCCTCGGCGCGATCACCCAGCGGCCGGCCGATCTTGACGAGACCATCCTGTCGCAGTGCTCGACCGTGTTCGCCATGCGCCTGTCGAACGACCTCGACCAGGCGATCGTGAAATCGGCCGTGCCCGATGCCGCGGCGAGCCTGATCGCGTTCCTGCCGTCGCTCGGCAACCGCGAGGGCATCGCCTTCGGCGAGGGCGTGCCGCTGCCGACGCGCTTCCGCTTCAACGATCTCGCTGCCGACCGCCTGCCGCACAGCGCCCAGAGCAAGCTGATGAAGCTCGACAAGTCGGGCGAGATCGACGGCGACTTCATCGATGCGGTGGTCGACCGCTGGCGCGAATCGACCGTCACCAACCAGCGGCCGCGGACCAACTACCTTGGCCGCGATCCGGACGGCATCCCGCTCGATTTCGACGACGGTCTCGGCGCGCCGCTCGTCCAGCGGAAAGCGGGCGCCTGAGCCTTCCGCCTCTCGCGTGATTGTGGCCTCCGGTCGGAGTATCCTGCCGTCCGTGTTCGGCGCGGCTGCCGATTCTTCGGGGGGGAGGAAACATGGACCTGATCCGCGGGCTCGCCTGGATCTACTTCCTGCTGTTCATGGGTGTGGTGGCGATCGACTTCGTCCCGGCGTTCGTTGACGCCGAGGGGCGGCTTTTCGGGCTGTTCACGCTCGACTTCTACGATAACAGCCTGCACGCCGCGTCGGGCTTGTGGGCGGCGGTGGCCGCATGGCATTCGCGCGCCTGGTCGGTGTTCTACTTCCGTCTTTTCGGCATCCTCTATTTCTTCGACGGTGTCCTCGGCCTGTTCACCGGCTCCGGCTATCTCGATTTCGGAATCTTCATCTACGGCGCCCTCGACCTGCCGCTGATGACGCGCATCCTCGCCAACCTGCCGCACCTGGCGCTCGGCGGATTTGCGATATTCGCGGGCTTCGTGCTCGCGCGGCGGCCGGCCACCGCCGCCGCATGATCGGGCGCTTCCTCAAGGGACTGGCGAAGATCGTCGCCACCCTTGTGGTGATCGTCGTGATTGCCGCCGCGGTGGCTGTCGCCGCGGTGGAGCTGTCGTGCCAGCCGGAGGCGCCGTCCGCCGAAGCGGCCGCGGGGGAGGCCCTGTCGATCGACGATCCCGGCTATCTCCGCACAGGCGCCAACACCTACTGGACGTTTCCTGAGTGGTACATCGTCTACTCCTTCGAGGACTTCGGCGCATTCCTCGAAACGAAACCGGAAAGCGCCTTCCCGTACTTCGGGCAGATCGCGGGCTTCTGGCAGAGCTTCTGCGCGGCCAACCGCGTCGCCGCCGCGCTGCCCGGCGACCATTTCCAGTACAAGCTGATGATCTACGTCATCGGCCTTTCGTACACCTTCGAGTTCGCCATCAAGGGCGCCTGGGAAAACACCATCGGGCGGCTGACGGAATTGTTCCGCGGGCCTGCGCCGGCGGCGGAAGATGTGTACGCCCGCGGCGTCGTCCAGGACTACGCGCAGTTCCTGCGGCAGGTGCCATGGTACGAGTATCCGTTCATGGACAAGCTCGCCGGCCTCTGGCGCGAGACGCCCATCGTCGGCGACAGCCCGGTCCGGAACATCGAGCGCAAGGCGTCGCTGTCGGCCGAGTATCTCGTCAAGGCGGGATACGCGAAGGCGATCGCGGCGGCGCTTGCCGCGGGCTTCGAGCCTGCCGACCTGGAGATCATGTTCGTGGCGCGTGGTGACGTGGATGCCGTATTGCTGAGCGAGCCCGACGTGCGTCTGGTGCGGCAGCTTCCCGACGGGAGCGCGTTGCTCGTCGCGCCGCGCTACCGCGCCTTCACCGACATGCTCAAGCGGCAGGCCGAGAATATCGATCTCGTCGAGATCGCCGGCAACCGGCGCATCCTGATGACGGCGATCGTGCCCGAAGCGGCGGCGTCTGCCGTTGAGGGCATGCGCGAGATGTTCCGGCTGCCGATCGACTCCCAACCGGGCTTCTACCGTGTCGGCTACGACGTCGATGTTGCCGCGCTGATGCCGGCGCTGCGCGGGCAGGAGGCGGCGGGGCTCGCGGTGGAGCACCTCTATGACTACTAAGGCGGCGCCCCTGAACTGGCGCGGCGTCGGCACCATCGTATTCGGCGCCATGGCCGTGCTGGCGGCGTGGGGCGTCGTCATGCTGGCGCTGACCTTCTTCCAGCCGCCGGGCCAGCCTGTCGCCGTGTTCGCGCCCGGCGGCGTTGGCCCGGCCATCGAGGCAGTCGCGGCGGCGGACGGCTACCTGCTGCAGGTGCGCGGCGGCACGGTCATCGCGGTGGCAAAGGATGCCGGCTTCGTGCCGCGCCTCTATCGCGCCGGCGCGATCCTGGTCATGGCGGCGAGCGCCGGCGGATGCATCGTGGTCCCGTCCGGCGTGGCGGCGGCGCAAGCCGCGGAGCCGTCCGTCTAGCTCAGGCGAACGCCGAGCCGTACTTCCGGTAGAACGTGTTGTCGAACAGGCCGTCGGGATCGTAGCGGCGCTTGGCCTCGAAGAATGCGCCGATCATCGGGTAGGACGCCTGCAACTGCGTGGCAGTGTAGTGGAGCTGATAGGGCAGGAAGAAGCGGCCGCCGTGCGCGGCGGTGGCATCGATCAGCGCCGAGGTGAGCGCCGCCATCCGGGCGTTGCCGTCCGCATCGGCCGGCTGGTTGATGTAGAGCACCAGCGAGAAAGCCTCCTCCGGCGCATAGGTCAGGAAGTTGTCCTCCTTGTGGATGACGCGGATCGACGCGTTGAGGACGGGAAGGCCGGAACCGGCGAGAAGCGGGCGGACTGCGTCGATGTAGGACAGGAGCGCAGCACGCGGCACGAAATACTCGTGCAGGATGTCACTCTGGTCGGTGAGCGCGTTCATCAGGTAGGGCACCGAATCGTGCATCGGCTCGTTCCGCGAGACGAAGCAGCCTTCGCCTTGGGTCATGGCGTCCTGCCGTGTGACGGTGCAGGATTCGAACAGCGGGTCGATCCGCTTCTCGGCGAACCACTTCATCGTCGCGAAGAATCCATTCTCCTTCGCGAGATTGAGGATGAGGCGGCGCGTCCCGACAAAGCCGATGGGTCCGAGCGGCGGCAGGTCGTCGCCGGCGGGGCCGGCCCGCGCGTAGGTGTAGACCAGCATTTCGCGCAGGAAGCCGTCGCCGGGCGCCGTGGCGAGATGACCATAAAACAGCCCGATGTCGGTGTCGGGAAGAATGTCCCCGGCGAAGACGCGCGGGAAGTCGGCGGTGGCGATCACCGTGCGCTCGCTGCGGTAGACGACATTCTCCGTCACCTCCAGTTCCGCCTCGGCGATGATGCCGAACAGGCCGTATCCGCCGACGATGAGTCCGAACAGCTCGGGGTCGCCGGCCGGCGTGACCCGCCGCACGCTGGCATCCGCCATCACGACTGTGAGCGAGCGGATCGTGCGCATCATGGCGCCGACCTGGTGGTCCATGCCGTGCGCGTTGACCGAGACCGAGCCGCCGACCGTGAAGATGTCGGTCGACTGCATAGCCTTCACCGCCAGCAGCGGATGGAGCTTCTCCTGGATCTGATGCCAGGTGGCGCCGGCTTCCACCGTCACGGTCATCGCCGCAGGGTCGACCGTGATGGCGTTGAAGGCGGTCATGTCGAGGATGAGGTTGTTCGGGGCGAAGGCCTGTCCGCCCATGGAGTGGCGGACGCCGGCGGCGCTGACGCTGATGCCGTTCTCGCGGGCGAAGCGGATCGCGTTCTGGATGTCGGCGACGCTGCGAACCTCGATGCGGCCGTAGATCGGCGTCGCGTTGAGGCAACTGAAGTCGTCGATGCTGCCGCCACGGATGAGGCGGGGAAGATCGGCCGCCTCGGTGACCGGCTGGACCGCGCCGGACGGCGGCAGGCACGACTTCGGTCCGGCCGGATCGGCGCTCAGCGCCGCAACCTTCCGGCCGCCGAAATAGACGAACGGAAGCGCGATCAGGCCCGCTATGGCCGCCCGTCGGGAGATTCGCCCCATCGTGCGATCATGCCTGCGTCGCGCTCCGAGACAACGGCCAATTTCTGTGTAGGATGCCGCGCCGGCCGGGGCCGTCGGGCAGGAGATCGGGGGGAATTGCGGCATGCGCGTATGGAAGGTTGGCGTGATCGGCCTCGGCAAGATTGCCCACGATCAGCACCTGCCGGTGATCGCCGCCAACCCTGCCTTCGCGCTTGCGGCCGTCACCAGCCAGCGCGGCCTGACTGTCGGCAAGGTCCCGACCTTCCGGACGCCTGCGGAGATGTATGCCGCTGTGCCCGACCTCGACGCGGTCGCCATCTGCACGCCGCCGCAGGTGCGCTACGAGACGGCGCGGGAGGCGCTCGCGGCCGGCAAGCATGTCATGCTCGAAAAGCCACCGGCGGCGACGTTGAGCGAGCTGCACGAGCTCGCCCGGTTTGCCGATGCGCAGAAGCGCGTGCTCTTCACCACCTGGCACTCGCAATACAACGCAGGCGTCGCGGCGGCCCGGCAGGCGCTTGCCGGCAAGCGGGTGCGGCGCATGGCCGTGAACTGGAAGGAGGATGTCCGCCGCTGGCATCCCGGCCAGACGTGGATATGGACGGCAGGCGGGTTCGGCGTCTTCGACCCTGGCATCAACGCGCTTTCGATCGTCACGCGGATCATGCCGTCGCCGGTGTTCGTGCGGAGCGCCGACCTGACCTTCCCCGAGAATTGCGACGCGCCGATCGCGGCGCGCATCGTGTTCCACGGCGACGACGACAAGGCGGACCTGTCGGCGGTGTTCGACTGGCGTCAGACCGGACCGCAGACGTGGGAGATCGTCGTGGAGACGGCGGAGGGCGAGACGATCCATCTGGAGAAGGGCGGCGCGAAGCTGTCCATCGACGGTAAGCCGATCATCGAGGAGCCGCAGACCGAGTACGAGCAAATCTACGCGCACTTCCGCGAGTTGCTCGATGCCGGCCGGTCCGACGTTGACCCGGCGCCGCTGCGTCTGGTCGCCGATGCCTTTCTTGTCGGCCGCCGGCTTCTCACCGAGCCATTCATCGAATAGGGGCGATCATCCATGCGTTCAGTGCTCTGCTACGGCGATTCCAACACCTGGGGGCAGGCGACCGTCAGCCGGCCCGACGACCGCTACCGACCGGACGAGCGCTGGCCGGGCGTGCTGCGCGCCGCGCTGGGCAGCGACTGGCTGGTGATCGAGGAGGGGATGAACGGACGCACCACGGTCAGCGACGATCCGGTCGAGCACTATCCCGACCGCAACGGGCGCCGCTACCTGCCATCGTGCCTCTATTCGCACCGTCCGCTCGACGTGGTCGTCATCATGCTCGGCACCAACGATCTCAAGGCGCGCTTTAACAAGAGCGCGTGGGAGGTGGCGGAGGGCGTCGGCGTGCTCGTCGACATCGTGAAGTCGGCAGGGGCAGGCCGCGGCGGCGGAGTTCCCGAGGTCATCGTCGTCTCGCCGCCGGTCATCCTCGACCATCTGCCGCTGCATGCCGAGATGTTCGAGGGCTCGCCGGCAAAATCGCGGGAGATCGCGCGGCGCTATGCGGCCATTGCCGCCGACCGAGGCGTGCGTTTCTTCGATGCCGGCTCGGTCGCCGCGTCGAGCAAGCATGACGGCTTCCATCTCGATCCGGAGGCCCATGCCGCGATCGGCCGCGCGATGGCGGGCGTCATCCGCGACTTGCCGTTGCTGTAGCCGCTGCAGCGCCACAGTTACGTGCGGTTTGTCGACAGGGACAATTTTCGCTAGGTTCACCATGGACTTGCACAAACGGCGCCGATCCATGGATTCTCCCCTCGCACGGAAGCCTGCGCGCCCGACAACCGCTGCCGGAAGGGGTGCCGCACGGGCGCGGCCGGGCCGCGGTTCTGGTGTGCAGACGGTGTACGAGACACTGCGCTTCGACATTCTGGAGATGCGGATGCCTCCGGGCGAGCCGCTCGACGAGACGCGGTTGTCGCTCCGGTTCAAGATGTCGCGCACGCCGGTGCGGGAGGCGCTCGTTCGCCTTGCTGCCGAGGGGCTGGTGGCGACGCTCCCGAACCGCAACACCATCGTGGCGCCGATCGATTTCTCCAACCTGCCGGTCTACTTCGACGCGCTCACGCTCATGCACCGGGTGACGGCGCGGCTGGCGGCGATGCGGCGAACGGATGCCGATCTCGCCGAGATCGCTGCGCTCGGCGAGGTCTTCTCGCGCGCGGTGGCCGAGGCCGATGCGCTGGCGATGATCGCGGCCAATCGCGACTTTCACCTGGCCATCGCCCACGCGGGCAGGAACTCGTATTTCACCGACCTGTTCCGGCGGCTCCTCGACGAGGGGCGGCGGCTGCTCCGGCTCTACTACCAGTCGTTCAATGATCAGCTTCCGCGCCAGTACGTCGATGAGCACGACGCCATCCTGTGGGCGCTCGCCGAGCGTGACGCCGATCTCGCCGACCGGCTCGCCGGCGACCATGCGCGGCAGGTCGTGCAGCAGATTCAGAGCTATCTGGCATCGGGTATCGGTTCGTCGATCGACCTCCGCCCGGACGCGTCCGCATCCCGATGACCACGGTTGCCGTCATCGGAGGCGGGCTCATCGGCTCGGCGGCCGCGGTCTGGCTGCTGGCCGACGGCTACGACGTGACCGTGTTCGAGCGGGACCCGGAAGGGCGCCCGGCGTCGAGCGGCGGCGCGGGCCTGATCTGCCTCCAGGAAATATCACCGCTCGCGCGCATCGGAACGCTGACATCGGTGCCAGGCTGGATGCTCGACCCGCTCGGACCCTTGGCTCTGCGGTCGCGCGACCTGCCTGCGCTGGCGCCGTGGCTGGCGCGCTTCGCATGGTCGGCGCGGCCGAGCCAGGTCGAGCACGCCACCGCGGCCCTCGGCTTCCTGATGAAGACGGCGCTCGCCGATCACCAGGAACTCACGCGCCGCGCGTCGGCGGAGCCCTACATGCGGCGCACGGGCGCGCTCTACGTCTACGACACGGAAGCCGCCTTCGCGTCGGCGCTTGCCGAATGGCGCGAGCGCGGCCGCTACGGCGTCGACTACGAGCAGCTTTCGGCGGCGGAGGCGCGGGAGCGGGTGCCTGCGTTCTCGCAAGGATTCGCGCGCGCCATCGTCGCCCCCGATTCCTGGATGTCGACGGGACCGCATCAGGTGCTGGAGGCGCTCCGCGCCGCGGTGATCGCGCGCGGGCGCATGGTGGCGGCCGCCGTCAATGTGGTGCGGCCGGAGAGCGATGCCGTCGTCGTGACTTCGCCCGAGGGTGCGGAGTGGCGCTTCGATCGCGTTGTTGTCGCGGGCGGCGTGTGGTCACGCGACCTGGTGCGCAAGCTCGGGCTGCGCGTGCTCCTTGAAACCGAGCGCGGCTACAACACAACCTATCCCGATCCGCCGTTCAATATTCCCATGCCGGTGTTCATCAGCGACCACGGCTTCGTGCTGTCGCAGGTGGCGGATGGCCTCCGCGTCGGCGGCGCCGTGGAACTCGCCGAGCCGGATGCGCCGCCCAATTATTCGCGCGCGGCCGCGATGCGGCAGAAGCTGCGGCGCTACGTGCCCGACCTGCCCGAGGACGGCGGCAGGGAATGGATGGGGTGCCGGCCATCGACGCCCGACTCGCTTCCCGTCATCGGGCCGCATCCGGGCGACAGCCGCATCGTCTTCGCGTTCGGCCACGGCCATCTCGGCCTGACGCTTTCGGCGGCCACGGCGCGCCATGCGGCGGCGCTGATCTCCGGGCGTCCGCGCGAACGCAACCTCGAGCCGTTCGGCATCGAGCGGTTCCAGTGAAGGTTATGATGACAACCGGCTTGCCTCGCCTTGCCCGCTCATTCCCGCGCAAGCGAGAATCCCCGCTTTCGCGTGGACGAGCGGGGAGGAGGTCATCGCCTCGGAGAACCCTGCCATGAGCCGAAAGACCTTCTTCTGCATCGACGCGCACACCTGCGGCAACCCGGTGCGCGTGGTCGCCGGTGGGGGCCCACCGCTCCACGGTGCCACCATGAGCGAGAAGCGCCAGCACTTCATGCGCGACTACGACTGGATCCGCACCGGCCTCATGTTCGAGCCGCGCGGCCACGATGTGATGTCAGGGACGATCCTCTACGAGCCGCTGTTGGAGGATGCCGATGCGGCGCTCATCTTCATCGAGACGAGCGGGTGCCTGCCCATGTGCGGCCACGGCACGATCGGCACCGTCACCGTCCTCATCGAGGAAGGGCTGGTGACGCCGAAGGTGGAGGGCAGGCTGCGCCTGGAGGTGCCGGCGGGAATCGTCGATGCGGAATATTCGCGGGACAACTTCGGCAATGTTGTCGAGGTTCGCATCCGCAACGTGCCCTCGTTCCTCTACCGCACCGGCCTCGATGTCGATGTCCCCGACCTCGGCAACGTGACGTTCGATGTCGCCTACGGCGGCAACTTCTACGCCATCATCGAGCCGCAGGAATCATACGGTGGCCTCGACAGCATCTCGGCCTTCGACATCCAGCGGCTTTCGCCCATCATCCGCCGGCTGGTGAACGAGAAGTACACCTTCGTCCATCCGGAGAACGAAACGATCACCGGGTTGCGGCACGTGCTGTGGGCAGGCGCGGCGCGCGATCCGCGCGCTCATGCACGCAACGCCGTGTTCTATGGCGAGAAGGCCATCGACCGCTCGCCGTGCGGCACAGGCACATCCGCGCGCATGGCGCAGAAGGCCGGCCGGGGCGAGCTGAAAGTGGGCGACGATTTCGTCCACGAGTCGATCATCGGAAGCCTGTTCTTCGGCCGGGTCGAGGCCGCGGCGGATGTCGGCGGCCTTCCGGCCATCGTTCCTTCGGTCGCGGGCCAGGCGTGGATCACCGGCCACAACACGATCTTCCTCGACGACCGCGATCCTTTCGTGAAGGGATTCAGTGTCCTTTAGCCCTATTCCGTAAGGAACTTCGTTACCAAGGGGGGCCATAGTGGCGCACCGCGCCGTCACGGGTGATGGATCGCGGCCCTGTTCGCGTGCCCAGAATGATCCTCGACTTCACTTCGCTCCTGCTCGCCATCGGCTTTGCCAGCGCTTGCCTGGCGGCGACGCTGTTCATCACCTGGCTGTCGTCGCGCAGCGAGGGCTTCATGCTGTCATGGGCGGTGGGCGCGCTGATGGTCGTCGGCGCCGTCTTCACCTACAGCTATTTCGTCCAGACGCTGTTCATCCCGGTGGCGATCGCTGCGTTCGCGTCGCTCTTCACCGGCCTCGCGGTGGTCTATGGCGCAGCGGTTCAGTTCCGCCTCGGATCCTTCCCATGGCGGGCTGTTGCCATCGTCGCTATTGTGGCGTCCGGTGTTGCGTTGCCGCCGTATGCCATCGGCTACGACGGGCTCGGCTTCATATTCACCAACCTCGCGGCGGCGATCCTTCTCGGCATCACCGCGCACGAATACTGGTTGGGACGTGACGAGGCTCCGGTGCCGATCGTCAGCCTCACCGTCCTCTACGCGGCGACCAGCGCGTCTTTCTTCCTGTGCGCCGCGGTCCTGATCGGGGAAGGGCGGCTGGTCATTGGCGCGGTGCCGGAGAACTGGGCGGAGACGGTCAATCTCGCGGTGTCGATCGGCTGCATCACGGGCGTTGGTGCCATGTCGCTGGCGCTCAACCAGTGGCGGCTGGCGCGCAGCCATCGCCGCGATGCGCTCACCGACGCCCACACCGGCCTCCTCAACCGCCGCGCCCTGTTCGATGCCTACGGGGACGGGTCGCTCGGCGCGGGCACCGCGGTGATCGTTTTCGATCTCGACGATTTCAAGAGTATCAACGACCGCTATGGCCATGCCGAGGGCGACAAGGCGCTCGCCCGTTTCGCGGTGGCGCTCCGCGACGCGATCCGCGAGGGCGATGTCGCTGCCCGGCTCGGCGGTGAGGAGTTCGCGGTCGTGCTGGAGCGCGTCACGCCGGCGCTCGCCTTCCTGATCGCCGAGCGCGTCCGCATCGCCTTCGAGGTGGAGCAGGTGGAGACGGAGGGCGGCCCGCTGCGCTGCACGGTCAGCGCCGGCATTGCGTTTGCCACCGACGGACGCCAGACGTTCGACCGCATCCTCAGCCAGGCCGATGGTGCGCTCTGCACGGCCAAGCGCGACGGCCGCAACCGCGTCGTCACCCACGGCCTGCGGCTGGTGAGCTGAGGCGCTGCTCGCTTGCCCATTGTCACCCTCGCGAAAGCGAGGGCCCAGTAAACGACGCCAGGCCGGTGGTTACTGGGTGCCCGCCTTCGCGGGCATGACAACGATGTGTGGGTGGACCGCCTAGAATCCGTAGCTTGCAAGGTCCGGCCGCTTGGCCAGTGCCGTCGAGACGATCTCGCGCACGCGGGCAAGCTCCTCGCCCTGAAGCTCCAGGCGCGGGGCACGCACCGTCGTCGAGGTGCCGCGCACCATGTTCTCCACCAGCTTGATGTTCTGCACGAAGCGGTGCGACACATCGAGGTGGAGAAGCGGCATGAACCAGCGGTAGATGGCGCGTGCCTCGGCGATCTTGCCGGCCTGCATGAGCTCGTAGATCGCCACCGTCTCGCGCGGGAAGGCGCAGACCAGGCCCGCGACCCAGCCGACGGCGCCGAGCATGAGGCTTTCCATGGCGAGGTCGTCGACGCCGGTGAAGACGGCGTAGCGGTCGCCGACCGCGTTGTGGATGTCGGTCAACCGTCGGACGTCGCCGGAGGATTCCTTGATCGCCACGAACCGCGGCTCGTCGGCGAGCTCGGCGAACATCGCCGGGGTAATGTCGATCGCGTACGACACGGGGTTGTTGTAGATCATGATATCGAGGCCGCTTGCTCCGGCCATCGTGCGGAAATGGGCGACCACCTCGCGCGGCGTGGCGACGTAGCGCATCGCCGGCAGCACCATCAGGCCGGCGGC
Source organism: uncultured Bauldia sp. (assembly GCA_964641825.1). Taxonomy (GTDB): domain Bacteria; phylum Pseudomonadota; class Alphaproteobacteria; order Rhizobiales; family Kaistiaceae; genus DASZQY01. Next base: position 21,202 of record CAZXKZ010000019.1, read on the forward strand.
GCCGGCCTTCTCGGCGCGCTCGGCCAGCGCCGCCGCGGCGCGGGTCGAATCCTCGGCGATGGTCAGCACCACCGGCACGCGCTCGCCGGCGGCGTCCTTTGCCGCCTTCAGGATGTCGATCTTCTCGTCGGCGGTGAGCGTCGAGGCCTCGCCGAGCGAGCCGCACACGACGATGCCGTGGACGCGCCCATCGATCTGGTAGTCGACGTCCGCCCGCACGGCCTTCAGGTCGACGTTCTGGTTGCCGTCGAGCTTGGTGGTGAGCGCCGAATAGACGCCGTGCCAGTCGTTCCTCATCGCGCCCTCCAGGTAAATATACAAACTGTCGACATGCTAGCCGGTCCGGTTGTGCTTTTCAACCGGGTAGGGGCTTGGCAGCCCCTTCCGTCATGGCTGTGCTTGTCCCTGCCATGACGAGAGTGAGGAGCCGCTGCGGCCGCTCGCCGGGCATGATGGAAATGAGAAAGGCCGGCGCCCCGAAAGGCGCCGGCCTTGAAACAGCGGGGCCGGGAAGAGCGACGGCCTACACGGCGACCTGATCTGATGAGAACAGGTGGACGCGCTGGGAATCGAAGATGACGCCGACGTTGTCGCCGGGCCTGGTGGGCGCGTCGCCGTCGTCCTGCACGACGATCTGGCCGGCGGGCGTCTCGACGTACATGATGGTGGCGTTGCCCAGCCGCTCGAGGATCTGCACCGTGCCGCCAAGGCTGGCGCTGGGGTCGCCCGGCGCGCCGAGGCGGACATGCTCGGGGCGGATGCCGACCTCGAAGCCTTCGCCGGCCCGGCTCAGGCCCTTCTTGGTGGTCAGCTTGATCTCGCGGCCGCCCGGGATGTTGACCACCGCCTCGCGCCCGTCAGCCGACCGTGCCTCGACGGCCACGAAGTTCATCGACGGCGCGCCGATGAACGAGGCAACGAACTTGTTCGCCGGCGCGTTGTAGAGCTCCATCGGCGTGCCGACCTGCGAGATGACGCCGTGGTCGAGCACCACGATCTTGTCGGCCAGCGTCATCGCCTCGACCTGGTCGTGGGTGACGTAGATCATGGTCGCCGCGAGCTCGCGGTGCAGCCGGGCGATCTCGATGCGAGTGTTAACGCGAAGCGCCGCATCGAGGTTGGAAAGCGGTTCATCGAAAAGAAACAGCTTCGGCGTGCGCACGATGGCGCGGCCGATCGCGACGCGCTGGCGCTGGCCGCCGGAGAGCTCGGACGGCCGGCGGGCGAGCAGCGGGTCGAGCGACAGCATCCGCGAGGCGTTGGAGACCCGCTCCTCGATCGTCGCCTTCGCGGTGCCGGCCTGCTTCAGGCCGAGCGCCATGTTGTCCTTGACCGTCAGGTGCGGATAGAGCGCGTAGCTCTGGAAGACCATGGCGATCTCCCGGTCGGCCGGCGCGGTCGCGTTGACGCGGCGGCCGTCGATCAGGATGTCGCCCGAGGTCGCGTCCTCGAGCCCGGCGATGATCCGGAGCAGCGTGGACTTGCCGCAGCCCGAGGGGCCGACGAAGACGCAGAACTCGCCGTCCTTCACCTCGAGGTCGACGCCCTTGATGACGTGGGTCTGGCCGAAGGATTTGGTGACGTTCGCAAGGTTGAGCTGGCCCATGGTCGGTTCCTCAGAGCTTGACGGGGCGGCCGGTGCGCACGCTCTCGTCCGCGGCGAGGCAGACTGCGAGCGAGGCGACGGCGTCCTCGAGATGGCGGGAAAGGTCGGTGTCGTTGGCGATCGCGGTGGCGACGAAGGCGGCCTCGCGGTCG
>CAZXKZ010000020.1:0-22947 GCA_964641825.1 uncultured Bauldia sp.
CCCGCGGCGCGGTTAGTAGCGCCGCGTAATCGTCGATTCCTCAACAGCGATTCTGTGGGGACCCTACGGCAGGGCCGCCTTCGCGCGCCCGCAGCTTCAAGGGCCTGATCGGTGTTTGTGCGGAGGCCTTGCGTCCGATTCGGTCACAGTCAACAGAATATCCGCGCCATATAGATTAGTTAACAATATATTAACAAAATAGTACCGCAGATGTAGTACAGATATCGTAATTTTTGACATTGGTATAGCAACTCTGTCGAAGATGGACATGTAATATTTGGTAATTTGCGACGAGTTCGGAAATGATAAGTGCAGTATTAACCATAATTGTCTTTCTGCTGATGATTAAGCTGGGGATTACTGCTGATGCGGCCGGGATCGACGAGCAACGCGCCAGGACAGGCAACTGATAAGGTATTGTCTCAAAGGGAAAAACCGGCCGGAAAGAGGGGCATCCGGCGCCAGTTGCTCGCGGGCTCGTCGGTCTTCGTCCTCGCCGTTTGTGCGGCGTCCGTGACGGACGGCCGATTCGGTCCGGCAGCCGCCGACGAATACCTTTCCGGCTCGCAGACCATCTCCAACACCACCTATGCCGGCGAGACCACGACCGGCGGCGACGGCAGCGGCGGTGGCGGCGGGCTCGGCGGCGCGGTCTTCATCGGCAACGGCGCCACGGTCACGTTCGACTCGGTTGATTTCCTCGGCAACACCGCGATCGGTGGCACCGGCGGTGTTGGCCTCACCGGCGGCGGGCTCAATGGCCGCGACACCGGTACGCCCGGCACAGCGGGCACGGATGGCGGCGATGCTCCCAGCGGCTGGGCCTACATCGACGGCGGCAACGGCGGCGCCGGCCAGAAGGGCTTCAACGGCGGCGCCGGCACAGCCGGCATCGGCGGCGCGGGCGGTGAGGGCGGCACGGGCTCGAACGGTTCGGCCACGACGGCAGAGACCATCAAGACTGCACTGGAAGAGGCGAAAGCCATCTACCAGGCCACCTCGGACACGACGCAGGCTGGCCTCTACACGTCAATCGCGACGTCACTGACGGCCGCGGCGACTGCCGCGGCCAGCGGCGGCGGCAGCCCCACCGCAGCCAATCCGGCGCTCGCTACGGCACTGACCACCGCGGCCGGCTTCTTCACCAGCTTGGCGACCGCCGCCGGTTCCGATGCGGTTCAAGACACGGCGGAGGCTGTCTTTCACGCGGCCTATCTCACGGCGATGGAGATCACCAGCTACGCGCTTGGCGTTGCCGGTGCTGGCGGCGATGGTGGTGCCGGCGGCGATGGCGGCGCCGGTTCGTTCGGCTATGGCGGTGGCGTGGGTGGTGCCGGCGGCAACGGCGGCGACGCGATACAATTGTCGGCGGCCATCGGCGGCGCGGGCGGCGACGGCGGCTCTGGTGGTGCCGGCGGTTTCGGCGCAGGTGGCGGCCGCGGCGGCAATGGCGGCTTTCCGGGGGCGGAGAGCGACGGGGCTCAGAACGGGCCTACAGGCGGTGATGGCGCCGTCGGGGGAGCCGCCGGCTTCGGCGGCGGCGTGGGCAGCACGGCCGACGGCACGACGAACGGTTTCGGTGGTGGCGGCGGTTCGGCTTTTGGCGGCGCCATCTTCGTCGCCAACGGCGGCACGCTGAACCTCACCGGCAACGCCACCTTTGCCGGCAACAGCGTCTTCGGCGGTTCGAGCGAGAACGGTGGCGTCGCCGGCCAGGCAGCGGGCACCGACCTCTTCATCATGAAGGGCGCGACGGTCAATCTCGATCCCGGCGCCGGCAACACCATCGTCTTCAAAGGCACCATCGCCGACGACAGTCTGGCGAGCATCACCGGCGCGAAACATGCCAGCGGTCAGGGTGCCGGCCTCGAGATCCAGAGCGGCCTCGTCGTCTTCAACGGCGCCAACACCTACAGCGGCCAGACCAAGATTTCCGGCGGCGCGTTGCAGGCGGTCGACGGCCAGGGCGTCCACAGCGACAGCAACATCAACCTTGCCGGTGGCGTCTTCCAGAGTCGCGGCTATTTCGACCGCTTCCTCGGCACCGGTCCCGGTCGTATCCAGTGGACCGGCTCGGGCGGCTTTGCCGCCGCCGGCGATGATCTCATCGTCAGCCTGCAGAACGGCACAACGCTCACCTGGGGCAGCAACAGCTTCGTGCCGTCTGGCTCCGCGCTGCTCTTCGGCTCGCCGAGTGCCGATTCGGACGTCATCTTCCTCAACGCCATCAATCTCGCCGGCGGCGAGCGCACCATCATCGCCAACGGCGGCGTCGAGGGGGAGAGCCGCGCCTACCTGAGGGGCGTCATCAGCAACGGCTCGCTGGTGCTCGGCGACGGCACGACCATCGGCGAGGTCGTCATGTCCGCCGCCAACACTTATTCCGGCACCACTCGGGTCCACGAGGGCACGACACTTGCGCTGGAAGGCAACGGAAGCCTGGCCTCGTCGTCCGCCGTCACCATCGAAGGCGCGCTCGACATCTCCGGGCTTACGACCGGTGCGTCGCTCGTCACGCTTGGCGGCGACGGCAGCGTGTCGCTTGGCGACCAGACGCTGACGCTGACCAACGCCTCGACCACGTTCTCAGGCGTGATTGACGGCAGTGGCGGGCTCACCGTCGCGGGCGGCAACCAGACGCTTTCCGGCATCAACACCTATACCGGCGCTACCGCAATCGCCGGTGGCGCGACACTGACGCTCACCGGCAGCGGCGCCATCGTTTCATCCTCCGGCGTCGAAGCCAACGGCATCTTCGATATTGCTGGCACGACCGCCGGCGCCTCGATCGTCACGCTCTCCGGCGACGGCTCGGTTCTCCTTGGCAGCAAGACGCTGACGCTGACCAACGCCTCGACCGAGTTCTCGGGCATCATCGACGGCAGCGGCGGGCTCACCGCTTCCGGCGGCAACCAGACCCTGTCTGGTATCAATACCTTCACCGGCGCCACCGAGATTGCCGACGGCGGCACCCTGACGCTGACCGGCAATGGCGCCATCGCAACTTCCTCCGGCGTCAAAGCCGACGGCACCTTCGATATCGCGGGCACAAACGCCGGCGCTTCGATCGTCACCCTGTCCGGCGGCGGCAACGTCGCTCTCGGCGCCCAGACATTGGCCGTCACCAACGGCTCCACCACCTATGCCGGCGCCATTGGCGGCAGCGGCGGCTTGACCGTCTCCGGCGGCACCCAGACACTGTCAGGTGTCAGTACCTTTACGGGCGCGACCGACGTCGCCAGCGGAGCCACGCTGACGCTCACCGGCGACGGCAGCATCGCCACGTCGTCGTCCGTCACCGTCGACGGCGATCTCAGCATTGGCGGCACCAATGCCGGTGCTTCGATCAAGACGCTCGCCGGCAGCGGCGATGTCGCGCTCGGCGCCATGACGCTGACCATCACCGACGGCTCGACCGCATTCGCCGGCATCATCGACGGCAGCGGCGGGTTGACGGTTTCCGGTGGCACCCAGACGCTGTCCGGCATCAATACCTTCACCGGCGCTACCGAGGTGGCGGAGGGCGCCTCGCTCGTTCTCACGGGGTCGGGCAGCATCGCCGCTTCCTCCGGCCTCGCCCTCGGAGGCGATTTCGATATCTCTGGCACCACCTCGGGCGCCTCGCTCGTCACGCTGTCCGGCGACGGCAACGTGACGCTCGGTGCGAAACTGCTCACCCTCACCAACGCCTCGTCCACTTTCTCCGGGGCCATCGGTGGCACCGGCGGCTTCAACGTGGCGGGCGGCACGCAGACGCTCCAGGGCGCGGTCCTTTCGACCCACCTCATCGCGTCCAACGGCGGGAAGGCCCTCGTCAACGGCGGCGAGATCCGCACCGGAACCACGTCGCACTCGCTGTCGATCCTCAACGGCGGCACGATCACGGCCACCGGCACTGCGCTGGAATCGCAGGGCCCGACCGCCTACGCGAGCTTCGATCAGGGGGGCAAGGTCGCCAACTTCACCCTCGGCGATGGCACCGTCATCGAAGGCGACAATGGCGTCCTCCTCCTGGTCGAACGTACCGGTGCAGGCTCAGATGGCATCGTCAACTTCACCATCACCAACAACGGCATCGTGACCGGCGACATCCTAGACGAGGACGACAAGACCGGCGGCGGCACCACCAACGTCATCATTGCCGAGGGATCGGGATGGTCGGGCTACAGCAACGTGGCGAGCTTCCAGGTCGAGGCCGGCGCCTCGGTCACGTTCGCCAACGGCAGCACGATCGGCGACCTCACCGCTGAGGCCGGCGCGGAGATCAGCGCCATCACCGGCAACCTGAACATCCTCGGCAACCTCAACCTCAATGGCATGATCTCGCCAGGCATGTCGCCCGGCACCATCAACGTCGGCAACGATCTCAGCAGCCTCAACGAGGCCCAGTCCTACATCGAGGTCCGCTTCGGGCTGGACGACCCGCTGCCCGGCGAAGGCAACGACTACGACCAGCTCAACATCGGCGGCAACGTCAACGGCACGCTGCCGATCACGCTGGGGCGCTGGGAGTCGACCCGGTCGACGCCCCTCGGCGATCTCGAAGCCATCGAGCTGATCCGCGTCGGCGGCGAGGAGTTCGACGGCTTCGTGCTGGCGGAGCGCTTCACACAGCACGGCCACGAGCTCGTGCTCGATCGCCGCACCCGCGAGGCCACCGACGCCCTCGTGCCCGGCTGGACGCCGGATACGACCGAGCTGGAGTTTTTCGACAACGAAATCATCACGGTCTACGGCCTCGACGCCTTCATCCAGGACGAGACGTTTGGCCTTGCGACGCTGACCGGCACCGTCCATCAGGCCGACCGCGAAATGCTGGGCACTTTCGTCGAGCGGCGCGGGGCAGGAGATCCGGAGGAGATGGCGCGGAGCTGGCTGCGGGTTGGCGCCGCGCGCACGGAGGTGGAGGATACAGTTTCCAACACGCAGACCGTCACCTTCGGGCAGGCGGGGTTCGACCTCGTCGCCGTCGGCGGCTTCCGCGCCGGCGTGCTCGGCGCCTATGGCATTTCGAGCAGCGGCGTCGAGACCGAAACCGGCACTGCTTCGCTCGACGGCAACCAGTGGTCCGGCGGCGTCCATGCAACCTGGACCGGCGGTGGCGCCTATCTCGACGCGATCGGCCAGTACGGGTTCGGGGACTGGACCTTCCGTCCGACGGACGCGAGCCCGCTCACTGTCGGCGGCCAGACCGCGACCGCGGCGATCGAGGTCGGCATCGGCCTGGATCTTGGCCAGGTCACGATCACGCCGTGGAGCCAGTTCGTGTACCAGACCACGGCGTTCAACGACGTTCGAAGCGACTGGATCGACGATGTCGATTTCGTCAACCGGTCGTCGCAGCAGGTGCGCGGCGGCGTTCGTGCCGAAGGAAAGTTCGACGGGTTCGCACCGTATGCCGGTGTCGCCGTCTCCTACGACTTCGCAGAGAGCAAGACCGTGATCGTCGATGGCTTCGAGTTCACCACCGGCATGGGCGGTCCGCGCGTGGAGGTCGGCGCCGGCGTGCAGGCGGACCTCACCGATGGCTTGTCGCTCGGCGCTGATCTCAAGGGCACCTACGGCATCGGCGGCCCGGCGGTCTCCGCGCTTGGCTATCAGGCGCAGGTCGCCGCGCGTGCTTCATGGTGAGTGGAAAGCGGGGGTAAGGAAAGCCGCATTGCTAGACTGAACGGGGGGAATCAGTCGACATTTCCCCGTGAGGTCTTGGGGGGAAATGCTGTTTCGACTGATTGCAGGGGCGTTCCTTGTCTTGCTTGCGTCGGCGCAGGCATCGGCCCGCGACTACATCGTCGACCGCGCCGTGCTGGAGGACAGGGACGGCACTCTTTCGATCGAGGACGTGACCGAGCGTTCGTTCGCGCCCGTCGCGGGCATGCTGTCGCGTGGCTATACCGATTCGGTCCATTGGCTGAGGCTGACGGTCGCTGCGCCTCCCGGCGATGACGGTGCGCTGGTCCTGCGTATCCGGCCGAGCTACCTCGACGAGGTAGCCCTGTTCGAGCCCGATTCCGACCGTCCGGGCGAATGGATACGCAGGGTAACCGGTGACCGCATGCCCTTTGCCGACCGCGAACTGGCTTCCTCCGCGCTCGGCTTCATCGTCGCGCCGTCGGTACCCGAAACCACCTACTATCTGCGCCTCGACACCACGAGCACGTCGATGCTCCACGTCGAGGCGCTGGAGCCGCGCGACGCCTCCCTCGCCGACCTGCACCTCGGTATATTCCAGGCGATCTTTCTCGCACTGATGATCTGGAGCGTGCTGTGGGGCATCCACCAGTTGCTCATCGGCGGCGGATGGGTCATCGGCTGGTTTACGATCCTGCAGGCGACCAACATCTTTTTCATCGCCGCGCTACTCGGCATGCTCGCCCCGATCCTGCCGGGGATACCCGTCGACGAGCTGACCAGCCTTCTGGTGTGCCTCGTCCCGATGCTGGCCTTCGTCTTCCATCGCGCGCTGGTGCGGCAGTTCGATCCGCACCCGGCGGCCATGGCCGTACTGGATGGGCTGATCCTCCTCGAAACCGCTGTATTTGTCCTCCTGATGCTCGGCCACGCGCGCATCGCGCTCCAGCTCAACGCCGTGTTCGTCCTTCTGTCGGCTCCGGTGTTCGTGCTCCTCGCGGCCGCCGCCCGCGGTGACCACGTCGAAGTCGCCGCCCGCCGCGAGGCGCCGCCGGGTCTCCGCATCCTGCGCTCGGTTTACGTCCTGCTCGGCGCGATGCTGACTGTCATGATGCTACCGCTGCTCGGGCTGATGCCGGCCGGCGAATGGAACATGCACGCCACCATCGTCTATGGCGTCTTCGCCGCGCTGACCATGTTCTTCTTCCTGCATCTTCAGGCGCGCCAGTTGCAGAAGGCGGGCGCCGAAGCAGCCATCGGCCTCAGCCTCGCGCGGCAGGAGCTCCAGTTCGAACGCCGCCAGCGCGACATGCAGAACCGTTTCATGGCGATGCTGACCCATGAGCTGAAGAGCCCGCTCTCGGTCATCAAGATCGCGGTCGGCAGGCTGGGCGTGGCCGCCGAGTCCCGCCAGCCGATCGACCGGTCGCTCGACAACATCGCGGCGATCATCGACCGCTGCACCTATGCCGATCAGGTCGAGCAGAGCGAGTTCCAGGTGAGCAGGGAGACGATCGACGTCGGCGCGGAGCTTTCGAAGTCGGTCTCGCTCAGCGCCGCTCCGGCGCGCATCACGCTCGCCGCCGAGCCGATGCCGGCTGTCACCTCCGATCGCCAGCTTCTCGACGTGCTCCTCGGCAACCTGATCGACAACGCCATCAAGTATTCGCCGCCGGACACCAGCGTCGAGATCCGCGCCGCCCCCGACGTCGAGCAGGGTCGCGCCGGCGTCAGGATCGCCATCGAGAATCTCCCCAACCGCGCCGGGCTGCCCGACCCGCAGCGTGTCTTCGAGAAGTTCTACCGCAGCGCCGGGGCGCACGGCAAAAGCGGCGCCGGGCTCGGGCTTTATGTCGTGCGCGGAATCTCCGAGATGATCGGGGGCCGCGTAGTCTACGAGACGGTCGGGGCGAAGGCACGTTTCAGCCTTTGGCTGCCATGCTGAACATCGTTGTCATAGAAGATAACGACGATCTCCGGGCGGAGATCGTCGGCGCGCTCGGCGGGGAAGGGCATCACGTCGTCGGCCTCGATTGCGCCGAGACGCTCGCCGAGCAGAAGGATGCGCTCGCCATCGACCTGATGGTGATCGACCTCAATCTTCCGGGCGAGGACGGCATCAGCCTGTCCCGGCGCATCCGTTCGGTGCAGCCCGGTATCGGCATCGTCATGGTCACCGCGCGCAGCGGAACCATCGAGAGGCAGATCGGCTACGAAAGCGGCGCCGATATCTATCTCACCAAGCCGTTTTCCCTGGAGGAGCTGAGCGCCGCCATCAATGCGCTGTCGCGCCGCCTCAAGTCGGGTCAGCCGGCAAGCGATGCCCTCCTGCTCGACCCGAGACGCCTCGTGCTCACCGGCCCGCGGGGAGAGGTCAGCCTGTCCGCGCCCGAGACGGCGGTGCTCGCCGCCTTCGTGCGCGCGGTCAACCACCGGATCGAGACCTGGCAGATCGCCGAGATACTGGAACGGCAGGACGAGCTTCCCGGGCGGAACGCCATCAACGTGATGCTCTTCCGCCTCGGCAGGAAGCTGCAGCAGGCCGGCACCGGCGAGCGCCCGATCCGCGCGATCCGCCGCTTCGGCTACCAACTCTGCACGAGCGTGGCGGTGGTCTGATTGTTTAGAAACTTGCTCGACGAGAGCCATAGCCAATGGCCGCGCCGGTTTGGTGCTTCCAATTGACTGCGCCGCCCATGAATCTCGAAGAGCGAGGGCGCTGCTATCCCAGCGCCCCGTCTTGCTGGTGGAAAAATTTGGCGCACCCGAGATGATTCGAACATCCGACCTCTGCCTTCGGAGGGCAGCGCTCTATCCAGCTGAGCTACGGGTGCCACCGGGCCGGCGCAAGCCGGCCGCATCAGGCTAGATAGCCCAAGGACGGCCGTTTCTCAAATCGTGCGGACAGGCAGGCCCGCGGCTGGCCGCCGCATGCCGCAGGAAAACAGGCCCGTCCGGTCGGCCGCGGCCCGTTCCTTGCACATTTTTGCCGGTGGAAAGACCGCGGATCGAGGCTGAAGCCCTTGGGTTGGCAAACGCCATGAACCAAGGTAACCGGCTACGGGGCCACCGTGATGAGGCTCGAAGCGCCCCCATCTGGAGAGGCCGCCACGGAATGATGCGTGCTGTCAGGTTCCTCGGTCTGGCGTTCGGGACGCTGTTCGCCGGTGCCGCGTTTTCCGCGCCGGCCATGGCCGCCGGCGGCGACCTGCCGCCGCTCGTCCACGACATCGGCATGGCGCTGCTGCTCTCCGGCATCCTGGCGATCCTGTTCACCCGCATCAACTTTCCGGCGATCGCGGGCTATATCCTCGGCGGCATCATCGGCGGGCCCCTGGCCCTCGGTCTGGTCACCGATCCCGCCAATATCGACACCATTGCCCAGTTCGGTTTCGTCCTGCTCCTGTTCGTCCTCGGCCTCGAGATCGACGTCACCAAGATCGCCAAGAGCGGGCGCACCATCATCGCCACCGGCCTTCTCAGTGTGCCGTTGATCGGCCTGTTCGGGTTCCTCGTCGCCAAGCTTCTCGCCATCGTCGGCTTCGCGTCGCTGGTCGGCGGCAATCTCGGCGCGCTCTATATCGGCCTCGCCATCTCGGTTTCGTCCACGCTGCTGGTCGTCAAGCTCTTCCAGGAGGCCTTCGAGCTCGACACGGTTCCCGGCCGCTTCGCGCTCGGCATCCTCGTGATGGAGGATCTTTGGGCGATCGTGATCATCCTGCTGCAGCCGAGCCTTCAGAACCCGCAAGCCTGGCCGATCATCGAATCGTTCATCGGCATCGGCATTCTCGGCCTTCTCGCCATCCTCATCTCGCGCTCGGTGATCCCGCTCGCCTTCAGGTGGATCGCCAAGATGCCGGAGATCATCCTGGTCGGCGCCTTCGCGTGGTGCTTCGCCATCGTGTTCCTGGGCGACAGCCTCGACTGGATCACGTCCGCCGTCGGCTGGCAGACGCATCTCAAGGTCGGTCACGGCATGAGCGCGCTCATCGCCGGCGCCACGCTCGCGAGCCTTCCCTATGCCACCGAGATCGTCACCAAGGTGAACGTGGTCAAGGATTTCTTCCTGACGCTGTTCTTCGTCAGCCTCGGGATGACCATTCCCGCGCCGAGCGGCCCCCTGGTGTTCGTGCTGGCCGTGCTCATCGCGATCGTGGCCATTCTCGCGCGCCAGCTCTTTCTTTTCCCGCTGCTCTACTTCACCGGCGCCGACCGGCGGAATGCCGAGGTCACGGCCGTGCGCATGGCGCAGATCTCGGAGTTCAGCCTCGTGGTCACCTTCCTCGGCGTCACGCTCGGCCACCTGTCGTCCGATCTTGCGACCGCCATCATCCTGGCCTTCGTCCTCACCGCGCTCACCACCACGCCCCTCTATCGCCACGCCTACGCCGTGTACGACATGATGGCGCCGCTCCTGCGCCGTCTCGGGTTCCGGGATCCGCCGTCTTCCGGCGCCGGCGACGAGGGTGAGTGGCGGCTCGTCATCCTGGGGTTCCACCGCATCGCCTCGTCGCTGCTCCACGACATCGCGCGCGACGATCCTGCGCTGGTGAAGGAGACGCTGGTCATCGATTTCAACGTCGCGCTGCACGACAGGATCAGGCAATTGGGCGCTCACGTTGAATACGGCGACCTGTCTAACCCCGATACCCTCCATCACGCCGGCGTCGATCGCGCCCGCGTCGTGATCTCCACCGTGTCGGATGATCTCATGCGCGGCACCAACAATACCAAGCTGGTCGCCGCCGTCCGCAAGATCAATCCCGACGCGATCATCATCGCCAACGCGGTCAACCTCGCCGACGCCGACCACATGTACGAGGCGGGTGCCGACTACGTGTTCCTGTCGCGGTTCGACAGCGCCGCCGCGCTGGAGCAGGCGATAGGCATGGCCCTCAAGGGCTCGATCCGCGAGTACCGCGCGGCCCGCGAGGAGGAGCACGGCAAGCCCGCTGCCCGCAGCGAGGTCCTGCCGTAGCGAGCGGGGTTGCCTCGGCGGCTATGGCATCAGTTGTCCGCCGTTCACCTCGATGATCTGGCCGACGATGTAGCCGGACAGCGCTTCGGAGGCGAGGAAGAGATAGGCGCCGACGCAATCCTCCGGCGTGCCGACGCGCCCCTGCGGGATGGTCGCCGCCTGCACCTTCATCACCTCGTCGGAAGTGTAGCGTTCGTGGAACGGCGTCGCGATCAGCCCGGGTGCCACGCCGTTGACGCGGATGCCGCGGCCGATGAGCTCCTTCGCGGCGCCCCGCGTGATCGTCGAGACGAAGCCCTTGGCGGCGGCATAGAGTACGGCGCCGCCTCCGCCTCCGTTCCTCGCGGCAACCGAGGTCGTGTTGATGATGAACCCGCCCTTCCGCGACAGGTGCGGGATAGCCGCCTGGGTGGCGGCGAACACCGAGCGCGAGTTGAGGTCGAGGACGCGGTCGTAGTGCTGGTCCGAGATCTGGTCGATCGCGAAGCGCCCGAGCATCAGCCCGGCATTGTTGATGAGGCCGTCGAGCCCGCCGAGCGCCTCCGCCGCCTCCGAGACGATCCTGCGCGTGGTGGCTGGGTCGGAAACGTCGCCGTGGAGGAGCGTGGCGCTGCCGCCGGCCTCGGTGATCGTCTTGACGACGGCCTTCGCCTGCTCGGCGCTGGAGTTGTAGTGCACGGCGACCTTGGCGCCCTGCGCCGCGAAGGCGATGGCGATCGCCGCGCCGATCCCGGTCGATGAGCCGGTGATGAGAACCGCCTTGCCGGCGAGGTCGGGAATGGTCAGACGCGCGGGAGCAGCCATGGGTGGGGTCCGTTTGGAGGGAAGGGGAGGCGGGAGTTATGCGACGGAGCGCCGCCTGCGCGCAACTCCGTGGGGTTCGGGATCTGCGCGGCGATGGCAGGGCAGGGGAACACACCGGAGCCGGCCGGAAAGCGCCGTCGGCACGCGTCACGGTCTCCCCGCCCGGCACGGCCCAAGCCTGGCATGTGGACCGTCCGCCACCGCGACGCCGTGTTCCTTGTCTTTTCTGCGGATTCGGCGTCAACATTCCCGGCGCTGCAGTCAGCGAGTCGCAAGTCCCGTATGTCGGGCGTTGAAATCCGAGACGCTGGTCGTGCCGACCTCGATGGCCTGAGGGCCCTCGAGGCGCGGACTTTCGCGTCCGACCGGCTGGCCCGTCGGAGCCTGCGGCGGCTGATCGGCCGTCCGACGGCCCGCCTCCGCGTCGCCGCGGAACTGGATGGCGACGGCGACGTTCTGATCCGCGGGTATCATCTCGTCCTGTTCCGCAAGGGGTCCGGCGTGGCGCGCCTCTATTCGATCGCGGTCGACCGTCGCGTGCGCGGCCAGATGCTGAGGCCGTCTCCGCGTCTGCCCGCAAGCATGTGCTGCGTCTGGAGGTGCGGGCGCAGAACCGCGCCGCGATCGCGCTTTACGAGCGCCGCGGCTATCGCCGCATCGGCCGCTACTCCGGCTACTACGCCGACGCAGCCGATGCCCTCCGCTACGAGAAGCCGCTCCCCGCAGGCGGCAGCCGGAGGCGCGCGAAATAGCCGTGGCCGATTGGGTCATCCTGGTCGATTCGGCGCGCGATTTTCCGAACGCCGACACGCCGCACAAGGTCATCACCACCAAGGAATATCTGGCGCGCACGAACCTGTTCCGCGGCTCGCGCCCCAAGATGATCAACCTGTCGCGCTCCTTCGCCTACCAGAGCCGCGGCTACTATTGCTCGCTGCTTGCCGAGGCGCGCGGCCACCGCATCATCCCGACTGTCGAGACGATGGTCGATCTCAGCGCGCGCCAGCTCTATGCCCAGGCGCTGCCCGAGCTCGAGGATTCGTTCCAGAAGGCGCTCGCTGCGGCGGAGGACAAGACCACCCCCCATCGCCTGCTCGTCTACTTTGGGGCCGTGGACGACCGGCGTTTCGATCGTTTCGGGCGCCTGCTTTTCGATTGGTTCCGCTGTCCGGTGCTCGAGGTGACGATCGAGAACGGAGGCCGACCGCAGATCAGGCGGCTTGCGCCGCTGCCGATCACCAAGCTGACGCCGGCGGAGCTCAGCGGTTTCCATGCCGCGCTCCACGCCCACACCACGCGCGAGTGGCGGTCGAAGAAGGACCGCGCCACGCCGCGCTATTCCTTCGCTGTCCTCTACAATCCGCAGGACACTCTGCCGCCGTCCGACCTCGCCACGCTCAAGCACTGGTCGCGGATCGCGGAGAAGCAGGGCGTCGAGGTCGAGCCCATCACTCGCCGCGACCTTCCGCGGCTGGCCGAGTTCGATGCGCTGTTCATCCGCGAGACGACGTCGATCGACAACCACACCTACCGCTTCGCCCGCCGCGCCGTGCAGGAAGGCATGCCGGTCATCGACGATCCCATGTCGATGATCCGCTGCACCAACAAGATCTATCTCCACGAGCTGATGACCGGGAACGGCATCGGCGTGCCGCCGACCGTGATTCTCGCCGGTCTTCACGATCTCACCCGCGCCGCCGACGAGCTCGGCTTCCCGATGGTCCTCAAGGTGCCTGACTCGTCGTTCTCGCGTGGCGTCAAGAAGGTCGACAACGCCGCGGAGCTTGCGCGTCTGGCCGCCGAATGGTTCGAGGATACTGACTTGCTTCTCGCGCAGGCATTCATGCCCACGAGCTTCGATTGGCGTCTCGGCGTTCTCGGCGGCAAGCCCCTCTACGTCTGCCAGTACATGATGGCCAAGCGCCACTGGCAGATCGTCAAGCACGGTGCCGATGGCAAGCTGAGGGAAGGCGGCCACAACACCATTCCGCTGAGCGAGGCGCCGCCCGCGATCATCGACATTGGCCTCCGTGCCGCCCAGCTCATCGGCGATGGCCTCTACGGCGTCGACATCAAGGAGACCGCGAACGGCATTGTCGTGGTCGAGGTCAACGACAATCCCAGCATCGAGCACGGCGTCGAGGACCAGGCAGAGAAGGATCAGGTCTGGATCTCGCTCACCCGCTGGTTCACCGACAGGTTGGACAGCTAACCTTCCTTCCCCTGCCGCGATGGCGTAAGAGGGCGTCCTCACCCCGGTTCCGGCTGCGGTCGGAATGTCTTCATCCCGTCAGTCAGGCCCAATGGACCCGGCCGCTCCAGATTCGTCCGAAAGCGCCGGCGATACGCACAGGCCGCCGCACCAGCCGCGAGGGGCGTTTCGCCATCGCGGCTTCGTCCTTTTCTGGATCGCGCGGTTCTTCACCACCTTCGCCACCCAGATCGTCAGCGTCGCCGTCGGCTGGCAGGTCTATGACCTGACGCGGAATCCGTTCGATCTCGGCCTCGTCGGTCTTGTCCAGTTCGCACCGGCGCTGGCGCTCGTCCTGGTCACGGGCTCGGTCTCGGACCGCTACAACCGCCGTCTGATCGTGGCGATATGCCAGGCGGTCGAGGCGCTATGCGCCGCGCTGCTTCTCTGGTTGACTCTGAGCGGTGTCGTCTCGGTCAACGTGATCTTCGCCCTGCTGTTCGTCTTCGGGGTCGCGCGCGCCTTCATGGGGCCAGCCTCGCAGTCCCTCATACCCAACCTCGTCCCCGCCGAGGATCTGGCGAGCGCCATCGCGCTCTCGTCATCGTCGTGGCAGGTCGCCACCATCGTTGGTCCGGTGGCCGGCGGGCTGCTCTACGGGGTCGCGCCGGAATGGGCATATGGCGTGGCCGCCACGTTGTTCCTCGGCGCCGGCATTCTCATTCTCACTGTGCCGAAGCCGCCGCAGAAGACGCTGCACGAGCCGACCTCATGGTCGACCGTCGTGGCCGGTTTCCGCTACGTCTGGCACGAGAAGATCGTTCTGGGGGCGATCTCGCTCGACCTGTTCGCCGTGCTCCTCGGCGGTGCCGTCGCGCTCCTGCCCGCTTACGCCCGCGACATTCTCGATGTCGGGCCGTGGGGGCTTGGCCTCCTTCGCTCTGCCTCGGGTATCGGCGCGATCGTCGTGGCGATCTATCTGACCTGGCGGCCCATCAGGGATCACGCCGGCATCATCATGTTCATCGCCGTCGGCATCTTCGGCGCGGCGACCGTGGTCTTCGGCTTCTCGACGATTGTCTGGCTATCGGTCGTGGCGCTCGCCCTGGCCGGCGCCGCCGACATGATCAGCGTCTACGTGCGCGAGACATTGATCCAGCTCTGGACGCCAGATGCGGTCCGCGGGCGCGTGAACGCGGTCAACATGGTCTTCGTCGGCGCCTCGAACGAGGTCGGTGAGTTCCGCGCCGGCACCGTCGCCGCCCTGATCGGCGTCGTGCCCGCCGTGGTCATGGGGGGCATCGGCACCATTGGCGTGGCCGTGCTGTGGGCATGGATGTTCCCGCAGTTGCGGCGGGCGCGTCATCTCGACGGGCGCGCCTGATCCGCCCACCGCGCGAAGTTGTGAACGCGGCGCCGCTTTCGCCCGTCATGGCCTGTGTGCGAGACTTTCCGCCGGCTGGCACGGGAGGCGATCGAAAGATGGTTCGCTTGGTTCTGGCGGGTTTGCTGGCGCTCGCGGCCACGGCGATGCCGGCCGTTGCGCAGCAGGCGGAGTTAGAGCCCGAGCGCTGCCCGCGCTTCGTTGCCGGCCTGTGGCCGCCGCCGTCGTTCGGCGAAGCGCGCGTGCTGCCCACCAGCCTCATGCATCTGGCCCAGGCCGAGCCCGGCCTCGTCGATCTCACCTACATCGGCCATTCGACGTTTCTCATCGAGAGTCCCGCGGGTGTGACCATCGCCACGGACTACAACGGCGTCGTCAAGCCGGACGTCATCCCGCGCATCGTCACCATGAACCGTGCCCACAGCACCCACTACACGCTGAACCCCGAGCCTGAGATCGAGTACGTCTTCCACGGCTGGGGCGAGAACGGCGAGCCTGCGCAGCACGAGCTGGCGGTCGACGATGTCTGGCTCCGCAACGTCACCACCAATATCCGCGGCGGCTTCGGCATATCGGGGTCGATCCAGCGCGACATGAACTCGATCTTCGTGTTCGAGGTGGCCGAGTTGTGCATCGCCCACCTCGGCCATCTTCACCACGAGCTGACGCCGGAACATCTGAAGGCCGTCGGCCGCATCGATGTCGTGCTCGCCCCCGTCGACGGCAGCTACACGCTCAGCGTCGACGACATGATCGAGGTGCTCGACCAGATCGGCGCGCCGCTCGTCATCCCCATGCACTATTTCGGTCAGGCAACGCTGGCCCGTTTCCTCGCGCGGCTCGAGGAGACCTACGCCATCGCATACAACGACGGGCCGCATGTTCGCCTGTCGCGGGATACCCTTCCGTCCGCGCGCACGGTGCTGGTGCTCCCCGGCTACTAACCGGTGACGCCGTTCACTGCCGGTTCAGCCTGATTGCGCCATCCTGCTGTCATGATCCGCGCAGGCGGAGGAAGGAGATCGATCATGCACAGCATCAGGGCCGCGCTCGCCGCGGCGCTTGTCGCCGCGACCGCGCTGGCGGCATCGGCAACGTCCGCCAGCGCCGAGTTCTTCGGCTGGCAGGTCGCCAACGTCGCCAGTTGGGACGTTCTCAATGTGCGTAAATGGCCGGCAGGCTACTCCCGCATCCTCGTGGCCTACCCCAACGGCACGCCGCTCAGCCTCACCGGCAAGTGCACCAACGGGCTCGACCTCAACCAGATCGCCGGCCTTCCGACAGAGGCGCAGGCGCAGCAGGTCCGCTACCGCTGGTGCGAGATCTGGGTCGATCCGCTCGGCAACGGCAATTTCGAGACCGGCTGGGTCTACGGCAGGTACATCAAGCCCCTGTAACTCATGGCATTTCGGGGCCGGGATTTACCCGGCCTCAACCGGCGCCATGTAGGGGAGATCGCCTGCTAGAAGGACGGTCTCCCGATGGACATAGCCGCCAGCCGCCCCGCGCTCGTGTTGCGCGGCCTCGTCAAGACGTTCGACCGCCCGGCGGTCGATCGCCTCGACCTGACGGTGCGGGCCGGCGAGTTCTACGCCCTTCTCGGGCCGAACGGCGCCGGCAAGACGACGACGCTGCGGATGGTTGCCGGGCTCCTCCGTCCCGACGCCGGCTCGATCTCCGTCTTCGGCATCGACGCCCTTGCCGATCCCATCGCCGCCAAGCGCCGGATGGCGTGGGTGTCGGACGAGCCCATGATCTACGACAAGCTGACGCCATTCGAGTATCTGGAGTTCGTCGCCAGCCTGTGGGGTGTTGAGAGCGGCGCGGCCGAGAAGAATGTGCGCGAGCTGCTCGACTGGCTTGGCCTTACCCCGCATGCCGACGAGCGCTGCGAAGGCTTCTCGCGCGGCATGCGCCAGAAGGTGGCGCTCGCCGGCGCTCTGGTGCATGACCCGTCGCTCATCATCCTCGACGAGCCGCTGACTGGCCTTGACGCCGGCACAGCCCGCACGGTCAAGGACGTGCTCCAGGCCCGTGTCCGCGCCGGCGGCACCGTCATCATGACCACGCACATCCTTGAGGTGGCCGAGCGCATGGCCGAGCGTATCGGCGTGCTCGCCTCGGGCCGCCTCATCGCCGAAGGCACCTTGGCCGAGCTGTCGCTCCGCGCCGGCCGTGGCGGCAGCCTGGAGGACGTGTTCCTGACGCTGGTTGCGGAAAGCGCGGCTGCCGCGTGAGCGCCACCTCGATCATCGCGCCGGGTCACGCAGGCGCGCGCGAGGCCGGCATCCTCTGGCTCGCCGCCCATGAGCTGCGGCTGGCGTGGCGCGACTGGCGCTCGATCATCACCGCCGGCAACAAGCGGCGCTTCTCGACTGCGTTGTTCGTGCTCTTCCTCGTCGCTGCCGCGCTCCACCTTCCGGCCTACGCCATCGTCGCCCGCTTCGGCGAGGACGGTCTCGACCCTGGCAAGGCCGACCTCATCTCTGTCTCCCTGATCGTCCTCCTGTTCGTCTCGCTGCTGCTCAGCCAGGCGATGGAGTCGGTCACGCGCTCACTCTACTCCCGCGGCGATCTCGACCTCGTGCTGTCGTCGCCGGTCCCGCCGGTACGCCTGTTCGCCGTCCGCATCGCCGCCAACGCGACGCTGATCGCGATCATGGCCGTGGTCCTGGCGGCGCCCTTCGTGAATGTCCTGACCGTATCGGGCGGTCCCCGCTGGCTGGCAGGCTATGGGGTAGCAATCGCCTTTGGGTTTGCGATGGCATCGCTCGCGGTCGCCATTACGATCGGTCTTTTTCGGCTTCTCGGCCCGCGCCGTACACGCCTAGTAGCCCAGATTATCGCGGCTGTCGTCGGCGCCGCCTTCGCCATCGGCCTGCAGGTCGCCGCCATTCTCCTCTACGGCAACATCTCCGCGGGCATGTTCAGCGCCCCCGATGCGCTGATCTCCGTCATGCCCGATGAGGCAAGCCCCATATGGCTTCCAGCCCGCGCAATCCTTGGGGATTGGGTGGCCCTCGGCTTTGTCGTCGCGCTGGCGCTTGTGGTCGTCGCGCTGGTCACCGCCGTCGTTGCCCCGCGTCTGGGCGAGCACTCGATCGCTGCCACGGATCTTGCCGCGCCCGGCCGTCGCCGCCGCCGCGCCGGCGCCTTCGCGACGCGCTCGCCGCCGCGCGCCCTCCGCCGCAAGGAGTGGATACTGCTGCGCCGCGATCCCTGGCTCGTGTCGCAGACGCTGACGCAGTTGCTCTACCTCCTGCCGCCGGCGTTGCTGCTCGCGCGGAACTTTGGCCAGTCGACCGGCGTGCTTGTGGTCGTCGTCATGGTGCTGGTCACTGTCGGTGGCCAGCTTGCCGGCGCGCTTGCATGGCTTGCGATCTCGGGCGAAGACGCGCCGGAGCTCGTGGCGACGGCCCCGGTCGCGGCGGGCACGGTGATCCGCTCCAAGGTCGAGGCCGTTTTCGGCGCGACGGCGCTTGTGCTCGGTCCCGTCCTTGCCGGCTTTGCGCTGCTGTCCGTGTGGCACGCGGTCGCCGCTACCCTGGGCATAGCCGTTGCCGCTGCCTCCACGATCCGGATCCAGCTCTGGTTCCGCGCGCAGGCCAAGCGCAGCCACTTCCGCCGCCGGCACACGTCCTCGCGTATCGCCACCTTCGGTGAGGCGCTGGTGTCGTTCTCATGGGCTGCAGCCGCGGGCCTCGCCGCCGCCGGCTCCCTCTTCGCTGCCGCAAGTGCCGGCGTCGCCTTGGCGATCCTGCTGATGGTGCGCGCGGTGAGCCCGCGCAAGGCCGCGGAAGCCGCCTAGTACCGCTGGCCGCGGTCGGGATCGTTGACGACCTCGTACTCGATCTCGATGGTCTTGCCGGTTCCCGGTCGAGCCTGTTCGGCGTTGATGTCGGCCATGACCTTGCGGAGGCGCCACCGGCCGTAGAGCGCGGCGACCGCGACGATCGGGATGAGCACAAGCGCCAGTCCGAGCGAGAGGACGATGAGCGCCGCCGCCGCTGCCAGCGCCAGCGCGCCGCCGACGATAAGCCCCAGCCAGCCGCGCCAGCCGAGGTTGCCGATCTGAAACTGCCGGAACTGGGCCATCGTTCCCCCTGCGTAGAACGGTGATGTGGAGGCGCGCGGCGCGAGCCGCAAGGCCAAATCGGCTAGAACGGCGTCCGCCGTGTCGTGCGGTCGAGCAGGAAGCGCATGAGGCGCGTATAGGGGGGACGGACGATGCGGTTGATGTTGAACGGCCCCGGCCGGTAGACCGCCCGCGCGTTCGACATCGTCTGGAAGCCCTCGAAGCCGTGATAGCGGCCCATGCCGCTCGCCCCGACGCCACCGAAGGGCAGCGCCTCCTGCACGAACTGGAGCAGCGTGTCGTTGATGGCAAAGCCGCCGGAGACGGTTTCCCGCGTAACCCGCTCGATCCGCTCCCGGTCACTATCGAAGTAGTAGAGCGCTAGCGGGCGTGGCCGCTCCGCCAGATAGCCGAAGACGTCCTCGAAATCGTCGTATGCGCGGATCGGCAGGACCGGCCCGAATATCTCGTCCTGCAGTACGCGCATGTCGTCGGTCGCGTTGACCACGATGGTCGGCGGCAGCTTGCCCGCCGCTTTCGCTGCACCGGCCGGCTGCACGATCCTCGCCCCCTTGGCCCGCGCATCCGCGACGAGCGCTTCGATGTGGGCGCGCTGCTTCTGATCGATGACGGCGGTGTAGTCAGGGTTGGCCGCGGCGTTCGGATAGAGCGCGGCGATCTCCCGCTCCAACGCCTCGACGAAGGCATCCGTCGCGGGGCGGTGGACCAGCGCATAGTCGGGTGCGATGCAGGTCTGGCCCGCGTTGAAGAACTTGCCCCAGGCGATCCGCCGCGCCGCCTTGTCGACAGAGTAGTCAGGATGGACGATGACCGGCGATTTCCCGCCGAGCTCCAGCGTCACCGGCGTGAGGTTGTCGGCGGCAGCGCGCATCACGTCGCGTCCCACCCGCGTGGAGCCCGTGAACACGATGTGGTCGAACTGGAGGTGCGTCATGCGTTCCGCGGTGGCGTGGTCGTTAGGCGCCATCCAGACGAAATCTGGCAGCGCGCGCCCGACGATCTCGGCCATGACGGCCGCGGTGTGTGGTACCCGCTCCGACAGGCGCATGATTGCCCGGTTGCCAGCGGCAAGCGCGGCGACCAGCGGCCCCATCGACAGCGCGACGGGATAGTTCCACGGCGCGATGATGCCCACCACGCCGAGCGGCTGGTAGACAACGCGGTTGGAGGCGAACCAGTACTTGACCGCGATCCAGCGCCACTCGGGCCGCATCCAGCGGGCGAGGTTGCGTCGGGCGTGCTTGATGAAGGTGAGCGTCGGCAGTATCTCGCCCTGCAGCGTCTCCTCGTGGCTGCGTCCGCCGAAATCAGCGTCGAT
Organism: uncultured Bauldia sp.; assembly: GCA_964641825.1. Taxonomy (GTDB): domain Bacteria; phylum Pseudomonadota; class Alphaproteobacteria; order Rhizobiales; family Kaistiaceae; genus DASZQY01. Next base: position 20,403 of record CAZXKZ010000020.1, read on the forward strand.
GGCTTCAGCGATCCGATGTTTGTTCGTCGCGATCGCCGTGAGCAGGGCGGAAAGCTGCGCCTGCCGTTCCTCGAATGCCGGGTAGGGCTGCCGCCGCGAAGCGTCGCGCAGCGCGATGAAAGCGAGATCGAGGGGCGAACCGGTGCTCACACGTCGAGGTTCGCCACGCTGAGCGCATTCGCCTGGATGAAGTCGCGCCGCGGCTCCACCTCGTCGCCCATCAGCCGGCCGAACAGGTCGTCGGCGTCGTCCGCCTCGCGGATTTTCACCTGCAGCAGCGTCCGCGCCTCCGGGTCGAGCGTCGTCTCCCACAATTGCTCGGCGTTCATCTCGCCGAGGCCCTTGTAGCGCTGCAGAGTGAGGCCCTTGCGCCCGGCTGCCATCACCGCCTGGAAGAGGTCGCGCGGCCCGTGCACGATCGTCTCGTCGTCCTTGCGCACGAGTGTGGCGAACTTGGCATAGATTTCCTGAAGCTTCGGTGTGAACTGGTCGAGCTTGCGCGCGTCGGCCGAGTCGAGCAGCGCCGGGTCGATCGTCGCGACCTCCTTGACGCCGCGCACCTCGCGCTCGAAGCGGAACCCGGTTTCGGCCACGAACGTACCGCTCCATCCCTTTTCCGTGTCGTCGGCGAGTGCGTCGAGCCGCTTCGCGACATAGACGGCGGCCTCCTCGGCCTTCTGCGGCTCGGAGAGGATCGCCGGGTTGAGCGCGCCGGCGATCGCCGCCTGCTCGACGACCGCGCGGTTGTAGCGCGAGTGGATGCCGTTGAGCACGCCGACGAACGAGCGCGCGTCGTTGACGATCTCCGCAAGATCAGGCCCGGCGCGGTCGTCGCCTCGCGCGAGCTTCAGGACCGCGTCGTCGACGCCCGTGCGGATGAGGTAGTCCTCCAGCGCCCGCTCGTTCTTGAGATAGCTCTCCGACGAGCCCTTCTTCACTTTGTAGAGCGGCGGCTGCGCGATGTAGACGTGGCCCTGTTCGATCAGCGACGGCATCTGCCGGAACAGGAAGGTGAGCAGCAGCGTCCTGATATGCGCGCCGTCGACGTCGGCGTCCGTCATCAGGATGATCTTGTGGTAGCGCAGCTTGCCGATGTCGAATTCATCGGGCCCGACGCTGGTGCCGAGCGCGGTGATGAGCGTGCCGATCTGCTCGGACGAGATCATCTTGTCAAAGCGCGCCCGCTCGACGTTGAGGATCTTGCCGCGGAGCGGCAGCACCGCCTGGTTCTCGCGGTTGCGGCCTTGCTTGGCGGAGCCGCCGGCCGAGTCGCCCTCGACGATGAAAATCTCCGCCTTGGAGGGATCGCGCTCCTGGCAGTCGGCGAGCTTGCCGGGCAGCGAGGCCATGTCGAGCGCGCCCTTGCGCCGTGTCAGCTCGCGCGCCTTCCGCGCCGCCTCGCGCGCGGCCGCCGCTTCCACGACCTTGCTGACGATGATCTTCGCTTCCGCCGGATGCTCCTCGAACCACGTCCCGAGCCCATCGTTGACGAGGCTTTCGACCACCGGCCGCACCTCGGAAGAGACGAGCTTGTCCTTGGTCTGCGAGGAGAATTTCGGGTCCGGAACTTTCACCGAGAGCACCGCCGTCAGCCCCTCGCGGCAATCGTCGCCAGTAAGCGCCACCTTTTCCTTCTTCTGCACGCTCTTCTCGGCGTAGCCGGTGACTTGCCGGGTGAGCGCGCCGCGGAAGCCGGCGAGATGCGTGCCGCCGTCGCGTTGCGGGATGTTGTTGGTGAAGCAGAGCACGTTCTCGTGGTAGGAGTCGTTCCACTGCATGGCGACTTCCACGGTGATGCCGTCGCGCTCCGCCTTCACCGCGATTGGTGCCGAGATCAGCGGCTTCTTGGCGCGGTCGAGGAAGCGCGCAAAGGCCTCCAGCCCGCCCTCGTACATCATGGTCTCGGTCTTGGGCTCGACGCCGCGCTTGTCGGTGAGCACGATCCTGACGCCCGAGTTGAGGAAGGCGAGCTCTCGCAGGCGGTGCTCCAGCGTCGCATAGTCGAACTCGGTCTTGGAAAATGTCTGCGGCGAGGGTGTGAAGGTGACTTCTGTCCCGTTCCGCCCGTCCCATGCCTCGACGGCCTTCAGCGGAGCGTCGGGCACGCCGTCCGTGAAGGTCATCTCGTGGATCTTGCCGTCGCGCCAGATGCGGAGCTTGAGCTTCGACGACAGCGCATTGACCACCGACACGCCCACACCGTGCAGGCCGCCGGAGACCTTGTACGAGTTCTGGTCGAACTTTCCGCCGGCGTGGAGCTGGGTCATGATGACCTCGGCAGCCGACACGCCTTCGCCCTTGTGGATGTCGGTCGGGATGCCGCGCCCGTTGTCCCATACGGTGCACGAGCCGTCGGGATTGAGCGTCACGCGCACTTCGTCGGCGTGGCCCGCGAGCACCTCGTCGATGCCGTTGTCGACCACCTCGTAGACCATGTGATGCAGGCCGGAGCCGTCGTCGGTGTCGCCGATATACATGCCGGGCCGCTTGCGGACGGCGTCGAGGCCCTTCAGGACCTTGATCGATTCCGCGCCGTAATCGCCGC